>CBFCWO010000008.1:0-61701 GCA_965601625.1 uncultured Flavobacteriaceae bacterium | reverse complement strand
GAAGATACGGATTGTTCTAAAATTATAAGAACCTTCGCGATCAGAAGAATTGCCAGGAAATTGAAGTCCTGCTTGATTCACCTCACGGCCTGTTTAAGGAGGAAGTTACAGAATTCTTGTTTTTTAATAATTCTTTCCATAGATGGGTGGAATACCTCAGGATTCTTCATTAGAAGTGCTGTATTCAGGAAGATGTGTATCCAATGGTCCTGTGGATCAAGGGACCTGAATCACATTGCGGGAAAAGACCCAATCTGAGATTGGACTTCTAATGGGATCTTCAATAATTTAACAAATACATATGGAAGAATCCCCATTTTTCTTACATTTGGATGTTATCCAACTATGAAACTTTAAATTCGAGAACATGAAAAACATTTTGACCTTTTTACTAGCCGGAGGCCTTTTTCTAGCCCTTTCAGGCAATGTCTTCGCTCAGGAAAACTATGGAAATGCCCTGAACGCCTTTGTAAAATTCGGGGATAATTCCAGCCTGGCGGCACACTATGAGTTCCAGGTGGCTCCCAGCCTGACCGTCTCGCCAGCGGCGCGGGTTTGGTTCAGCGGAGACAACAACCTGGGCCTTGGAGGTAGAGCGGATTATTATTTCGACAGCCTTTTTGGCCTGGCAGAGCCCTGGGATATCTGGGCTGGTGTTGATGCTGGCTTTATTACGGGGGACGGAGATGACGATTTCAGCCTGAACATCCATGCCGGTGTGGAATATAAGATCAATGACTTTATAGGGATCATTGCGGAATTTGCCGGAGGTACCGTTTCCTCGGGAGGTATTGGGGTTGGCTTCCACTTCTAGGTGGAACTTTCGCTATTTAATGAGGCCCGGTTTTATACCGGGCTTTTTTTATTTGAATAAAGCTGTTCAGAGGCTTCATAATGGTAATCACAGTCGGAAATTATACCTGACTTTGAGCAAAATCTGTTGATTCTGCAACTGCCAGCCCTGGCCCATTTCACGGTCGAGGGTGTTGTGGTTGATCACTAAAAAAACTTCGCCCAGAGGAGAAAAAATCCAGTGTATTCGAGCATTAAGTCCCAGGGTTCGGCTTACCGTATCATATTGCAAATAACTGTTTAGCTGAAGGTCTGAAGTTACGTTGAAGCGGACGCGTAACCCCGCGAGGCTTTGCTCAAAATCCCCCCATGGAAGGCGGGCATTGTTATACAATCCGCTGAATTCAAATCCCAGCAGGGCCGTTGGGTTCCAATTGAGTTCAAGTTCTATTTCATCCAGAGCGCCATCGTAAAAGGATCCAAACCACCAGGAAGCCTGTCCGTTTAGCCGGCGTTTGGCTGCAAATTGTGCTTCCATCCGGTATCGGACAAAATGGTATTCGCCTTCGGGGATGACCACCCCCTCGGATATTTCAAAAGGCTCCAGAATATTCTCACCCTGGGGGCGAATATTGAATTCAATTCGGTCGCCGCTTTCCAAACGCCAGTTGACAGGAGCGGTAAATACATCATAGGACTGCCAGGGACCAGAAGTATTGCGCACGTAGGTAACAAAGAGCTCATGGAACATCTGTCGTATCCAGGTGGTTTCAGGACGGGGGGCGAAGGTGGCCCCAACCCTGGAGTAATGCACGCCTTTTCGCCGGACAAATCCCAGGGACGGATCAAATTGTTCCCCAATACGCGAGTAGATCAGCGCCACATCCCAAAGGTCATTCGGGTAATCAACCTTAATCCCATAGGCCGCCTGATCCCCGGTCAGATCGATACGGTCCGTATACAGGGCCCAGGCCCCGGCAATAAAATTCTTGTCTCCATTGAACTCCGTGGTCTGATAGGTGAAATCCATGCCTGACATCCAGCTCCCATCCCTGTTGAGCGGGTCCCCAACGGAACCAATAAAGCCTATAGTACTTTCTCCAAGCACATTTTGCCGAACCCTTGCCACAGCCATGGAGGTAGCGTCATAGGAGACCCCATCAGCATCTACCCCCTGTGTTCGTACTCCCAATCCCCCAAAGGCCGTTTTTCCAATACGCCCATTGAGCTTGCCCCCGACCAGGATAGGAATCTCGGTATTGTCGATAAGCCCTATTCGTCGACTAAAAAAGGGAAGGACCGTATTACTCCCGGTCCCAAAGCCAAATTCAAAGATGTCCGATCCCTCCAGGAAGAACGTCCGTTTTTCCGGAAAGAACAGGGGGAAACGGGTCAGGTTTGTCTGTCTGGTGTCCACCTCGGTTTCCGCAAAGTCTGTATTCACGGTAAGGGTAGCCAGCACATTCGGCCCAATGCGCTGGCTGGCATCCAGGCTCGGTTCCAGGCGTGATTCCACCGCCTGTCCCTCACCCTTCCGGTTCAATGATCCCACCAGGGAAGGGCGAACATTGAGCCCTATGCCATAACTAAATTTGGGCAGGTCTGTAAGCAGTCCCGCCTTGCTGGTTTGACCAAAGAATTGATCGCGTTGAACATTGGCCCATCGGATCGTTTCCTGATTCCGTTGAATCCGCCTCTCGATGTTAAAGCCCCATTGGGTTAGACCTTTTTTGAAGGAAATGCTCTGAATGGGGATACGGACCTCAACGGACCATCCGTCCGCGTGAATTACGGACCGAGCCTCCCATATGGCATCCCAATCCTCATTCTCCGATTCCCCACGGTCGGAAACCAAGGCATCATAACGCGCTGCAAAAGCATTGACTGCCAGGATATATCCGGATTGTCCATCCAGAAAAGGATCGATCACCACCTTAATGTGGTCTTCATTCCGGATATCTGCATCCCGGATCTTGGAGAATTTGACAATTTGCTCCGGATTTGGATCCATACACTGAATACCAATGACCAGATGGGTGTTATTGGCAATCACCCGCACGTAGGTCGGTGCGGAAGGACTCCCCTTCTCCACGGGTACTGTGGTTCGAAACTGATCCAGGACAGGAGCCTTTTCCCAGTCGGCTTCGTCCAGCAATCCATCGATGCGTACAGGTGCAGTAATCCTTCCCGATTTAAAGGTTGGCCGGTCACCTGTCTGTGCGGATAAAACGTTGGCAAAAGCGCATAAGGCCAGGATGAGCATTGTTGTAGATCCCCTGCAAACGGCATATGTGTATCGGATACACCGGATAATGTACGGCGAGTTTTTTGGGTTGATCAAGCTGGTTTGATAGGTACGGTATCGTTAAAGTAATTGAATTTTATGTTTTGTTCGGTACCTGAAACCAAGATTCATGGTCAGACCGGACACGGGACCCTCATTTCAGGAGTCGCCTTTATTGGATCCTGTCGATTATAAATCCGTTTTTCACTTCCCTGAAACCCATTTTGGGATAGTACTGCATGGCCCCTGGGGCTGAAAGGAGCAATAACATGCTTTGATCGCCTACAAGCTCCCTGGTGAGTTCTATGAGTCTTTTGCCAATCCCTTTCCGTTGATAATCAGACCTTACTGCCAGATCTGAAAGGTAGCAGCAGTAAGCGAAATCAGTAAGGGATCTGGCTACCCCAACCAGGGTTCCATCGTCCCAGGCAGTCAGCACCAGGTTTGAGTTTTGATACATGTGCCGAATGCGTTCAGAATCATCTATAGGTCTGGAAATCCCTGAACTCCGGTAGAGCTCGACAATTTCCTCCGTTTTAGGTTGCCGTGTACTGCTATAGGTGATGGAATGTTTCATTGTTCGAAAAGTTCTTTAAATCAAGGAATGGGGAATAAAGATGTTAAGGCATTTATAATCTTGGAATTAAATTCCAGCAATGCAAGGGGAATGCAGAATATCGATGTAGCTTAGGTTAAGGGGGGGTGGGGCATGCCCCCAGGCAATCTTCTACCCATAAAATTGATCGAAAACCAGAACCGCTTTGTTACTCCTCCTCCAACGTGCGATCCTCCGGTTTGCCATAAAACCTGTAATAATACCATGCCGCCCCTCCCCCGATCATGGAAAATGCAGCGAGCATCCAGAAAACATCCTGATGCCCCTCCACCCCGGGAGAACGCTCGAGGAGCACCCCCATAGCAGGGCCGGCAAAAATGTCCGGAGTATAACCCACAAGCGAGATCAGCCCCACCGCTGTACCGGTAAGCACCACAGGGATCCTTCCCCGCTCCATGACCGCAAAATACAGGGCCCGTGCAGCATAGATCCCTACCGCCACAACCATTACCGACAAAAAGAACAGAAAAGTAGTGGAGGCAGAGATAAGGTCAGTGGCAAATAACAGCGCTCCAAAAAAGGAGATCACAAAGCTGATAAACAACCACCAGGTCGTATTGGTACGATCCGCCAGAATCCCTATCAGTACTCCTACCACAGGGCGAATGTACAGCAGGAATGTGCCCACCTGTGCGGACCCCACCTGATCGTATTCCATGACGTCCTGGGCATAGAGTGATAACACATCGGTAATCTTATAGCCAACATAGGCACACAGAATTATAACCATCAGCAACCAGACGGAGCGGAGCTGCAAGACCTCCCGTATCTGTGAAAAGGTGATCCGCTCCAGGATGATTTCTTTTTCTACCTGCCGATCGAGCTTCATAAAAGACCATACCAAAATCCCGACCACGGCAACAATGGCCGAAACCACCCAAATGACCTGCCTGAAAGCATGTCGGCTTTCCGCCAGGGAAGCTGCTCCCTGGTCTTCTGTCATCATGTAGGCAAAAACGAGGACACCCAGAGACCCGAATAGTGCACCCACCAAACCCCGACCCCCATCCAAAAACCCGAAGGCCTTCCCCTGGGATGCGGATCCTCCCCAGACCCGGGTAGCCTTGATCATGGGCGCCCAAAACAGAAAAATGGTGGTAAACCCCCAGTACCCATAGAGGACTTTCAAAACGGAATATTCCGGGAATGTTCCCAGCAAAATCCCGCCCAGTGCCGTCATCCACAGGGCGGTTGCAATTAACTTGCGAGGAGGATATTTGTCCGCCAGAGGACCTCCGAATAAATAGGAAACCAGGGCCACAAAGCCGTATACTGAAAAGCAAATCCCCAATTCGATGTTATCCAGGGCATAGGTCTCCAGAACCGTGGGCCGGAACACCCTCGGCAGAACAAAGGGCAGTATAAAAACAGATTCTCCGGCCAGAATGAGCAGGAGCAGGAAATACCAGCGGGGGGTTTTCTCAGCAGTGGATTGCTTTGGAAGGGTCATCTATTTCCAAGGATACGGATTTCTAAGACAAAATCACAGCAGCGGGAGAAATCTGTATCATGGGACCGACTTTATTAGCCTGGAAACAAGGATGGAAAAGGAGTTTACTTATATAGATCATCACGGTCCATATCGCCCAGTTCCATGAAGAGTCCTGCAACGCTACTACAAATGTCCTTGAAAAAAGCAGCACCTTTTTCGGAGGTGGCCCCAAGGGGATTCCCCACACCCGTATCCTCGCTGATCTGCGACCAGGGCCGTTCCGCCCAGGCCCAACCGTCCCGAAATGCCCGAATCCGGTTCTTTTTTTCCCGACCTTCCCCCCACTCGGATTTTGGGAGGACCCATTGAGGCGCCAGATGAAGGATCAGGCTGGTTTCCATTTCATCGGCGTGATCCCCGGGCTGATCAAAATAACGGTTTCTGTCCAGGATGTTCACCCATTCACAAACACACAAAAACATCTCTGGAAATTGGAGGCCCAATTCCCGGATAATGGCCTTCCAGTTATTGCCCCCGTGGCTGTTCAGCAATACAAACTTGTAAATGCCCTGTCGCCTCAGGACCGTCAGGATATCCTTGAGGATAGCGGCCTGTGTACTGGGATTCAGGTTCATGTCCAGGTATATATCGCTTTGGCCTGTGTTGACCCCAAAGGGAATGGTCGGCAGGACCATTACGCGCGTACCGGATTCCCAGGCAATCCTGGCGGATTCTTCGGCAATCGCCGTGCCTTCAATCAAGTCGGTCCCATAGGGTAAATGATAATTATGTGCCTCCGTGGCCCCCCAGGGCAGCACAGCCAGATCCACCTTAGCATCCTTCAGATGCTTCCAGTTCGTTTCGGAAAGGACATAGGGTCTGATCATAGTTTCTAAATAAGATATCACACCCTGGTTCCAGGTGCTGACTTTAAAGATAAGAAGTGTTCCGCGTTTTTCAGGAACTCGACCAGGGCTGAAACCATTTTTCGTTGGGGCCTCCAAAGCCTAAATTAAATTCTTTGGGCTATATTTAGGGACCAACCATCCTTTGCCAATCATGTTCGTGCCTAAAACAACGCTATTCCAGAAAATCGGGGTTTCGCCCATCCGCCTGGATGTTATTTCATTGCTTATCTGCATGGGGGTCCTATTGGTTTCCTGCAAGTCCATGGGCCCTAAGACGATTCCCAACGACGGATTTAATTACAACCAGAGAATTGCCGACCAGGAAAATGAACAAATGCTTTTGAATATTGTTCGGCTCAGATACCTCGAAGTCCCTCGTTTCCTAAATGTGGCATCGGTCATCAACTCATATACCCGTGGGGGTTCGGCCGGTGTGAATGCCAGTGCCGCTCCTTTCGGAAATTCCTCCGGGGCGAATGTGGGGGGAAACTGGTCAGACCGACCTACGATTACCTACACCCCTATGACGGGACAGGCCTTCTCCAGGAGCCTGCTTACTCCCCTGCCCCCTTCTGTAGTTTTCTTCCTGATCCAGTCAGGTTGGTCCGCTGAGCGGTTGATGCGCCTGACCAATTCCATGATCAATGGCATCCACAATGAGATTGGCACTCCGGGGGAACGACGGCAAAGTGATCCGGAATTCAAGGAGTTGCTGGAGGTCATCCACGAATTGCAGCGTGCCGGAGCCCTGGGCATGCATTTCAACGGGGACTGGCCCAGGGTAGATGTGGAACTCGTATTCCCTGAAACCCCACGAACTGAAAAGGACAGACAGACCATACAGCGATTTAAAGAACTGCTGGGGCTGCAGCCCGACCTGAACGTTTTCAACATTGAATATGGCGTTATCGTGGAAAGCAAGGATCAAATCATGGTACAAACCCACTCCATGATGGAGATGCTTGCCAACATATCCTGGTATATTGAAGTGCCTGAAGAACATGTTACCGAGGGAAGGACCCTCTCCACTTTTCTCCCGGAGGATCCGGACCTTATCCGTATCCGGGTCTCCAAGGAAAAACCGGGAACGGCTTTTTTGACCATTAAGTTCCGGGACCACTGGTATTTTATTGACGACCGGGATGTGAAATCCAAGAACACCTTTGCCGTGATGCAGATCCTGATGAGCATGGCCAATGACGGCTCAGGATCTGTTGGACCATTGATCTCCATCGGAAATTGACCATGTCCAATACCGCCTTCCCCCTACTCTGACAGGGCTTTAATGGCCTTTAGGATATCCTTTTTATCAGCGTCCAGATCCACGGCAACCGCCCGGAAGAAGGTTTGGCGGTCCCTTGCATATTCCAGGTCGTAATCTGGCGGTACACCAATATTCTCATAGGCGTTCCCCTTTGTATCCATATACACCTCGTTCGAGATCGAGAAAGCCCAGCCATTGGGGAGTCTTTTTTCAAGGGCCGTAGACATAGCCCCTGAGGTAGCACTGCCGATCCTCCATGCATTGGGTATGCTCAGGGTTGCGATGGCAAAGGCCTCAGCAGCACTGCCAGTTTGGGGGGAGGTCAGGACGTACACCGGTCCGGTAAATGCATTTTCCGCACCCTGTATGTACAGTGGCAATGGAGGTGTGAAACCACCCTTGTATCGCAATTTCTGAGCCGCCACCTGCGGGTTTCCGGAAATAAACCTGGATAAGATCTCAAAACTAACGGCGTCCTGCCCACCTCCGTTAAAGCGGACGTCGATGACGATGGCGTCCATCTGACTGAGGTCTTTCATCACCCGGTCCATGATTTTACGAACCCCTTCCACCTCTTTGCGGATATAGGCTCCCTCATAGAGGGTATGAAAAGTTTCGACATAAGCGTCCACAAATCCTACCTCTGCAATGAGCGCCTCCGGGACATCCAAATCTGCATACATCCACATGGCCTTGACCTGTATATACCCGACATCTCCAAAGAGCCTGCCCCATCGGATCAACCAGGAATCCTCGGTAAAATCTTCTTCCAAATGATGTGCTGCCACCCTATCCGCAATCTGAAAATCCCCAATTTCAGGCAATCCGTCCTCCATGGAATCCGACTGAACGCCCTGGCTACCTTCCTCAAGGGCCTTATAGACGGAATCGTCTGCTTCGAGGTAGGCATGGTTGTCGTTGAGTAGCTCCAGGGTCTGTTCAATAGTGAGGTAAAGGGTGGTATCTTCCGAATGTTCTGTAAGTTTCGCCCGTTGTGCCCTGTAAAGCGAATCCCATTTAACCTGGTTCAGGTCCATGAATGCATAGTGTTCCTCTAAGGTCGTGGCAAACACTTCGAAGTTATACAGCGGGTTTTGCAGCTCCCCTTCAGCGGGGCCTGAAACACAGGGAACCGGGAGTTTTTCCATTCTGTTAAACGTGTAGGTGATCACTCCTTTTTTGAGTTGGAGGGTATCTCCACCAACCTCCAGGGAACCTGCCAGTTCATCAAAAGGACCCTCCCGATTGGGCTGGCAGGAGATCGAGGTAATATCATAAAAGGCATATTGCGTACTGTCTGAAATCTGCAGTATCCACCCGGATCCGAGGGATTTCCATGTTCCGTTTGCCGTTTGGTACCCCGTGTCGGGAGTGCAGGCAGAAATGAAGCATAGCAACAAGAATGGAAGTACGATGGAAAGGCGTGTCATTGCAAGGTTCATTTTCCTAAAGATTATGCAGGCGGGTAAAAGTTACATTTTCGGCTTCAATTTTGTGCCGTGCACTTCCATTTGCTGGTGAATACCTATCTTAAACTGCAAATTCCCGATCATGAAACGCTGCATACCAACTGCCCTTTGCTTCCTCTTCTATTCGCTCATAGCTTCCGGACAGGACGCCCCGACCCCAAAAACACCCTTTACCCAAATGTATCTTCCGGTATGGGAGGAAGCCGTAGAACACTGCCTCGAGGTTGCCAGGGCAATGCCCGAAGAACACTACTCCTACAAACCCACCGAGGTGAGCAAGACCTTTGCCGAGCAAATGGTCCATATAGGATATACCGTGGAGCTATTGACCAGGCGCTATGTACAGGGAATGGAGGTTAAGCCGAATACGCCGGATGCCTCCAAAATGACGAAAGCTGAAATCCTGGTTTTGATGGAGAAGGGATTCGATTATACGAGGAAGGTCATTGAGACGATCGAACAGGAGCAGCTGGACCAGACCTGCGTCATGTACCACAGTGGCAACACGGTAAGCAGGGCCTTTGCCCTGTTTTATGTACAGGACCACATGAACAACCACCGTGCAAAAGCCAATCTCTATATCCGCATGAATGGAATCGACCCACCGGAGTACACCTGGTAACCTTTGCCTTTAAATTGGATCACCAACCAGAGGTGTCCAGCCTTTACCTACCGTCGGTTTCTTTGGTGGTTCCGGCCGTTTCCTTTCTTTCGTGATTCAAAGTAAGCCTGTTTCCTGCGGGCTTTCTCCTTTTGAAATTCCCGCTTTTCCTCTTCGGTCATCGGGCGATCCGTTTGAGGGAAGGGATGATTTTCCATAAGCTCGATCCGCTGACCCGTCAGTTTTTCAATGGAACGGATATAGGCATTTTCCTCAGGTTCGCAGAGCGATATGGAAATGCCTTCCTCCCCGGCCCTCCCTGAACGGCCTATACGGTGTACATATGTCTCGGGTTCGTGGGGCACATCGAAGTTGATTACAAATTTCAGCCGGTCTATATCAATCCCGCGTGAGGCGATATCCGTAGCCACCAGCACCCGTATTTGTCCCGCTTTGAAGTCCTTAAGGGCCTTTTGACGCTGGTTCTGGGATTTGTTGCCGTGGATGGCAGCAGCATGTATCTTTTTCTTATTCAGGTTGCGAGCGATACGGTCGGCGCCGTGCTTGGTCCGCGAAAAGAGCAGTACCTGGTCCATATCAGGATCCTGCAGGATGTGCAGCAACAATTGTGTCTTGTCCGTTTTATTGGTCTTGTAAAGGTATTGCTGAATGGTCTCTGCCGTGGACGAAACCGGACTTACGGCAACCTTGGCAGGATTGGTCAGGATCTTTCTTGAGAGTTCCACGATATTATCCGGCATAGTGGCTGAAAAGAACAGGGACTGCCGGCGCTCAGGCAGCCTTGCAAGCACTTTTCGGATATCGTGGATAAAACCCATGTCCAGCATGCGGTCCGCTTCATCCAACACAAAATACTCAATCCCGTCCAGGCGGATGTATCCCTGGTCCATCAAATCCAGGAGCCTGCCCGGAGTAGCTACCAGTATATCCACGCCTCTTTCCAGGGCCCTGGTCTGTTTTTGCTGGTTTACCCCTCCAAAGATCACGGTGTTTTTGACCCCTGTGAATCGGCCGTAAGCGGTGAGACTTTCTCCAATCTGTATGGCGAGCTCCCGGGTAGGCGTAAGGATCAGGGAGCGAAGCTTCCTCCGTCCTTGCTGATGGGAATCCTGGGCCAATTTTTGAAGGATGGGGATGGCAAAGGCCGCGGTCTTTCCCGTACCCGTCTGGGCACTTGCCAGGATATCTTTGCCTTTAAGTAGGTGAGGGATCGCCTGCACCTGTATAGGCGTCGGGGCGGTGTAGTTTTCTTGTTTCAACGCCTTCTGAATAGGCGCAATTAATTCCAGTTGTTCAAATGTCATCTAATGGATATTGTGATTCCATTCGATTTTCATTTCTGGAACCTTGTTATTGTTTTTCAAGCGGCAAAGGTAGACTAATTAAATGGGGAAGCTCCTAATTATCTGATTTATATTAAAATATGTATATCCGACCCTACCTGAACATCACCTTTAGGGTTTTAATTACGCTCGGACCACAGCAAAGGAATTTCTTTGTCTCTGTAAGGGTGAAAGTCGATTGAAATGCTGCTTTACTCCAAAAGAAGGATCACTAACAGGATCCCAAAACACACAAGTCCTGGCATCAGGGCATTGCGGATATCTTTCAAGTTAATCTCAGATTTTCCTGTTGGGAGCCTCTTCCTTAATACCCCTCCGAGCAAGAAGGGCCAAAACAATAAAAATCCGTAACCATAAAAGGTAGTTGGCTGGTATAATTCCTCCATGGCATTCCTGACATGACCAAAAAACACATAGTCCATCGAAACTGCCATAATCAGCAATATGACTGAGAGCTTTAACGCACCCATAGCCCACGAAGGTTTGGGATAGGTCTTCAAGGAAAGATACGTCACATAAGCCCACAATAGTGGGGTTACCGTCAGCATGAGGATTATCCCCAGGGTCTCGCTATAGCTCCAGGGATACCACAAAAAAAGGTTCGAGGCCCAATAGGCCGAAAAACAAAGCACAATGGTATATGTGATCCATCTTTTCACTGCCAACAAAAGATCATGTGCTTACATCGCCTGTTTATTCCTCCCTGGTTTCCGGCTGATCTGGTACTTCAAACTTGAATATATCCGGACGGCTGTAGTGCCCATTGACATCAAAATCCAGCTTGCTTTGTGCGATCTCCCCGAGATTTAGATCGGCGATCAGGACCCCCGCCTTCCCGAAGAGTGGTCCGGCCAGCACCTCCCCCAGGGGGGAGACGATGATGCTGCCTCCTTCGCAAAACGCATCAGGAGCTTCGGCTGCCTGCTGCTGGAATTCCTCCGGGTAAAATGCTTTACGGTAGTACTGATTGCACCCCAAAACAAAACAGCGCCCCTCCAGAGCGATATGCTTCATGGCGGTGGTCCAGTCTTCCCGGGAATCCGCGGTGGGTGCGATATAGATCTCCACCCCTTTTCGATACATGGCCATCCGGGCCAGGGGCATGTAGTTCTCCCAGCAAATCAGCCCCCCAAGCCTGCCGATCTCCGTTTGGAAGGTAACCAGGGAATTCCCTCCCGCTTCGGCCCAGATCAGGCGCTCTGTACCTGTGGGCTTTATTTTTCGATGTACCCCGAGCAGGCCCGATTTTGGGGAGATATACAACATGGAACAGTAAAGGCTTCCACTGGAACGGTTTTTTTCCGTCACCCCCATGACCAGAAATACACCGAACTTTCTGGAAAGGCCTTCCAGCATCGTCAAATCCTGGCTCTGAAGATCCACGCTTTCAGCCCGGTACCGGGCATAGAGCTTCTTGCCTTCTGCGGTGCGGCTGCCCACCCGGGCCCCAAAATCAAATCCCCTGGGATATCCGGGGATAAAACTCTCCGGAAATACCAGCAGCCGGCATCCCTTGCGGGCATTTTCCTCCACCAACTCCCGGACTTTTTCCAGCGTAGCGGCTTTGTCGAAGAACACGGGACTCGCCTGTATGACTCCTACCTTTACCTGCATTCCATTTTATTTAAGCAATTTATTTTACACCATTTGGATCTGCCCAGTGCTTCTCAGATCCATAGCTCCATCCGGATATTGCACCGCTCGTAAGGGGTGTCTTTCGATACCGGAATTTCACGAAACCCAACTTTACGATACAACCGGATGGCCGGCTCCAGTATGGTATTGGAGTCTAAAAACAGCCTGGAGAAATTATGCGTTCCTGCAAAATTAATGGCGTGATACATCAGCTTCTGCCCGATTCGCTTGCCCTGGTATTTGGGGGTGACTCCCATTTTTGAAAGTTCATACACCCCTTCCCCCCTTTTGATCAGGGCCACGGTTCCGACTGGTTCCTGGTCTATAAGCGCCATAAAAATATACCCTTCTTTATCCAGAATGTATTCCCTGGGGTGGGCAAGCACCTGCTTGTCGTAGTCCTCCACATAGAAGTACTCCTCGAGCCATTCGATATTCAACCGTTCAAAAGCCTGCGTAAAACGATCCTCAAAAGGGATGATGGAAATATTTACACGATCCATAAAAGAATAATCAGGCTTCCCGGATTTTGGTTTTAACAATGGTTATCTCAATCTTCAGAGAACATTCCCAAGATACTCAATTGACTGCTGGTTGCCAACCGTTCTGAAAAGTGCAGTTAACAACCCATAGTCCTCCTTCATTCCCTGAAACACTTTTAATGGCCGGTCCAGTAACTTATGGCCCAGTTAAGTGGCGCTGATATAAGCTGCCCCTTGCCACCTAGTGCCTTAACATCCTTTTAAGAAATCAAAAATCCCATTTTACTACCTTTAGCGGCTAACTAATCCAAGCGTTACATGAAGCGATTTTTATTCGGGCTGATGCTCCTAGCATCGGCATCTCTCTCTGCACAGGAATTTACGATGAAGCTGGCTGGCGATATGAAGCCGCGAAACATTGGCCCGGGCGGGATGAGCGGTCGGGTGACGGCCATTGATGTGGTAACCTCTGAACCGGATGTGATGTATGTGGGCACCGCCTCCGGGGGGCTCTGGAAATCGACTTCCGGGGGGATCAAATGGGAACCCATCTTCGATAAGGAAGTAACAGCTTCCATAGGCGCAGTGGCCATACAGCAAACCAACCCATCCGTGATCTGGGTGGGCACAGGGGAAGGCAACCCGCGGAACTCCCTCAATGGAGGATATGGTGTTTACCGCTCCCTGGATGCAGGCCGTTCCTGGCAACGAATGGGCCTTGAGGAGACCCGGCATATTCATCGCATTATCATTGATCCCACCGACCCCAATACGGTATATGTGGGTGCCATTGGCTCCCCCTGGGGAGAACACCCACAGCGTGGGGTATTTAAAACCACAGACGGTGGGCAAACCTGGGAGAAGATCCTCTTTGTGAACAACAAAACCGGGGTGGCAGACATGGTCATGGACCCCACCAACCCCAATAAGCTTATTGTGGCCTTGTGGGAACACAAGCGCGATCCCTGGTTCTTTAATTCCGGCGGGCCGGGTTCAGGGCTTTATATGACCCATGACGGGGGTAGTACCTGGAAGCAGCTCACCGAAAAAGAAGGCCTCCCAAAAGGGGAGCTCGGACGCATTGGGCTGGCCATTGCTGCCGGAAAACCCAATATCGTATACGCCCTGGTGGAAGCCAAGAAGAATGCCCTATATAAGTCTGAAGACGGCGGCTTTACCTGGAAAAAGATCAACGACGGGAATGACATCGGAAATCGCCCGTTCTATTACTCGGATA
The DNA here is from genome assembly GCA_965601625.1 of uncultured Flavobacteriaceae bacterium. Classification (GTDB taxonomy): domain Bacteria; phylum Bacteroidota; class Bacteroidia; order Flavobacteriales; family Flavobacteriaceae; genus Robiginitalea. The sequence goes on along the minus strand of CBFCWO010000008.1, from coordinate 47,617 downwards.
TCTTCGTAGACCCTGAGAACGAGAATCGGGTCTATTCTGTTTTCACCTACGTCAACGTATCGGAGGATGGCGGCCGGAGCTTTAAAATGCTCATGCCGGCCTATGGTGTGGATAACGGGGTCCACCCGGACCACCATGCCTGGTGGATCCACCCTACGGACGGACAATTTATGATCGATGGCAATGACGGAGGGATGAATATCACCCGGGATGGCGGCCGGACCTGGCGTTTTATCGGCAACCTGCCCGTGGGACAATTCTACCATGTAAGCGTCGACAATGAATTCCCCTACAATGTCTATGGGGGGATGCAGGACAACGGCTCATGGCGGGGACCAGCCTACGTGTGGCGTGCCCAGGGAATACGGAATTCCTACTGGCAGGAAATCGCCTTCGGGGATGGTTTTGACGTGGTCCCGGACCAGGACGATTCCCGCTATGGTTATGCAATGAGCCAGCAGGGCTATGTTCGCCGGTATGACTGGATGACCGGAAATGACTACACTGTACGCCCGACCCCTCCGGACGATACCACCCGCCTGCGGTTCAACTGGAATGCCGCCATTGGGCAGGATCCTTTTGACAAGAACACCGTATATTTTGGAAGTCAGTTTGTCCATAAAAGCACGGACAAAGGACTTACATGGGAGGTCATCTCCCCGGACCTTACCACCGACGATCCGGACAAGCAGAAACAAGGGGATAGCGGGGGGCTCACCATGGATGCCACGGGGGCCGAAAACCACTGTACCCTCCTGGTGATCGAACCTTCCCCCGTGGAAAAAGACATGCTGTGGGCAGGCTCAGACGACGGGCGTGTGCACTACACTACGGATGGGGGCGCCTCCTGGACAGATGTGACCAAAAATATAAAAGGCTTGCCATCAGGCAGCTGGATCCCTCAGATCAAGGCTTCAACCCGAAACAAGGGAGAAGCCCTGCTGGTGGCCAACGATTACCGACGCTACAACTACACGCCCTATGCGTATCGCACCAGGGACTATGGAAAAACCTGGCAGCGGATCGTAGGTGAAGAAGATGTAGCCAGCTATGTGCTCTCCATCCTGGAAGACCCGGAAAACCCGAACCTGATCTTCCTCGGAACGGATGATGGTCTTTACATTTCCATGGATGCAGGGGACAACTGGCAGAAATGGACCCATGGCTACCCCACGGTCTCCACAAAAGACCTGGTCATCCATCCAAGGGAACACGACCTGGTCATTGGTACCTTTGGCCGAGCCTTCTGGGTACTGGACGATATCCGTCCGCTGCGGGCTTTGGCGGAAGACCAGGCTATCCTCCAGAAAGAACTGAGTCTTTTTCCCTCTCCTACCGCCTATCTGGCGGCCTACCAGCAGCCCAACGGAAGCCGGTTTGGTGCAGACGCCATGTTTAATGGTGAGAACCGGGAAGAAGGCGCCATGATTACCTATTATCTGAAAGAAGGCAAAACAGCGCTGGAAGCGGGTAAAAAGGCGGAAGGAAAATCTGACAAGAAAGATTCTGAGGAGACAGATACCGATCAGGAAGACGCTAAGGAAAAAACCAAAGACTCGGTGTTCTTTAAAATCTACGAGGACGACCGGCTTATCCGGACCTTAAAGTTCAAGACTCCGGATTCGGCAGGATTCCACAGGATTTACTGGGAGCTGGACGAAGCAGGGCCCGACCGCCCCTCCCGTGCACTTCGCAAGCGCAAAAGCGAACCAGGGGGAGTCACCGTTAAACCGGGTACCTACAGGGTTGTCGCAGAATACGGGGAAGCCCGGGATGAAACTACCGTAACTGTGGAATCGGACCCCAGGCTGAATATCCCCCGGAGCGCCCTGGAAGCCCGCTACAAGGCATCCAAAGAATTGGACGGCTATCTGCAAACGGCCGCAGATGCCGTTAAGCAGTTGCTGGAGAGCAAGAAGGTAGCCAGCAGGTACCAGAAAGAGCTCAAGGAACTGGACAAGGATAAATTCAAGGATCAAATCGAAGCTTCAGAAAACATCAGCAAGGCCATAGACTCTTTGGTGGCCGTCTATATAGGCAAGGAGGACAAACGCCAGGGCATCACCAGGAACCCGGAGATGACAGTGGTCCGGCGTATTTACAACGCCTATGGGTATGCAGGCAGTCGTCCCGGTGGCATGACCGATACAGAACAACGCCTGATGCAGTACGCCAAAGCAGACTTGCAAAAGGCCCTGGCCGAGACCAATGCCTTCCTGGCCAATCGCTGGAAGGTCTACAAGGAGGATATGGAAGCCCTGGAGTTATCCCCTTTCAAGAAAGTGGAAACCCTTGCCTTGCCTGAACCGTCTAACCGATAAAACAAACCTTATGAAACGAATTGCACTTACCCTCGGGGTGGCACTCGCAGTCCTGAGCTGCAAGCAGGAACCCAAGCCACCCACGGTGGCAGAAACCCTGAAGTCCTATACCATTGAGCAGATGATGGATAACGAAAACGTGGGTGGGGGCAGTTTTTCCCCGGACAAATCCAAACTGCTGGTTTCCAGCAACCGTTCCGGGATTTATAATATGTACACCGTACCCACGGGCGGAGGAGCATTTACTCCTGTTACCGCCTCGGATAGTTCTTCGGTCTTTGCCATTTCGTACTTCCCTGAAGATGAGCGGATGCTCTTCCGAATGGACGATAACGGGAATGAGATCTACCACATCTATGTCATGGAGGAGGATGGGTCCCAAAGGGATGTAACGCCCTGGGAAGGGGCACGTTCCCTGTTCTATGGATGGTCTGAGGATCGAAAAGCTTTTTATTTTGCTTCCAATCAGCGGGATAACCGGTACAATGACCTGTATAAAATGGATCTGGAAACCCTGAGCCCCACCCTGCTTTATCAGAACGAAGAGGGCTACAGCGTTGGAGAGATTTCACATAACGAACAGTTTATAACCCTCAGCAAGGAAATCAACACCAATGACAGTGATCTTTTTCTGTACGACCGGTCTTCTGATTCCATGACAAAAATCAATGAAAATCCTTCGGGGAATTCCGCTCAGGATTTTACCCCGGATGACGGAGCCCTGATCTACAGTACGGATGAGGGAAGTGAATTTGCCTACCTGATGAAGTACAATATTGCCGATGGCAGCCGTGAAAAGGTCTTGGAGCGGGAATGGGACATCATAGGAAGCTACTATACGGAAGGCGGGACCTATCAGGTTACCTATATCAATGAAGACGCCAAGAACGTTATTGAGGTAACAGAAGTTGCCACCGGTGCACCCCTGGAGCTTCCCACCCTCGACGGAATGAGCATCAACAGTGTAAGCTTTTCCATGGACGAATCCCTGATGCGATTCTATGCAGGCGGTTCCAATTCCCCATCAAATCTCTACGTATACGCTCTTGAAACGGGCAGCATGCAACAGCTTTCCGATGTGCTGAATTCCGAGATCGATCCCAGCCACCTGGTAAAAGCTGAGGTGGTCCGCTTCGCTTCCTTTGATGGTGTGGAAATCCCAGCCATCTATTACGCACCCCACCAGGCCTCTGAAGCAAACCCCGTGCCTGCCCTGGTATGGGTACACGGAGGTCCCGGAGGACAGTCCCGGCAGGGCTTCAGTTCACTCATGCAATACCTGGTCAACCACGGGTATGCGCTATTGGCTGTAAACAACCGGGGGAGTTCGGGTTATGGCAAAACCTTCTACCAGATGGATGACCAGAACCATGGGGATAAGGATCTAAAGGACTGCATCGCCGGGAAGGACTGGCTGGCCGCACAACCGATCATAGATGCCGACAAGATCGGGATCATCGGAGGTTCCTATGGGGGGTACATGACCATGGCGGCCCTGACCTTTGCACCGGAAGAATTTGATGTAGGGGTAAATATCTTCGGGGTTACCAACTGGATACGGACCCTGCGTTCCATTCCACCCTGGTGGGAGTCGTTTAAGGATGCCCTTTACCAGGAATTGGGAGATCCCTATAGCGCGGATTCGGTCCGCCTTCGGGCAATCTCCCCCCTGTTCCATACGGAGAACGTGACTAAGCCCCTGATTGTATTGCAGGGAGCCCAGGACCCCAGGGTCTTGCAGGCAGAATCCGATGAGATCGTAGCCGGGGTACGGAAAAATGGGGTTCCCGTGGAATATGTGCTATTTGAGGATGAGGGCCACGGCTTCCTCAAGAAGGAAAACCAAATCGAAGGCTACAGCAAAATCCTCGAATTTCTGGATACCCATCTGAAAAAAGATCCTGGAACCCCAATCCGTGACGACGCCATGGAAGGTGCGGAAATTCAATCGGAATAGGCCTATCTGCAAATGCTGAAAAATGCTATTATGGGAAATGAGGTAAAAAGGGCAGGCCGGATCCTAGGCCTGTTCTTTCTTCTCAGCTTTACGTCCTTCCCGCTTCAAGGCCAGGAAACCGGAGAGGACAAGCTGGGGGCATGGTATATGTATTTTGGGATGAACCGAGTCTCGGAGCGACTGAGCGTTCACACGGAGGCGCAGTTCCGTTTCTACGAGACCCTTTCTGAGTTCAACCAACTGCTTTTGCGAACCGGGTTGAATTATCATATCAATGAAAAGGCCATTGCAACCCTGGGATATGCTTATATCGACACGGATCCGACCTACGAGGACACCGCAGATTTATTGAACGATATAAAAGAGCACCGGATCTTCCAGCAGTTCATCCTGATGAACCAGGTCGGGAATTTCAAATTTGAACACCGTTACCGGCTGGAACAGCGCTTCCTTGATTTTGAAGGGGAAAAAGACACCCGCCATCGCGCCCGATACCGGTTGCAGGTAACACTTCCTGTTTCAAAATCCTTCTTCCTGAACTTCTACGACGAGATCTTCCTGAACCTCCAGGATGAGATCTTCGATCAGAACAGGCTTTATGCAGCTCTCGGATTTAAATTCTCAGACAAGGGCAATATTCAGGTGGGCTACCTGAAAAACCACTTTAGCCGCACCAATTTTGACCGCCTGCAACTGGCTATTTTCTACAATCCCGACCTGCGGTCGCTCTTTAACAGGGAGATTCCAGACTAATTCCCTGCTTTGTTCGTTTATGCTATGATGATAAAAACGAATTCCATGCTGCTGAGAGGACTGCTGGGGGCCTTTGTCCTGTCCGTTTCTGCCGTTTTTTCAAGCTTTGCCCAACCAGGAGGTGATTCCTTCCCACTCAATGCACTCAGTGCTCAGATGCTCGCCTCTGTGGAGATCAATGGGGTTTCCTTCCAGGAATTGCAACAGAGCGGCGGGGACGAAGGGGCCATCGCAGCCCTTTGTCAATGCCCCTATTCGGTTCTGAAATCAGAAGATCCGGAAATCCCCTGGGTGGCCTATACACTTTTTGAAGGGGAGTACCGGCTCTCTTTGAGTTTCGGGCAGCTGGAGAACGGAAGCCTGGGGATCACCCACCTGGACCTGCTGGGCAGCGAAGCCCATGTTACCCTTAAGGGAGTCCGCCTGTCGGTGGGAGACCCCGTGGAAAAGCTAGGCGCGGTAAAAAGCCACCGCCAATACAACGGGGGCAGCCTGGATTTTGCCTTGTTCTCAGGGATTTCCGCAAACACCTTCTTCCATATAGACTTTGAACCGGAATCCGGGGAAATCCGAAAAATTGGGTATATCGCTCCTTTTTAGCGATTCCTTAATGGTCCTAAAGGGTAAGGGTTCATCCGTTTTTCCGACCTTAGAGGTAAATCCCTTCCCATGAAAGCCCAGAAAGTCCACTTCCTGAACCGCCAGGGACATCAGCTGACCGGCAAACTCCAACTGCCGGCAGATCGTCATCCGCATAATTTTGCCCTTTTTGCACATTGCTTCACCTGTACCAAAAACCTGGGTGCTGTTCGCAATATCAGTGCAGCCCTTGCCCAATCCGGGTTTGGAGTGTTGCGCTTTGACTTTACAGGGCTGGGGGAGAGCGAAGGCGAATTTTCGGAAACCAATTTTTCGGGAAACGTGGAAGACCTGGAAGATGCCGCCCACTTCCTGAAGGAACAGTACAAAGCGCCCAGTCTTCTGGTGGGCCATTCCCTTGGGGGTGCAGCCGTCATTTTTGCCGCCTCCCACCTGCCTTCCGTAAAAGCGATCGCTACCCTTGGAGCTCCCTCTGATCCGGAACACGTCACCCATCTGCTCAGGAGCAACCTGGATGAGATCGAGGCGGAAGGCAAGGCACGAGTGACCATTGGCGGACGGGGATTCACGATTAAAAAACAATTCCTGGAAGACCTGCAATCCCATTCCCTTCCTGAGGTGGTAAAATCCCTGGAGAGGGCCCTGCTGATCCTCCATTCGCCCCAGGACCTGATCGTATCGATCAAAAATGCAGAGGAAATCTATCGGGCTGCACGGCACCCCAAGAGTTTTGTAAGCCTGGATGGGGCGGATCACCTGCTCAGCGGGGAAGCGGATTCCTCCTACGCAGGAAGCGTCATTGCGCAATGGGCAAGCCGATATGTCAAAGGACCCGGGCAAACGCAACTCAAAAGCGACCACCAGGTAGTCGCAGGCCTAGACCGTGAGGATGCCTTTACCACAGAAATGAAGGTGGGCAACCACTACATGACGGCCGATGAACCGGTATCCTATGGCGGGCATGATTTCGGTCCCTCGCCTTATGAGCTCCTTTCGGCAAGCTTGTCTGCCTGCACTGCAATGACCCTGCAAATGTATGCCAGGCGAAAGCAATGGCCCCTGGAAAACGTGGAGGTGCATACCAGCTATGGCAAGGAGCACGCCCAGGATGGGGTGGATTGCCTTGAGGACCCCAATGCCAGGATCGATACCTTTCAGCGTGAAATATCCCTCACAGGGGACCTTGATGAGGCGCAGCGAAAGCGTCTGCTCGAAATCGCAGATCGCTGCCCCGTGCACCGAACACTGCACTCCCCCACACAGGTGCTTACCAGGGAACTCAAATGAAATGCAGTGCCAAATTCGAAATACACCTTCACGGATCCCATATGGTGGGGCTCCCGCGAAGGGACATAGAGTTCTTTCTGAAAACCGGTCAACGCCGGGTAGAGGTGCGCGCGTTTTTTGAAGGGCGGGAAATAAAGTTCCACGCAGCCCTTCAAAAGCGAAAGGGGGGTTACTTCATAATGTTCAGCAAAGCAAAGCAGAAAGCCCTTCACCTTTTTCCCGGGGATTATTTCAATTTACAGCTATGCGAGGACCAGACCGCATTCGGAGTTGAAATCCCGCCTGAACTTCAGGAAACCTTTTCCCAGTGGCCCGAAGCCCATGCCGCTTTCCTGGAGCTTTCAGATGGATCAAAGAGATCTCTGATATACGGAATCGCACGGTATAAGACCCCTCAAAAGCGTGTGGATAAATCCCTCCAGATTTGTGAACGATTAAGTCAGGGAATCCGCAAAACACGGAATCTTCTCAATTAGCATTCCAACAAATTGACTTCCAACCGGATTATCCGTACCTTTTCACTCACACAAAACCTATACGATGAAAAGAACATCAGTCTTATTATTAGCCTTGTTGCTGGGTCTCGGATACAGCTGCAAGGAAGCCAAAAAAGAATCCGAACAGGTTTCTGAGGAAGTGGAAGAATCCATGGAGGAAATGAAACAGGAGGTAGAAGAAACCGTAATTGCCTTTAAAATGGAGCCGAAAAGCGACAGCAACGTACAGGGTGAAGTAACCTTTGTGGCCAAGGGAAATACGGTCTCCATGTCCGCAACCTTTTCTGGCCTGACGCCAGGGGAACATGCCATCCATCTGCATGAGAAGGCCGATTGTACGGCGGATGACGGCACATCAACAGGAGGGCACTGGAATCCGACCGCGGAACCTCATGGCAAATGGGGGGCTGGCGAAGGGTTTCACCGGGGGGATATTGGAAACTTTACCGCGGATGAAGCCGGCAATGCTGCCGTCACTTTTGAAACAGACATGTGGTGCATTGGATGCGGCGACCCCAATAAGGACATCCTGGGCAAGGCAGTCATTGTGCATCAGGGATCAGATGATTTCACGTCCCAACCCAGCGGTGCAGCAGGTCCCAGGATCAGTTGTACCGGGATCATACAATAGGCGCTCCTCTTAACAGAACGACCACCGGTCCTCACAAAGGATCGGTTTTTTTATGTCCGGATTTTTAAGAAAACATCAGGCCTCTTCGGTTTTCTCCCCTTTCTTAAGGGACTGGTGGGCCAGATATACCCGAATACCCAGCAGGCACATAATGCCAAACCACAGCGCAAACAAAGCGATTTCCATAGCATATAGCTTTTACGTTCTAAAATGGACCGATTTGGGTTGCAGTCCGGGTTTCAAGATGGGGATGGCCCACTTGAATACCTGTTGGGGTTTACCTGGTAAATGTAAGCGAATTAAGGTCCTTTTTCCCTATTAAAAACTCACAGATTAAGGGGACTGCCCCTGTTCTCCGGTCCTGTATCACCGCATTCTTGGGGATTACCTCAGCGATGTGTTATAATCCAAGAGGTATTGAGATTTACCCTATTTTTGAAATTCTAAAGCTATCTGCTATGAATCCCTCAGCCCCGGGCTGGATAGATAAATTTGGAGCCCTTAGGGGTGGCGCTCCCCTCCCCTATACAGACTATAGGGCGCTGGACTCCAATCTGCGCTCCTGCGGCTTTATGTATGGTACCAATGTGGGGATTCCGGGATACATCCTCCCGGCCCATAGCCTGTCACAGGATGAAAATGCGAAGGTGAATCTCCTTACAGGACTCTATTACAGCTTTAAACTGGTGCGTCCAAGGGAGACCTATTCGGATTTCCTCAGCGAGACACGAACCTACTATAAAGACCTTAAATTGGGCCAGCCGAACCTGCTGCAAAAGATCTTTCGCAGTGGCAGGACCTCTTCCCAGCTGGAAAAATTACTGGATTCTCGTGTCTATCTGGGCGAGCCCATCCTGAGCCGTACCTTCAATTCCATGATCACCAATGTACTGCTCCCCCTCGATCTGTTGGTGTTCCGGGCCTACCTGAACGGGCTTCCGGACCTTAAACAATACGCCACAGAACTCGAATCTGTAGTGGTTCACCTGATCTACCATTCCCTGGATGCTGATAATCCCACGGAGAGCCGCAGGAAGCTTCGGGATGTCTTTGAAAGCTCCCGTTCCTACCTGGACATCCGGCAACCTGCTTCCCCTGAGGATTTTCCCAAGGTGCTCCGGGAGTATCGCGGTACGGACGCTGCGAAATACTTCCTCGACATCGTCTCCCTGACCGCATTGGAGGGAAATTCAATGGATACTGGGCAGCAACGCTACGTCTTGCAGCAGGGGGAGGCCCTTGGGTTCAAAAAGAATGAAATTGCAGGCGCCCTTCGGGATGTGCAGACCTTTTATCGCCTGCATGCCCAAAAAGTGTACTTCTTAAGGGAGGCTTTGCCGGGATCCCAGTACTACGAAAGCATGGCCAGGTTGGTTGACAAATTGATCTCCCGCAATAGCAAGCGGCTGCGCAAGGAACTCATGCAGAGCAGGGACCTGATGATTCTGCTATCCAAATCCACGGTTCGTGAACTGGACGGGGAAGAGAAAAAAAAGGTACAAAAACAGCTGGTGGATATTTTTAAGAGCATCCCCTCCCTGGCCATATTTTTGCTGCCCGGAGGGGCCGTGCTCCTTCCCATATTTATCAGCCTGATCCCGAAGCTACTACCCTCATCTTTCGATGAAAATCGGATAGAATAACCGGTAAAATCTACTATAAGAATTTTCTATAGTTGACGATATAATACTGTTTTCTAGTATTTTGATTTACTTTATTCCAACCAAAGCTTAAAGTCCTTCACCCGCTCCCGACTCACGATAATTTCCTGCTCCCCAAAGCGATTCATCTTGATTTTCAAGCGGGAATTCGAGTACGAAATAATGTCTGCAATATGATTGATGTGCACAAAGAACTTGCGGCTGACGCGGAAAAATACTTCGGGGGAAAGTTCCTGTTCCAGTTGTTCCAGCGTGGTGTCCAGGAGATAGGACCTTCCTGAAGTGGTCGCAGCGTAGGTGCCTTTGTTCTCACTGTAGAAACACTCTACATCTTCGGTATGGATGATCTTGATATGTGCCCCTACTTTGGCCATAAACCGATTCTTGTATTCCCGCTCCAGGGGGTTGACCAGCAGTTTGCGCACGTCTTCCAAATCCAGTTGCACCGGATGGGTCACCGGAGATATCGTCCGATATTGATTCAGGGCAGCTTCGAGCTCCTCTTCGTCAATGGGCTTAAGGAGGTAATCGATGCTGTTGAGCTTGAAGGCCTGCAGCGCATATTCATCATAGGCCGTTGTAAATATAATGGGGCTTTTCACCGGCACGGCGTCGAAGATCTCAAATGAAAGCCCATCAGAGAGCTGGATATCCAGGAAAATCAGGTCGGGATGGGGATTCTGCTCAAACCAGGTTATGGATTCCTCCACCGAATGCAAGGTGCTTAAAACCGGTACTTGTCTGTCTTCAAGCAGCCTGGCCAGCCTTCGTGCTGCAGGTTTTTCATCCTCAATTATCAGTGCTTTCATTTGGGTACCCACTTGGTTTAACGCATTTACGCTTATTTTTTCTTGAACTTCTCCGCTTCCTTCCGGTCCTCCTCCATGTATTTACGGATCATTCGTTCTTCCCAGTTTTTGCCCAGTACCATCCCGAAACCAAATACATTGGCGGCATGTATGCCGAGGCCAATACCCCAGAAGAGCGGGGTAACCAGCATGGGCCATCCCAACAGGGGTTCTCCGTCCGCGTATTGATTGAATACAATGGACAGGACAATGAAAAGGTTCACCACAATATACACCGTCAGGTGGATATAGAACCCCTTGATCTCTTCAACGCGCTTTTTTGCTTGTTTTCGCTTCTCATCAATTTCCATGGTGCCTTTAATTTAGCATTATTCCCAACGGGATCCCCCTTTTTCTTCTTCCTCCATAAATTCCCGGATCTTCCGTTCCTCCCAGTCCCGGGAAAAAAATGGGTTTAGATTGAAGGTCCTCAAAGCGTGAAACACAAGGCCTATCCCCCATCCGAAGGCAGCCCATAAAAACCACATATACCGCCATTCATTGGTCAGGTAGTTTATGATTGCCAGCAAACTGATCACAAAAACGTAGGAAGTCAGATTCCCGTAGAACTTCTTGAGTTCACCAACCCGTTCCTTGGCCCTCAGATATTTACTTTCTCGATTTTCCATAATCATCCCAGTTTAAATGTTACGCATTAATTCCTCTTCTTGTTGCATAAAGCGTTTTATCATGCGCCCTTCCCAATCCCTTGAAAAAAAGAGGTTCAGTCCAAACACCTTTAGGGCATGAAAGAAAATACCGATACCCCATCCAAAGGCAACCCAAAGAAACCACATCTCCCCCCATTGGTCGTCCACATAATTTAATAACGCCAGAAAACCAATAACAAAAATATAGGAGGTCAGATTCCTGTAGAATTTCTTTACCTGTTCCAGCCGCTCCCGCGCCATGATGTATTTGCTGTTTTTCCGTAACAAAATGCTGTCGTCTTTAATAGCCATTCTCAAAACTCCTTCTGTTCCATGAATTCACGAATTTTTCGCTCCTCCCAGTTCTTTCCCAGGAAGGGATTATATCCAAACGCCTCCATGCCCTGCATCAAGAGGCCAAACCCCCAGGCGAGGGCCGGAAATGCCACCCAGTAAAAATCGGTGGTCCTCAGGTTGATCCACGCCAGGATAGGGATTACAAAAAGGTAGGCAAACAGATTGTAGTAAAATCCTTTGATGCATTTCACCCGTCGACGGGCTCGCTGATAATTTCGATGATTTTCAATGGTTTCCATAACTCTTCTCTTGATTTATGCCTCAAAGATCCCACAACCCCGGTCCATGGAGAAATCCGGGATCCCGAACTGTCGAATTCCTGGACCGAACCGTGGACTTGCCTCAGAAATCATCCTGTTCCATGAGTTCCCGGATCTTGCGCTCTTCCCACCGCTTGCCCCAGAGCGGGTTATAGCCATAGGCTTCCATCCCGTGCATGACCAGGCCAAAACCCCAACCGATGGCAGGGAAGATGGCCCAGGGAAAGCTGGTGGTCCGCGAATTAAGCCACGCGAGGATCGGAATGACCAGACAGTAGGCGACCAGGTTGCCGAAAAATCCTTTGATCGCCTCCACCTTTTCCTTGGCTTTCTGATAGCGTTTGTCTTCCAGGTAGGTTTCCTGTTTGGGAAGCACGCTGATTTGCCGGGTCAACATGGGAACAGCTACCCGGAAGGAATCCGCATCCTTCTGGATTTCCAGATTGCGCTCTGTAAGCAGCGCATATCGCTGTCGAATATTCTGCAGCCCCACGCCCATGGATTTCGACATCACTTGTTTGGGTTGCAGGTTATTTGAGACCACTATATAGCCGTCTTGTTCGGCTACCCTGATATGGAGTGGACGTTCAGGGGTTACTACGTTGTGCTTGACGGCATTCTCCAAAAGGAGCTGTAGGGAAAGGGGGACGATCCTGGCTTCGGGATAAGCCGTTTTTTCGGGGATCTCAAAGACAATCCCTTCTTCGAACCGCATTTTGAGCAGACGCACATAAGTGCGGGCAAAAGCATACTCTTCATCCACGCCTACCAGTTCTTTGTTCTTTTGTTCCAGGACATACCGGTAGACCTTGGAAAGTCCCGTAGTGAATCGCTGGGCCTGATCAGGATCCTCTTCGATAAGGCTGGTAAGCACGTTGAGGCTGTTGAATAGAAAATGGGGGTCCAGCTGGTTTTTCAGGGCATCGAACTGGGCAGCGGCGGTGCCGGCGATGATCTTTTGTTGCTTTACCTTGGTTTCCTGCCGGTGCTTATAATAGAAAATTAAATAGAAAACCCCTGAAATACAGATGGCTATAACGAGAGAACTAATGTAGTACTGGGGGGATTCCCCTTCCAGGAATGCTTTTAAAGCCGTGCCCTGCAAGACGGTAATCACCACCATGCGGGCCAAAAAGATGGCCACAACCGAGACCCCTATATTTCCCAAAAATCCAAATAACAACAAATTCCCCTTGAAAAGCCGCCTTCCGTATCGCTGCATCAGGTAGGTGATAAACAGGGCATTGGCCAGGTAAATAAGCCAGGAGAAGATCATGTGCTCCAGGAAGTACTGCCAGAAATCGCTGTTGACCTCTATACTGCGCCCGTTAAAATAGAAGATGGCCAGGAAGATGATATACAGCAGGATCCCGATAAGGGTGGCATTGGCAAAATGCTTTAGAAATTTTTTCATGCCGTGTTTACGCTATTTTTTTAAATGTACTAAAAACGATCTGTCTTTTGTATTGGTGGGGAGCCTCCTATCCAAAAGGTACCTGATGACAAATTAAACCCGATTTCCCGCAGGGCAAAAAGTTTAGGTTCCCAACCGGGGATATTGTGTACCGAATTGTAATTTTAGGGGACAGACCCGCAAATTGTAAAAACCCATCCTATGAAGTATTTGTTGCTCTTAGCCATATTAGTCTTGTTCCCAGGCCACGTCCTGGCGCAACGTCCCAGCGCCTTAAAATCCGGTAAGTTCATGAGACTTGAAGGAAAGCAGTTGCTCTATGGAGGAACGGATCCCTCCCAGCACTTTGTCATCGACAACCTGGACCTCAAACCTGAACAATTCCATTACGGCCTTGGCCGGGAGCGGTTCCCGGCACTGATCCACCCCCGATTCGAAAGCGTATCCCAGGCTACAGGGCGCTGGAAACCGGAGGACAGGTTCCTGGTTGCCAAAAAAGAGGGGGAGGTCAAGGCCTATTCGGTCAGGGACCTCACGCGTCATGAAGTTGTGAACGACTCCATTGGAGGTGAACCCATATTCGCCGCTTATTGCATCCTGGCAGACCTGGGTGCCATATACAAAAGGACTTACGGCGACAAAGAATTCACCTTTGCTGTCAGTGGGTATACCTATTACGACCCACAGGTATGGGATGGGCTGGACGGTTTTATCCTTTGGGACCGGGAAACCGAAAGCCTTTGGTGGCCCCTGGTGGACAAAGCGGTTTCAGGGCCACTGAAAGGTGTTGGACTCAGAAAACTGGAACAAGCCAATTGGGAAGACACCACCTGGGGTGAAATCCTGGTTACATATCCGGAGGCGCAGGTCCTGATTCCGGGTCAGGGGATGGACCCGCCCTCTGATTGGAAATCCTATAAGGATGTGTCTGACGTAGTCTCCCGCTATCGGCAATAGGCGGATTAAGAAATCCCAATAAATATTGTTATCATTTATTTAAGCCCTCGCCCATGTATATCCCTCCACAGTATCGCATTGAAGACCCCGATCAGATCCGGGAATTTATCCGGAACAATGCCTTTGGCATCCTGGTCTCTAACGGGCCCGGTGGCCCACGGGCCACGCACCTGCCCCTGGAATACGAGAAAAACAAAATGGGGGTGGAAAACATCCGTGGTCATTTTGCCCGGGCCAACCCCCAATGGGAACATATCACCGACGGGCAGGAGGTCCTCTGCATCTTCAATGGGCCCCACACCTATGTCTCCTCTTCCTGGTATCAGGAGGAAGAAGTCCCGACCTGGAATTACATGGCAGTACATGTCAGGGGGAGTTATCGAAAACAGTCCGAGGAAGAACTCTGGGAATCCCTGAATAACCTGGTCGACAAATATGAAAAGGACTCCGAGCACCCGGTTTCCCTGGACCAGCTCTCACCCAAAACCCTTCGTCAGATACGGGGAATTGTAGGATTTGAAATCCGGATCTCTTCCCTTGAGGCCGCCTATAAACTTTCCCAGGGGCGGGAACAGGACCATCCGCGTATTATGGAGGAACTTCGCAAACGGGGCGGAACTTCAGCAGAGGTGGCTGCTGCCATGAAAAGACATAACGAATCTTGATCCCGACCGTGGAATTCAATATCTTTAAGAAAAACAACCTGTTATGTTACAAAGCAAATTCTGGCAAGCTTTCTTTGCCCTGGCACCCCTGATATCATTTGTACTGATCTTTATGGGGTACGCGATATTCCTCTACAGCATCCTAAGCAATCTGCCCGAAGGGGGAGAACCGGAGCCTATGGCAATTTTCGGCGGCCTGGGCTTTTTCATGATCATCGTGTTTTCCGTGGTGCTGCTTTCCCTGGCAAGCCTCGTATTCTATATCGTGCACGCAGCCAACAACCCCAATTTAAGGGAGAACAACCTGTTGTTGATCTGGATCCTGCTCTTTATTTTCGCTTCCGGGGTGGGGCAGCTGATCTACTGGATCATCGAAATCCTGAATAAACAAGAGATTCCTGCCTCGGACAATACGTAATTATGGGGTCCCGCAGAAAGTTCCTCCAACAATCCATACTCGCAGGAGCAGCCTTTAGCGTTCCTGCCTTTGATCTGCTTGGCTATATGCATCCCAAATCACAGATCCCCGATGCGCCGAAAATATCCCTGGCACAATGGTCCCTGCACCGGTCCCTGAGAAAAGGGGAATTGAAGGCGGAAGAATTTCCCCTGATCGCGAAAGCCCTCTTTGGGATACAGGCGGTGGAATACGTCAATGAATTTTATACCGCGGAACTGGAGGATCAGGCCTTCTGGCAACAGCTCAGGCGCCGTGCTGAATCTGAAGGGGTGCAGAACCTGCTGATCATGGTGGATGAAGCCGGGGAATTAGGGGCCCTGCAAAAGAAAGCCAGGGATGAGGCCATAGACCTTCACCGGAAATGGATGGAAGCTGCAAAGCTACTGGGGTGTCATTCCATCCGGGTAAACGCTTTTGGCCAGGGAAGTCGGGAGGAACTGAAACCCAACCTGGTCGATGGGCTTGGTCGCCTGGCCGAGGCAGGAGCCGAACTCGGAATGAACATCCTGATCGAAAACCACGGCCTGCACACCTCGGATGCGGCTTTTATGGTAGAAGTGATCCGGGAAATCGACAGCCCCAACCTCGGAACCCTTCCTGACTTTGGAAACTGGTGCCTTAATAAAGAGTGGGGCAGTACCAAAGGAGGGGCCTGCAACCAATCCTATGATCCGGTACGCGGGTTGGAGGAATTGCTTCCATTCGCCAAAGGGGTGAGTGCCAAATCCTATGATTTTGATGTCGACGGAAATGAAACCCAACTACCCTACAAGGATCTGCTCAGGCTGGTCAGGGATGCTGGATTTCAGGGATATATCGGCATCGAATATGAAGGGGACCGCCTGTCTGAAGCTGAAGGCGTACGGGCTACCAGGGCGCTTATTGAAAAGATCTGGAAAGGTCTGGGATAGGCAGGTTGTCCAAGTGAACAACTGACTTTCACCCCAAAAATCACATTCGCTTTAGGCCTCCTGTTCAAGAGCAGGGTAAGGATATAGGACGTTCGGGTTGAGCGACAATCCATCCTTTGGATTCCACAATTCAGTAGCTTCCAATTGAAACTGTCAGCTTTAACAGCCATCTTCGCCTCAGATCAAATTAAAACATCAATCTCATGAAATCATTGTTCTATTTGCTGCTTGCCCTCCCTGTGTTTGGATGGGCCCAGACCCCTTCCGGAGAGGGAGTTACAATCACCATTACCCTTGAAAATGTGTTAAGCGACCAGGGCGATATACTGGCCGCCCTCCACACGGAAGCCACTTTTATGAAAGGCGGGGGTATTGAAAATTTCAAATCTGCGGCTGCAGAGGGAGAAATGTCCTTCGAATTCCGGAACGTAAGCCCGGGCACCTATGCGGTCTCAGTCCTCCACGACCTCAACCGCAACCAGCGGATGGACTATCAACCCAATGGCATGCCCGAGGAACCGTACGGCATGAGTGGGAATGATATGAGCATGGGGCCTCCGACCTTTGAGTCCGTCCGCTTTGAAGTGGGCGATTCGGATATGGATCTCAGGATCCGATTTTAACACTAACCGTGATAAGGCCGCCCTCGAGGTGGCCTTTTACTTTTTAAAGCCCTACACCTGCTCGGCTAACCAGGCCTTCATCATCCAAACTGTTTTTTCCTGTTCGGTGATGAAATCACTCATCATGGCATTGGTCCCTTCATCCCCTGCTTCATCCGAGGCATCCAGGATGCGCCGTTCGATGATCAGGAGTTCCTTGAGGGAATCCACGATCAACCGGATGGCTTCTTCATCTTTGGTGATGTTCTTTCCCACGGGAACACGGGAAACCGCTACGTAATCTTCAAAAGTATGCTTCGGGATCTCCCCCAGGGTCAACACTCTTTCGGCGATCATATCCACCTTCAGGTTGGCATCGTCGTAGAGTTCTTCGAATTTCGCGTGCAGGTCAAAAAAGCTCTTTCCGCGGATATTCCAATGAATTCCCCTTAGGTTCTGGTAATAGGTCTGAAAATTGGCCAGCAGTGTATTGAGATCCCCTGCCAGTTCTATGGATTTTGCGGCCGGGAGGCCAATGCTGTTTAGTTCCATTTTTAAATATTTTTTATAAAGGTATTGAATATCCAAGCCTGTTCCAATAGGTTTTATCGATACATTTTATACATTTATCTATCCTTAAAAACAACCTATGACCATCACCCAACTCCAATATGTTCTGGCCGTTGCTGAGTATCGGAATTTCACCCTCGCGGCTGAAAAATGCTTTGTTACCCAACCCACCCTGAGCATGCAGGTACAAAAGCTGGAAGACGAATTGGAAATACAGATCTTCGACCGGGGGAAGAAGCCTATCTCCGTGACGGATGCAGGGAAGAAAATCGTGGATCAGGCACGAAACATTGTTAATGAAGCTGCGCGCATCCGCGATATTGTGGACCAGGAAAAAGGGTTTGTCGGCGGAACCTTCACACTCGGGATGATCCCCACGGTCATGCCCACCCTGCTCCCGATGTTCCTTAAGCTTTTTATCGAGCGGTATCCAAAGGTACATCTGATCATCAAAGAGCAAAACACCGAAACTATCATTAAGAACCTGAAGGAGGGCCACCTTGATGCGGGAATCGCAGCCACCCCCCTGGAAAAGGACTTTCTGGTGGAACGCCCGCTCTACTACGAACCCTTTGTAGCTTATATCCCCTCAGGGCACCGGCTGACAACGGCCCCAAAACTAAAGCCGGAGGACCTGGACCTCAGCGATATACTTTTGCTGGAAGACGGCCATTGTTTCAGGGATGGGATTATCAACCTCTGTAAAGCCACCCGTCATGGGGATGATGAGCATTTTCAACTGGACAGCGGCAGTTTTGAGACCCTGCTGAATCTGGCAGATGAACAAATGGGCATGACCCTATTGCCCTACCTGCATACGCTAGGGTTGGATGAGAAGCGCCAGAAACACCTGAAATTCTTTCAGGAACCTTCCCCGGCAAGGGAAGTGAGCCTGATCTATCATAAGAAAGAATTGAAATACCAGATTACAGAAGCATTGAGGGAAGTCATCTCAGGGGTTGTGCGCGGCGCCATAGCCTTTCAGGATGTAAAGATCATAAGCCCCACCCTGAAACCAGGTTTTTCATAATGGGGGTATTAAAAAACCCCGCTTTAGCGGGGCTTGTTTATGCTTGTAAGTAAATCAGGCTTTGCTGTAATTCCGGTTTGTCGGTTACAAATTGCTTTAGCCATTCTTTTAATTCTTCAAGTTCATTGGGTAAGAGTCGGTTGATTGCTTTTTTCAGTTCTTTGCTAAAAAGTCGGGCATCGAAACTGACTTTTTGGAGCACCGTTTTGGTATACTCCAGCATACCTACAGCCATAATCCAGATTGTTTTTAATGAGTTGATGTGTATAAAGTTAATTCAAAATGAACATATTTTATTGTTCCAGTTCCGTTAAATTTTTGAAAATTGTAAGAGAAATCGACCAAATACCAGAAATTCCTTGTTAACGACCACCTTTTTACGAATCCTCCCAATCCTGTGGATATCGCTGTTAATATTCATCCTTTCAGGTTGCTCTTCACAGCGGAAGGTGGAACGATTCCTCAGCAAACAGCTCGAATATGTAGCTGAAGGGGAGCAGTTTACCGGTGTCCTCATGCTGGATGCCGCCAAAGGGGATACACTGTTCACCTATAATCAGCAGCGCTACTTTACTCCTGCGAGCAATATCAAGGTATTTACATTGTTTGCCGCCCTGAAGGAACTTCCCGACCGCACTCCAGCCCTGAAGTACATAATCAGGTCGGATACGCTGCATTTTATGGGCACCGGGGACCCTTCTGTCCTCCATCCCGTATTGCAGGACAGCACCGCTCTGCGTTTTATAAAGGGCTTCAGGCATGCCGTGATCTATCCCGGAACCCTTGCAGAACCTGCATGGGGCCCGGGTTGGGCATGGGACGACTTCGACCAACCCTACATGGTAACCCGTTCTTCCCTTCCGATTTACGGAAATATCCTGCGTCTGATCCGAAATACAGACAGCCTGTACGTTTCGCCCCAGTCCTTCTCGGGGCGCATCGATTTCAAAATGGCAGAATACCGCCGCGACCCGGAGTCAAACCAGTTTCATTACCCCTCAAGCCTGCCGGACACCCTGGAAATTCCTTTGGTGGTCACCCCTGTTGTAACACGACAGCTATGGGAAGAGGCGCTGGGTAAGCCCCTGCTATTGGGAACCCAACCGCCTGAAGGCCATTGGAAGATTCTACCGGGCATGCCTTCCGACAGCCTTTATCGGGAGATGATGACCGTGAGCGATAATTTCCTCGCTGAACAGCTCATGCTACTGGTCTCCGCTACCCTGGGGGACAGCCTGAGCTTTACCCGGGCCAGGGACCATGTCCTGGAAACGCATTTCTCAGGAATGCCCAGCCCACCTCGATGGGTAGACGGGTCTGGATTGTCCCGATACAACCTGGCCACCCCGGAATCCCTGGTATATGTGCTTATGCAGCTCTACCGGGAGATTCCAGAGGAGCGGCTTTTTGCGCTGATGGCGCAGGGAGGGAAGGAAGGCACCTTAAAAGCCTGGTATAAAAGTCCAGAAGGGGCGTATCTCTTTGGGAAAACGGGCAGCCTGAGCAACAACCACAACTTATGCGGGTACTTGCGTACACGATCCGGCAAGACGGTTGTATTCAGTTTTATGAACAATCATTATCGCAAGCCCACGGCACTTGTAAAAGGAAGGATGCAGCGCCTTCTGAACTGGGTCCGGGATAACTACTGACTGTAGTATTCCTGCCGCAAAGGTCCATAGAGCGCCGCATGTTGGAGCAGGATAAGGGTTTTGGCATCCTGGATTTCGCCTTGAGCCATCGCGGACTGGACCTGCTCATAGGACCATTCCAGCAATTCAATATCTTCGGTTTCCTCAACTACCCCACCACCGGAGGCCACCTTCATCCCAGGGGCGTAAGGGGCCTGAAAAAGGTGCAGTTTCTCCGTGACCGCCCCAGGGGAGGAATATACTTCCGCCACTTTATCCAACCGGGGAACCTCATAACCGGTTTCCTCTAATATTTCACGACGCATGCAGGCTTCAGGATCGTCCCCTTCAAGTACCCCCGCGCACACTTCGAGAAGGTGTCCGTCAGGATGGTCATTGATATAGATGGGCAAGCGGAATTGGCGTGTCAGCAATACCATACGGCGGTCAGGATCATAAAGCAGGACAGCAGCCCCATTGCCCCGGTCATATGCCTCCCGCTGTTGCCGATCCCAGCGGCCATCTGACCTGAGGTATTCATAGGTATATCGATAAAGCGTATACCAGGCGTCCGATAGGGTCTCACGAACAAGATGTCGGATTCGATCCATAGGTAACTTTTTGTAAGGGCAAAACGATCAGGCGGGTAGGTCGGGAGAACAAAACCTGCGCATCAACCAGGGGTTGTTGTTTCATTCCCGCATCCTGTTGAGGATCTCCCGCTCGAATTTCCGGTCATCCTCAAAGACCTCAAAAAAATCTTCAAGGTAGGCCTCTGCAATATTGTATTGGGTCTGAGCCTTGAAATAGGGCTCCAAATCGTACAGACTTTTCATCATTGCGGGCTTCGCATCCAGAAACTGCCGGCGGACTCGCTGCACCAGGACAGAATCCCTTCTATAGCCCTTGTAAACCCGCTCGGTAACCTCTGTGATGGGCACGGGCAGGGTTTGTACATTGGAGACCATGGCATAGGGGGCATTGACCAGCCCGGACATATCAAAGTCGTAGGGAATGCTCAGATACTTGCCCTGGAAATAATACAATTTTTGGTTATGCTGCAGGCGAACTGAGAAATCGGTATTGCCAATGGCATATTCGAACATGTTGTTTTGGAGGGAAGCCTCGGCATCCTGCATTTGAGGAGCCAATTTTGCCCGGTACCGCTTGCCGTCCAGGCGTTTGGCCAGGGTTCCGTGATCTTCCACCAGGAATCCCAGCAATTGATGTTCCCGTTCCCGCCGGCCTTTGATCTCGGTAAAATCAACCCGGACCAATCTGGTTTTATAATGATAGGGGGAAACGACCTCGTAGAGTTTGTAGGCAAGGAATTCCTTTAATACAAGGTCATCGGAAGCAGCCCCGATCAAACACGGCAAAACCAGTTTGAGTTCTTTGTTCCCTTCAAAAAGGGTCCCCCGTATCTCGGACTTTCGGAATTTGAGCTTCAGGGGGGCAAAATAACAGTTGGACCTTCGGAATTCCCCGCGAGCGCGGACCCTAATATCAATAGAATCCGCCAATGCGTCCTCGGGTTGAAAACGAAGCTGGCCTTCCAGATAGGTAGAATCATTGGTTTCCCGCTTCAGGGATTTTATGGAAGCCTTAAGGGATAAATACAGGGGGGTCTGATCTGCAAAAAGTGCCTCTGATGCTTTTACCTCTGCGGATGGGCTTGCGGATTGCTGAGCAAATCCTATGGGAACACCCATAAGGCAACCAACCACGCACCAAAGACTAAGAAGACGAAACATAAACCAAAGTCCTTAATATAAAGATAGGAAATCCCCCGTGAAGGGGATGCATCAGAGTGAAAAGTACTTGAATATGGGGCTATATAAGGGAGGAATAGCTCAAATCCCATCAGCTGGCCACGGACAACGCCCTGTTGAGGTACCTTCTAAACGGCAGCATTTCCAGGTATGTTTCAATAATCACATCCTCGAAGTCCGATGCGAAGATCTGTTTAGTGGTCATTGGGCGGACGATCCCAAAGCTTTTGTGCTTAAGCAGATCTGCATGCGGATGATTGGCAGAAAAGCCCTTGGGCATGCGCACCAATCGCTGATCTTCATACAGGCTGCCAAATAACGCCTTAAAGGAAGGTTTATCCAGGATGGATTGCAATACCTCCCCGTCATAGTCGATTGCCTGGCGAATCTTATGCAGGCTTTCCTGGGGCGGCCTCCAGACACCTCCCGCCAGGAGGGACTCCCCGATCCCGATCTGTATATAGAAGTCGCCCATTCCCGGAGCCTTGTCAAGGCCCGCCCCAAAGTGGTCCTTATACACCGGCCGGTTGGGATGGTAAAGGAGGTTGTTGTTGATCCGGTTGATCCCTCTTTTGCCGGGTGTCGGATAATAGTCCGGGTCCAGTTCTGTCAAACGCATATCGAGCTGATCCAGCCACTGCATAAAATCCGTTCGCAGGCCCCTGTAAAGGCTGCGGTGACCATCCATCCATTCCTTGGAATTATTGCGATTCAGTTTGCTGAGAAAGTCCAGCAAGGCTTTGAAATCCATACGCTGCAAATTGCCTCCCCTTTAGGGATCCTTTAAAGGTATGCAAACAGGAGGTGTTCAGCGGTTATCCCCCATGGCGATATCCCCGAGATCCCCTAGGATGCTACCCTCTCCTTTCTGGCGTCCACCCCCTTTAGGGGCAGCCGCCCAGACACGTGCTGCCAGCCGACTGAAGGGAAGCGATTGCACGTAGACCACACCGGGGCCCCGAAGGGTGGCAAAAAACAAGCCCTCTCCTCCGAAGAGGCTGTTGCGGATCCCGCCGATAAATTCGATATCGTAATCCACTGTATGGGTAAAGCCGATCAGGCATCCGGTGTCTACCCGAAGCAGCTCCCCCGGACTGAGTTCCTTCCGGTACATCGTACCTCCGGCATGGACGAAAGCCATCCCGTCCCCTTCGAGTTTTTGCATGATGAAGCCTTCCCCTCCGAAGAAGCCACGTCCGAGTTTCCTGGAGAATTCAATGCCCACGGAAACCCCTTTGGCGGCGCACAGGAACGCATCCTTCTGACAAATAAACCTTCCTCCTTTTTCTGCCAGATCAATAGGAATGATCTTACCCGGGTAGGGCGAGGCAAAACTGACCAATCTTTTTCGTTGTCCAATATTGTAAAAGGCTGTCATAAACAGGCTCTCTCCGGTCAGGATGCGCTTTCCGGCAGAAAGGATCTTGTCCAGGATCCCCCCTTGCTGCTCCTTGTGAGAACCATCGCCGAAAATGGTCTCCATTTTGATTTCATCTTCGGACATCATAAAGCTGCCTGCCTCGGCAACCACAGCTTCCATCGGATCCAGTTCGATGGAGACAAATTGCATTTCCTCCCCGTGGATCTCGTAGTCTATTTCATGTGCATTCATTAGAGTAGTTGTGTTAAATTGTTGTTTGCAAAAGATACGCTCCTATTAATTTCTTGCAGCTGCTGATATGGGGGTTTACCCCCCTCCCCTACTGAAAAGTTACGAAGATTCCCTGTAAGACCCTGGCAACGTTCCTCCTTATTAGTAGGTTTTCGCGCAAATCGTTACACCCCTCTGTACGGTCAGTCCTCTTTCACCTTTAAGGTCCATTGGAAATGAAATTCGCTGACCACAACTCCATCTTCATTCGTCCCTACGGACTTCATCCAAATGGTTTGACCCTCCCCGGTTACCAGAGCTTTGTCGAGCGCAGCACTGAGCGCTTCACCCTCATCACACCGAAACCAGATGCGGCCCGTGGCTTTTTTATTGTACTGGGCTTTATTGTTCAGCACAAGCATGGACACCTTCTGTCCACGCTTCCGAATATGATGGGTCACTATAGCTCCTGTTGCGAGCTCTGCCGCCATACCCTGAACCGCCCAGAACATGGATCGAAAGGGATTTTGATTGATCCAACGGTGCTTTACTGAAGCAAGCGCATGGTGATCAGACAGCTCTTTAAGTCGCACACCACACCACCAGGCGGAAGGGAGCTTAAAGAATAAAAATGTATTGAACTTACCTACAGATAGGGCCATAGCGCCTTGTATGAGGCTTAAAGATATTGAAATCACTCCTCTCAAAATTGTTAATTTTATGTTAATATATGGTACTATGTTTTGCATATTACCTTCTTTTAGATATATATTTGCATAAGATACAACTATGCCATGACAGAAACGATTACCAAACACGAGCGAAACCTGTCCGCGGTGATCCATGGTTCCACCCTGAGTCGGTTCTTTGTTCCTTTCGGACAATTTATCCTTCCGCTGGTATTTTGGTTGCCCAACCGAAAGCAACAACCTTTTGTGGATTATCACGGAAAGCAGGCGTTGAATTTTCAAATCAGCATGACGCTTTACGGCCTGGTCATAGGAATGTTATCGGTTCCCTTTTTCCTGGGGTTTCTTCCCAACATTTTTGAGGACGGCCTTTTTATCTGGGACGGGTGGGAACATTCCCGGCCTTTCAGGTTCCATATAGGCAGCCATCTCTGGGATTCACCTCGTTTCTGGTGGCCCCTTGGCCTGACCGGGTTGCTCGAGCTGGGATTGTTTGCAGTCAATATCGTCTATACCATCCTGGCAACCATACGCACTAATGAAGGGGAGTACTTTAAGTATCCCATCACTATACCTTTTATACGATGAGAAGGATTTCCAATATATGGACCATCATTGCGCTGCTTCTTGGTACGGCCCTGACCACCGCACAGGTTGCTGAGGATTCGGAGCTTTATCAAACCATCCTTTCTCTGGATGAGGCGTATTTCACGGCCTACAACGCCTGTGATCTGCAGACCCAGGGCAGCCTCCTCAGCGAGGACCTTGAATTCTATCATGACCAGGGGGGGCTGAGTGAATCGAAGTCCGGGATCCTGGAGAGCATTGAAAAGAATATTTGCGGGAAGGTTACACGTGAGCTTATGGCAGAAAGCCTGGAGGTACATGAAATCAAAGGCTTTGGAGCCGTGGCAATCGGTTTGCACAAATTTTACAATAAAGAAGAACCCAATGCCGTATCGAAACCCAGCAGGTTTGTCACAGTATGGAAAGAGGAAGACAAGGGTTGGAAAATGCATCGAATCATCAGTTTACATTAAGCTATACAGGAGTTTATTCATCAATCAATCAGTTTATCATGAATCCTAAAAAAACGAACAGTTAACCCAGGCCCCCGGCCTGCACTGGCAGGGGATCAAAGAAGCGACGAATTATGAACATAGAAAATACAAAAGCGCAAATGCGCAAAGGGGTTCTGGAGTATTGCATCCTCTCTATTATCAGTGAGGAAGACAAATATGCTTCGGAGATATTAAGTACCCTGAAGGACGCGAAAATGCTGGTGGTGGAGGGTACGATCTACCCCCTGCTGACCCGGCTTAAAAACGCGGGCTTGCTAAACTATCGCTGGGAAGAATCCAGCTCCGGACCGCCCAGGAAATACTATGGCCTTACTGAAACCGGCAAGGTATTCCTGAAAGAATTGAACACCACCTGGGATGAACTCCGTACAGCGGTGAATGTGGTAACCAACGCTAAAAAGAAGTAAGATGAACAAGACGATAAATATTAATCTGGCCAATATGCTTTTTCACATCGATGAAAATGCATATCAAAAGCTGCAGCGCTACCTGGAAGCGATCAAAAGATCCTTTTCGGGAACCAAGGGAAGCGATGAGATCATCGCAGATATAGAAGCGCGGATTGCAGAGCTCTTCTATGAGAAGATGGAGAACGAGCGACAGGTTATCACCATGAAGGAAGTGGATGAAGTCATCGCCATCATGGGCCAGCCTGAAGACTATCATATTGATGAAGAAATCTTTGAGGACGGACCTGCTGCAGGGCCTCAGCCCAGACGGTCCAGGGTCAAGAAACTCTACCGGGATATGGACCGCAAATACATTGGCGGTGTTTGTGCGGGCCTGGAATACTACCTTGGGCTCGATGCGCTTTGGATCCGGCTTATCTTCCTGCTGCTTGCTGTTTTCGCAGGTGGATTCGGGCTGATCGCATACATCATACTCTGGATCCTCGTGCCTGAGGCGGCTACCACCGCTCAAAAACTGGACATGACCGGAGAACCCGTCAATATCAGCAATATTGAGCGCAAGGTAAAGGAGGGGTTCGACGAGGTGGCTGACAAGGTACGCAGCGTGGATTACGACAGGGTGGGAGATCAGGTCAAGCAGACCGGCAAGTCCTTTTTTGACACCCTTGGGGACATCATCCTCTTTCTGTTCAAGATCTTTGGCAAGTTCATCGGTATCCTCCTTATCATTATAGGGGCATCAACCCTGATCGGTCTTTTCATCGCCTTGTTTTCGGTGGGAATTATTGATGCAATTCATATCCCAGGACTCGATCTCATAGGCATGATCAACTATACGGATACACCGGTTTGGATCGTTTCCCTTCTCACCTTCTTTGCGGTGGGGATCCCGTTCTTCTTCCTGTTGTATCTGGGCCTGAAGATCCTGGTGACCAATTTGAAATCCATTGGGAATATTGCTAAGTTTTCCCTCCTCGGGCTCTGGCTTATCTCGATCATCACCCTCGCGGTACTGGGCATCAAACAGGCTTCTGCGCACGCCTATACGGGCAGTGTGACCGAACGGGACACCATATCGATGAACGCGGCTCCGGATACGCTTATGATCCGATTCAGGGATTCTGAATTCGGGGACGGCAATGGAGCAGTTATCGGGGGGATGGAGATCCGCTATGACGCCTCTGATGAGCCGGTGCTCTATTCAGATGATATCCTGATGGATATCCGCAAGGCCGATGATTCCCTGTTGAGCATACGGGTGCGCAAGGACGCCGACGGCAGCTCCTATGTCAATGCGCGGGAGCGGGCCGGGAAAATCAATTATTCCTACGCCCTGTCAGGAAACACCCTGTCCCTGGATGATCACTTTACCACGGATGTGAAAAACAAAATTCGCGACCAGGAGATACGCCTGACCGTCTTTGTTCCGGAAGGGACGGTACTGGAATTCAATTCCAATGCACGGGACTACATGGGAAGGCGGACCCGCTTCGAGGAGGATATGTACCGAAAGCGAACAGTGAACTACACCTGGCAGATGCAGGCCGACGGTATGCTTAACTGCCTGAACTGTCCGGAAGATATCCCGGAAGAGGAGCCCGGAAGGGGACATATCATCATCGATGAGGAAGGCGTGGATATTGACCTGAAGGACGAAACCGACACCTTCAAGATGAAAATCGACGAGGAAGGTATTGAGGTGCGTACCGGTGATGACAATCTATAGGTACAATTCAGTAGGAATATCTGACAATTCGGTCCGGATTCCTGGGGCGATCTTTAAAATAGAAGGACATTTACATCAGTAAAAAGCAATAAACTCAAAACGCAACATCGGGCCGCAGGCCCAAAACCATCAAAAAACGAACATCATGACAACACTAGCAAAATTCACCATCGCAATTATTCTCGCCTTGCTTTCCTCATCCTGTATGCTGGATATGAACTTTGGTTCCGGCGTCAAAGGAAATGGGGAAGTCGTCGAGGAGACCCGGGAGGTCACTGAAGACTTCACCGCCATTACCGCCTCCGAGGGGCTGGACGTCTTTGTCACCCAGGACAGTGAGTTCAGGATCCGTGTGGAAGCCGACGAAAATGTAATCGATTTGATCGGCACAGACATCCGGGACGGTAAACTGAAAGTACACGCCATTGAAAACATTGGGCGGGCCACGAAGAAGGTCTATGTCAGCCTGCCGGAGATTACGGCATTGGAAGCCAATAGTGGATCGGACTTGGTCGGGCAGGGCCTGATTGAGGCCGATAAGGTGCAGCTCAATGCGAGCAGCGGGGCGGACCTGAATGTAGAACTGGTGGCAGACCAGGTGGAGGCAAACTGTAGCTCGGGGGCAGACATCCGACTGGGCGGCAGCGCCAACCTGTTGTATGCAGATGCCAGCAGCGGATCGGACATCAAGGCCCTGGACCTGGCAAGCAAGGTTTGCCGGGCAAATGCAAGCAGCGGCGCAGATATCAAGGTTCAGGTTATCGAACAACTCACGGCAGATGCCAACAGCGGAGCGGATATCGGATACTCGGGAGATCCCAAGGTTGAAACCCGTAAGTCAGCTTCGGGAAGCGTCCATAAATACTAATCAATAGCGAACAGCTGATACATTTTTTCATTTTTTCTGCGAAAAGCCCCGGCCATGGTGTCGGGGTTTTTTAATGCACGGATGCCGGGAAATCCTTACATTGGGAACGCTAAAATTATATTGAAGTGAAATTAGACGTACATCCCTTTACCCTGGATCTCAGGCACACTTTTGGCATTTCCAGGGAACGCTATGACCAGCAGGAAACCCTGATAGCAAGCCTGACCTACCACAGCAGGACGGGTTATGGAGAGGCTACAGCCAATCCCTATTACAATGTGAGTATTGCCTCCCTTCAAAAGGATTTGGAAAAAGTAAGGGCCCTGGTGGAAGGGGCGCCTCCGGATGATCCTGAAGCCCTCCATGCATTGCTGGCAGGCTCCGGGATCTCCAGTTTTGCCATCTGCGCCCTGGACCTGGCCGCCTGGGATCTTTACGGCAAATTGCAGGGCAAACCCCTGCATCAACTCTGGGGCACCTCCATGGAAGCGTATCCTGTAACGAGTTATACCATTGGGTTGGATACCCCAGAGAAAATGGTAGCCAAAATGAAGGAGACTCCCTGGCCCATCTACAAGATCAAACTGGGCACCGACCGGGATGTAGCCCTGGTCACTGAGTTGAGGCGACACACGGACGCCATTTTCAGGGTGGATGCGAACTGTGCCTGGCATGCGGCCGAAACCATTGAAAACTCTGTGGCCCTTAAGGAATTGGGAGTTGAGTTCATCGAACAGCCCCTACCCGCCTCGGATTGGGAAGGGATGGAAAAGGTAGTGCATCATTCCGTCCTGCCGGTAATTGCCGATGAGAGCTGTCTGGTCGTTGCCGATGTGGAGCGATGTGCCCTGCATTTCAACGGGATCAATATAAAACTTACCAAATGCGGGGGGTTGACCCCTGCCCGGGCGATGATCCAGAAAGCCAGGGAACTCGGATTGAAGGTCATGGTTGGGTGTATGACGGAATCCACGGTGGGGATCTCTGCGATCGCCCAGCTTTTGCCGGAGCTGGATTATGTGGACATGGATGGAGCGATGCTGCTAAAAGAGGACATTGCCTACGGGGTCAGCATTGACGACAATGGGGAAGTCATTTTTCCCGACATGGGCGGGACGGGTGTAACGATGATGCGATGAAAATCCGCACGGAGGTCATACCCGGAGCCGAATTATCCATAGCGGGAGATACCTATGTGTATTTTGGGGGTACCTCCTACCTGGGGATGCAGACCAATCCCAGATTCCTGGAGATGATCTCCAAACATACGCGCCAGATCGGTTCCCACTGGGGGGCTTCGCGTATTGGCAATGTTCAGCTGGATCTGTACGAAAGGGCAGAAAACACCCTGGCAACCTGGGTGGGCAGTCCCGCTTGTCTTACCCTTTCCTCAGGATTTTTGGCTGCCCGCCTTATGGCTGATTATTTCAGTGGCAAGGGGCATGCCTGTTTTTTTGGTCCCTATTGCCATGAGGCACTGCTTCCCCCAGGGCATTCACGAAGCAGGGATTGGGATACCTTAATTGAAGGAGTGAGTACCTGTCTGGCAGCATCTCCCGCCTTGAATCCAGTGGTATTGTCCGATACCATGGGAGGTGGATCCGGGGCAGGTCCGATATGGGATACACTCTCGAAACTTCCCAGGGAATGCATCCTGATTGCGGATGATTCCCATGGCCTTGGCATTACGGGGGAAGCAGGTTCGGGCTCCTGGAAGCTCCTGGCCGCCATGGGGTTTCACGAACTGCTCCTCTGCGCTTCCCTTGGCAAGGCCATGGGGGTCGCCGGAGGTGTGATCTGCGGTTCCGCTGAACGACTTGCTGCCCTGCAAAAAACCCCCTTTTTCCAGGGAGCAAGCCCGGCCCCGCCAGCTGGCCTGGCCGCCCTGACCGATGCGCTGAAAGAGGGCCTTTACCTGGATTCCTTCCACCATCTGACACGTTCAATGCAAGCACTATGGCAGCGCATCTGTGGTTTAAAGGAACTCCAGGGGAGTCCGGAATATCCCGTAATCACCTTTCGAAATCCGGATCTGGCAGGGTATCTCAAGGAGCATCAAATGGTGATCACAGACTTCGAATATGCGGCAGAAGGCGGGGACCCCTCCCCCAGTCGCATTGTGATTTCCTCGGTCCATCAGCCGGGTCATTTGAACCGCCTGGCAGATGTTTTGCTTTCTTTTGAAAGATTCGAATAAACACGTTCTTTCTAGTAAATATCCTTTGGCAATTATGTGAAAACTTTATTGCAATTTCTATTATTTATCGTATCTTTTTAACAATATTTCATTTTAAAATACTCGGTCATGAAAAAGACTTTTGGTTACCTGCTGCTCGTAGTGACACTCATCACCACCACCGCAATCAGCACCTCTTCCCCAGAAAACATGCATTCCATTGAGGGTACCTGGGAACAAGTAAGTTTTTATAACTACGATGGCCAGAATATCTTGGATACGACAGAACTGGTCGAAGGGTACCGGCAGGTAAAGATGTATTACAACGGCAACGTGATGTGGTCCCGGACAGATCCGAATGACACCATTGGACGCTTTGGTTATGGTACCTACGAGATCACCCCGGATGAATTGATCGAAGTCATCGAGTACGGGGATCACTATATGATGGAAGCCCTGGACACCATCCGGCAGTTTACCTTTGAACTGGTGATTGAGGGAGACACCTACAGCCAGATAAACTATGATGATGAAGGCAATCGGACCTTCTCGGAAAATTATAAAAGGGTAAAGTAAAGCAATAAAAAACCGCCAGATCCGGCGGTTTTTTATTTCCTTAAGTCTCTCAGGAAACTGTTTGAGTCGTTTCCACAGTAGCCAGGTAGCGTTCGGCATCTAGAGCTGCCATGCATCCGGTACCTGCGGCCGTAACGGCCTGTCGGTACTCTTTGTCCTGCACATCCCCACTTGCAAACACCCCGGGCTTGTTGGTCTTGGTAGATTTCCCCCGGGTAATGATATACCCTGTGTCATCCATTTCCAGTTGTCCCTTAAAGATATCGGTATTGGGTTTGTGACCGATGGCTACAAAGAATCCGGTGATAGGGATTTCTTCCTTCTCCCCGGTCTGGTTGTTGACCATCCTGAGGCCTTCCACAACCTGTTCTCCCAGGATTTCATCCACCTCCGTATTGAAACGGATATCGATATTGGATAGGCTCTTTACCCTGTGCTGCATGGCTTTGGAAGCCCGCATATGATCTTTTCGGATCAGCATGGTTACCTTGTTGCAGATATTGGCCAGATAAGAGGCCTCCTCAGCGGCAGTGTCCCCGCCTCCCACAATGGCTACATCCTGGCCCTTGTAGAAGAATCCGTCACAAACGGCACATGCAGATACCCCGCCTCCGCGAAGGCGTTGCTCACTTGGGAGCCCAAGGTATTTTGCAGATGCTCCGGTAGAAATGATAACGGTTTTGGCTTCGATGACCTTATCGTTGTCGATCGTCACCCGATGGATTCCTCCGGGCTGATCGCTGAATTCAACCGCGGTGGCCATCCCAATGCGTACATCTGTGCCAAAACGCTCAGCCTGCTGCTGTAGCTGTACCATCATGGTCGGCCCATCAACGCCATCCGGATATCCGGGAAAATTATCCACTTCAGTAGTGGTCGTAAGCTGTCCGCCGGGTTCCATCCCCGTATAGACCACGGGTTTCAGGTCTGCTCTTGCTGCGTAGATGGCAGCGGTATAACCCGCCGGGCCGGAACCCAGGATCAGGGTTTTAAGGGGTTCATTATTTTCTGACATAGTATTTTATAATTATTCCGCCATAAAAGTAGGATTTTCATCCACTTCCTTACAGCCAAAGTTATCAAAAGTTATAACACAGGTCCCCAAAGCAGGAAGATGAAACGACGGGTTTATAAAGCGGCTCTAAGCAGTCTGAATACTGCCAAAACACCTTTTGGGATGTAGATCAAAAAATGATTTCCCCAATCCTAATTAGCGTTCACCGAGCCAGGTAGCGCGCACCTCTCCGCATCGCAGCATGGCCTCCCCGTAATAAGGGTTTTTGATATCTGATTCCAGGCTGAGCCAATAAGCTCCTTTATTCTGATTGGCCATCGGGCAATACTGAAGGTAGATGGGTTGATCTGCGGAACCAAGGGGCCGGGCCATAGAAATCAAGGCCTCCGATATCCTTTGGAAATGCACGCGTTGCTGATCGATGGAGGAAGCCGCCTCAAGGGCAGTCAAATGCTCTCGCATATTCTGCAAGGCTTCCACCTGATCGGGTCTGGTGTCAGTGTCAATTTTCCTTAGGTTCTCAGCCATTTTGGAGGCTATTTTTACGGCGGCCTCCTGATCCGAATCCACCAGGGCGTCCTTTAATTCAAAATACGACTGTGCCGTCACCTTTAACTGGGCAACGAACTCTTCATCCAAAGGGTCGATAACGATAAAGTCCTCCTCACTGGATCGCTGATTCATCATCGATTTTTTACCCTGCAGCTGCGCGGCTGCATCCACGGTAAAGGTTCCATTCGTCACGATTTCCTCCCCGGCTTCCAGGCCGCTGACTACCACAAAACTATCAGCCGTGCGGGATCCCAGGGTGACCTCACGCATCGCGAAAACCGGTTGATCCGGATGCTCCTTCACGTAGACCAGGGACCGTTTGCCGGTCCACATCACGGCACTGGCCGGAATGGTAAGCGGAACTTCCCGTGTGCCTGTTTTTGAAGGGATATTCGCCCACACGAACATTCCTGGTTTCAACAAGCCCTCCCGGTTCTGCAAAGTGGCCCGAATGGTAACGGTACGCTTGTTCTGATCCAGCACGGGGTCAATAAAGGATATCCGGGCTTCAAGCTTCAAATCGGGGTAGGCTTTGGTGGTAAGCGACAGTTGCTGGCCGATCCTGAACTGATCCAATTGGCTCTCATAGGCATCCAGTTCTGCCCAGACCGTGCCCAGGTTGCTCAACCTGGCAATAGGTTGCCCTGCCTTTACAAAATCCCCTTCAGAGGTCAACAGCTCCGTGACCGTACCTGAAACATTGGCGTATACAGGGAAGGTCTCCTTGGCTGTGCCATCCTGTTCGATCTGATCGATCTGTTTATCGGTCAATTTCCAGTTTTTAAGCTTGTTCCTCACCGCCTGATAGAGGGCCGGCTGAGATGCTTTGAGGGGAGCTGCTGTCAGTAGCTCCTGCTGTGCAGCCACCAGGTTGGGGGCATACAACATGGCCAAAGGTTCCCCCTGCCTGATCTGCTGGCCTTCATAGGTGGCAAAGAGCTGTTCGATCCGGCCGTCAAAATAGCTGACCTGTACCCTGTTGGCTTCTTCATTTTCCGTTATTTTCCCCGAAAGCGAGATTGAACCGTCAGCCGATTGGGCCTCCGAACCCACCCGGGTCGTTCGGATATTGGCAAGGGCCATGGCGTTTTCCGTCATCCGGATTTGCTGTATGCCCGGTTCCCCGTTTGCTGTCCCGGACGGGATCAGGTCCATTCCGCAAATAGGACAGTCTCCCGGCTCGGGTTGCATGATTTGCGGGTGCATCGAACAGGTCCACATCTGATCCTGGCTGGCATGGTCGTGTTCGGATTCCGACACCCCTGCCCGGTCAGAAGCAGATTCCCCGGATCTTCCGAAAATCAAAAATCCTGCGAATAAGCCTGCCATCAAACCGGCACCAACATACATCCATTGTTTCTTAATACTTCTCGCTTTTTCCATGGTCTATTGAGTTGACACTTCTTTTGATATTTTTCGCCTCCATCCCTGAACGGTCGGAGAGCTAATGTACCACAGGACGAAACCACTGAGCACGGTGATCAGCCCCATCAGGGAAAACACCCTGAGCAGGTTGGTGTTGAAATCGTCCCTGGTATTGTAGTCCATCGTATGGGTCATCCATAAAAAATCGAACCAACGCCAGTTTCGATGCCGCACAGTTTGGAAGGCACCATTGGCCTTAGCCACATACACCTTGAGATTATCGGGCGTATCGTAACGTATCTCATAGGCGGGAAGCGGCTTCCCCCTGTATTCGTGGTGGGCATCCACCTCACGGATCACAGTAACCTCAGCGACCTGGAGGTCGGGGCGCATATGCCGGCTGGCTACTTGCAAGGCTTCTTCCCGGGAAATGCCACCTTGTTTTTTGCCCGTCCTTGCATTGTAGAGGGCCGTCTCGTTAATCCAGTAAAAGGGGGTACCCCCAATTTCCATGAGCTGAAGCGTATTAACCGGTTGGGCTAAATCCAGCTGGTCCGTGCCCAGCAGATCGGCAAAACCCGTATGCCCGATTACCTCCCTTTTGAAGTGATCCCCATGGATTTCGTCCAGATCCGTCCAGCTGAAATACATGCCGCTAATGGTCCACAAAAGGAACTGCAACCCGAGAAAGATTCCCAGATATCGATGTGCCTTACGGATCCATAAAGCTGTTTTTCTGTTTTTCATCAGTCGTCGATTTTTTGGGTTCGAAGCCGCAGCGCATTGGCGATCACGGATACAGAGCTAAAACTCATGGCCAGGGCCGCGATCATTGGCGAGAGGAGCAACCCGAAAACGGGGTACAGCACTCCGGCGGCAATCGGTACCCCAAGGGTATTGTAGATCATGGCAAAGAAGAGGTTTTGCCGGATATTCCGCATCACGGCCTCACTGAGGTTGCGCGCCCTGACAATTCCCCGGAGGTCCCCTTTGACGAGCGTGATCGAAGCGCTCTCAATGGCTACATCCGTACCTGTACCCATCGCGATGCCCACATCGCTTTTAGCCAGAGCCGGGGCGTCGTTGATGCCATCCCCCGCCATGGCAACGATCCGTCCTTCCGCCTGCAGCCTTTCGACCTCCCGCATTTTGCCTTCCGGGAGCATGCCGGCATGAAACCCGTTAAGGCCCAATTCCCCGGAGACCGCACGGGCCGTTTCCGGGTTATCCCCGGTCAGCATGATAACCTCGATCCCTTTTTCCTGAAGAGCGCTTACGGCCCTTTGGCTGGAGCGCTTTATCTTATCACTGATCACTACATAGCCCGCAACCGTGCCGTCCAGAGCCAAATAGGAAATCGTCTTGCCCTGCTCCTGAAAAGGTTGTACCTCCCGAACCATGGCATCAGTCAATTCAGCCCCTTCCCGCTGCATCATCCCGGCATTCCCCAGGGCAGCTTTTTTTCCGCCGACGACCCCTTCTACCCCTTTCCCGGCAATCGCAGAAAAATTCCCTACCTCCACAAGCGCTGCGTTTTGCTCCTTTCCGTATGCCACCGTGGCCGCTGCAAGGGGGTGCTCACTGAGCTGGTTCAGGGAACTGACGTACCCAAGGACTTCCTGCTCGGAGCGGGCCGCACCCGTTTTAAAAACCCCTATCCGCTCCACAGTGGGCTTTCCCTCGGTTAGCGTACCGGTTTTGTCAACGATAAGGGTATCTACCTTATTCATCTTTTCGAGGGCCTCCGCATTTTTAATGAGCACGCCATTCTGGGCGCCCTTTCCCACGCCGACCATTACCGACATGGGCGTGGCCAGCCCAAGGGCACACGGGCAGGCGATGATCAGCACTGCAATCGCATTGACCAGCGCATAGACATAAGGTGGTTGAGGCCCCCAAATTGACCACGTGATAAAAGTGGTTACTGCTACCAGTACAACGATAGGCACAAAATAAGCCGAAACCGTATCGGCGAGTTTCTGGATGGGGGCACGGCTTCGGCCAGCCTCGTTTACCATTTTGACGATCTGTGAAAGCAGGGTATCCGATCCTACTTTTTCTGCCCGCATCAAAAAGGACTGGGTCCCATTCAGGGTCCCGCTGCTTACGGCCTCCCCTTCCCCCTTCTGGACCGGAACAGGCTCACCCGTGATCATGGATTCATCGATGGAAGTCGTACCTCTGGTAATCACCCCGTCCACGGGTATCTTGTCCCCGGGTTTTACCCGGAGGATATCTCCCGGCTGTACCTGGTCCAGTGGCACCTCTTCCTCCTGCCCTTCTGCTACCCGAATTGCCCGGTTAGGGGCCAGTTTGAGCAATTCCCTGACCGCTGAACTGGTCTTGCTGTGGGCCCGGGCTTCTAATACCTGACCGAGAAGCACCAGGGTCAGGATGACCGTGGCCGCCTCAAAGTACACATGTACGGTGCCCGCTGAAGATTTGAACTGTGGGGGGAAGAAATCCGGGAAAAGCAGGCCAAAAACACTGAAAAGCCAGGCAACCCCAGATCCTATGCCAATCAGGGTGAACATGTTCAGGTTCCAGGTCCGAATGCTGCGGTAGGCCCGGCGGAAAAACATCCAGGCTGCATAAAAGACGACCGGCAGTGAGAAGGCGAATTGTACCCAATTCCAGTATTTCAGGTCGAGGATCTTGTAAAGGGGGTTCTCTACAAGCATATCGCTCATCGCAATGACAAAGACCGGGATGGTAAAAGCCAGGGAGATCCAGAACTTTCTGAGCAATTCACGGTACGTTTTATCTTCCGCGGACAGCCGGGGCTGTATTTCAACCAGGTTCATTCCACATATGGGGCAGCTTCCCGGATGATCCCTGACCACCTCGGGATGCATGGGGCATGTCCAACCCACGGTAGGGGTTGATATACTGTTCTGTTCCTCTACCAGGTCCATCCCGCATACCGGGCAATCCCCAGCTGAGCCGTAGGTCTTCTCTCCCTCACATTGCATCGGGCAGTAAAACGTACCCGTACCCTGGCCCTCAGGGGCAGCATAGGTTTTCTCTGGCTTAGAAACCGGGGTGTCCGGCGGGTGCAGGCTGTACACTCCTCCTGCTCCCTTAACCGCCTGCTGAAGGATTTCAATGGGGATATGGGATTCCATTTCCAGAACCGCCTCTCCCTTTGCCAGGTCCACAGCGGCATGGGTTACCCCATCCACCTGGGACAGTGCTGTCTCCACGTGATAGCGGCAACCGTTGCAGGTCATCCCCTGAATGTGATAGGTGTGTTTCATCCTTTTATTTTAAGCCTCCAACCCCCCGGGCTTTAATGTGTATGTCCGTCTTTGGTGTGCTCGTCGTTGGCCACATAATCCATTCCACATTTGGGGCACGTCCCTTCCGAGTCGCTCCCGCTTCCCTCACAATGCATTGGACAAACATAAGCAGAAGTGTACTCCTTACCCGGCTCCTGCACCGTTTCATGCTCCTCTGTGCTAGTAACTGTGTTTGTTTCTTTCTTTTCCTTACAAGACAGGGTGAATAGAAACAGTGCTGCAACTGCGGTTGCCGAAAGTGATTTGATTTTTGTCTTCATGTTCTAAGAATTATTGGTTAACTAAATAATTGATGATGGCAGACTGCAGGTAATACATCTGCACGGATTGAACTTGATTTAACTGAAAGGCAAGCTGTAATTCCTGAATCTCCAGCAGGTCCTTAAAATCGACGCTCCCGCTCTCAAAGCTCTTGAGCAGTATTTCTTCGACATCCCTGGCCTGCTTCAGGTTTTCCACCTGGGTGCTGTACTGGATCCGCGCGGCATTTCGCTCAGACTTCGCCTGGGCAAGGGCGGTCTGAAGGACCGTTCGTCGCTGTTGCTTCATGGATTCCAGCTCCAGTTGGCGCAGCTCATTCTGCCGGGAACGGGAGGTGTAGCGGTTATTGAAAATGGGGATGCTGAAGGATACCATGGGCATGAGCACATCTTTCCCGTTATCGCTAAAATCCAGACCGGGTCGTTTTTCCACGGGGATATAGTCCAGACCCAGTCCGAAAGCAGGAGCGCTTTCCTTCTGGTTCAACAGTTCTTCCTGGGCCACCGATGCGTAAAGCTGGTCAAAGAGCAGCAGTTCCGGATTGAGCTGCAGGCTGTCCCCCTGGACAATATCTTCCTCCGGAAGGGTAAGATCTGCAGGCATCGCTACCTCAAGGGCTGCGTCTCTATTGAGCAAACCATTGAACACCGATAGTTCTGCAAGGTACTGCTGGTGGTGAACGTCCTTTTGTTGTTGCAGCTCATTTTGGCGGATCTGCAGACGGAGTACATCCACAGCACTGGCCTTATCCACCTCCAGGTAGGCAAGGGCCAGCTGCTCATAGGTTTCCAGCAATGCAATATTGGTATCCAGGATATCACGCATTCCCTGATGGGCATAAAGCAGATAGTAGGAGCGGGTTACCTCCAGGGCCAGTTTTCGCCTGGCAATGATATAATCGAGATATCCGGTTTCCGCACGGGCCCTGGCATAGTCCTCACGGGCCGATACCGTTCCAAACCAGGGCAGCATTTGTCTTACTGTAAACCGCGCCTTTTGGGCCCCTGTCCTGGTTTCAGGCTCGCTTACAAAGTATCCCGCGGAAAGTTCGGTATTGGGGACCCACCCCGTTTCGTTGACCTTCTCCTCAGCCAGTTCATAGCGAAGCATATACGCTTTTATTTCCGGGTTGTTTTCCTGGGCCTCCCCTATGTAGGAAGCGAGGTCCTGGCCCTGCAGCAACCCTATACACAACAGCCCGCAAATCAGACTTAGACTTCTCATTTGACGATACTTTTTAGTTCCAATTCCTTTTTCCAGCTATACAAGACGGGTACCACAAACAGGGTGATCAGGGCGATTAACATACCCCCAAAACTGGGAATGGCCATAGGGATCATGATATCGCTTCCCCGGCCCGTGGAGGTGAGCACGGGAAGCAACGCCAGCATGGTGGTTGCCGTAGTCATCAGGCACGGGCGGATCCGTTTTTCTCCAGCTTCCACCACGGCATTTCGAATGCCCTCGGGCGTACTGGGGTTGTTCCTTTTAAAAATTTGGGTCAGATAGGTAGCCATCACCACCCCGTCATCCGTGGCAATACCAAACAGGGCGATAAAACCAACCCAAACGGCCACACTCAGGTTGATCGAATGCATCTGAAAGAGCTCCCTGAGGTTTTCTCCAAAGACTTCCACGTTCAAAAACCAGTCCTGCCCATAAAACCAGATCAACAGAAATCCACCTGCAAAAGCTACTGCCACTCCCGTGAAGACCATTAAGGACGTAGCCACGCTACGGAACTGCAGGTACAGGATCAGGAAAATGATCAACAGGGAGAGCGGGACCACCACAGAAAGGGTTTTTTCCGCCCGTATCTGGTTTTCATAGGTCCCCGTAAAGGAATAGCTGATGCCTTCAGGCACCTGCAGTTCTCCCTTTTCAATGCTTCCTTCTATAAATCGCCTGGCGTTCTCCACCACATCGACCTCCGCGTACCCGTCCAGCTTATCAAAAAGCACATATCCCACAAGGAAGGTGTCTTCGCTCTTGATGGCCTGCGGGCCCTGCTCATATCGGATGGTGACCAGTTCCCCAAGGGGAATGGGCGTGCCCGAAGCCGTAGGCACATAAATGCTTTTTAGGTCCTCGGGATGGTCCCTGAGTTCCCTGGGGTAGCGAACCCGCACCGCATAGCGCTCCCTCCCTTCCACGGTTTGGGTAAGGGGCTTGCCGCCCACGGCGATCTCGAGGATACGCTGTACTTCCTGAATGGTAATGCCGTAGCGCGCCAGTCGATCCCGGTCGATATCGATGAGCAGGTAGGGCTTTCCTACAATCCGATCGGCAAAAACGGCCTCCTGCTTCACTCCCTCCACCTGTCTGAGGATGTTTTCCAAATCCATTCCAAAGGACTCGATCTTACTGAGGTCCTGGCCTTTGACCTTGATCCCCATCGGGGCACGCATGCCGGTCTGCAGCATTACCAGGCGGGTTTCTATAGGCTGGAGCTTCGGGGCGGAAGTAACCCCGGGCAAGCGGGTAACCTTTACGATCTCGTCCCAGATATCGTCCGAAGACCGGATATCTGGCCTCCAATTCCGGAAATACGACCCATCCGGATCAGCAACAAGCTGCCTGCGGTCAAAGCGGAAAGGGTCACTCACGAGCCGATCCCTATAGGCCTCTGCATTGCTGGTTTCCCGGTTGGGATTGGCCACCAAACGGCCGTCCAGCAATACAAAGTAGCCGTCGGCATTGATCCGGAAGCGTTGCGGGCTTCCGTCAGGACCGGGCTCGTATTGCGAACGGTACTGAATCACGTTCTCATACATGGACATGGGCGCCGGATCCAGGGCGGAGGCAATACGCCCGGCCTTGCCCACCACCGTTTCAACCTCCGGAATTCCAGCCACCGCCATATCGAGTTGCTGTAATACGCGCTTGTTCTCCTCGACACCAGAATGGGGAAGGGAGGTGGGCATCAACAGGAATGAGCCCTCATCCAGGGAGGGCATGAATTCCTTGCCCGTATTGCTCAGGATCAGAAACCCGCAGATCAAAATAGTTCCCGGAAGGGTCAGGAAAAGCAATTTATGGTCCATGGCCCAGACCAGGATACGGGTATAATACCTGCGAAAGACCCAGAACACAAAAAGCAGGCCCAGGCTGATCAGGCCGACAAAAACCAGGTTGATCAGCACGCTTCGGTCAAACCCAAGGGGCCTCCAGTAGGCAGCAAGCATGATCAGGATAGCGATTATGGAAAGAACCACTTGTGAGAATTTGGTGTTGCGCGCTACCCAATCGAGTGGGCGAAAACGCAGGTGGGAGTCACGCCCCAAAAGCTTAATTATCCCTACCAAACCAAAACCTATCAGCACGAGGCCCAGCCAAATGCCATAGACAGTCGCCAGGATTCCCGCAACCACCAGCAGGCCCTGGAGGACGATGCCGGCTACAGGCTTGACAGTGCGCTTCCGGAACAGAAAGGCGGCAAAGGGGGGAATGAGAAAAAGACCTACCACAATGGAGGCGGTCAGGGCCATTGTTTTTGTAAATGCCAGGGGCCTGAATAGTTTTCCTTCCGCCCCGATCATGGTAAAAACGGGAATAAAACTAATGATAGTGGTCAGGACGGCGGTCAGGACCGCCCCCGATACCTCAGCGCTGGCATTGTAGACCACTGCATTCACGGGTAATTGCGCGCCCTTATCCAGCTGCCTGTTTTCCTTCAAATGGCGGAGGATGTTCTCGGAGAGGATGACCCCGACATCCACCATGGTACCGATGGCAATGGCTATACCCGAAAGGGCCACAATGTTCGCATCCACTCCGAACACCTTCATGGCGGTAAAGACCATCAGCACCGCCACCGGCAACAGCCCGGAAATCAAAATGGAAGCCCGCAAATTGAAAACCATGATGACGATCACCAGGATGGTGATCAGGATCTCAAGGCTCAGGGCGTCATTCAGCGTGCCCAGGGTTTCTTCAATGAGCTCGGTCCGATCATAAAAAGGAACTACAGTCAACTGAGAGGTCCGCCCGTCCGGGAGCACCCTGCTGGGAAGGCCCGCGGACAATTCAGCGATTTGTTGTTTGACATTGTCAATGACCTCCATGGGGTTGGCACCATACCTCGCTACGACCACCCCCCCTACTACCTCAGCTCCTTCCTTATCAAGAATTCCCCGGCGGGCTGCGGGACCCAGATGAACCCGGGCAATATCCCTGATCCGTATGGAGGTATATTCCGCTGAGGAGACAACGGTATTTTCAATATCTGCAATGGACTTCACATACCCCAGTCCGCGGACCAGGTATTCCGCCTGATTGATTTCCAGGGTCTGCGCCCCGATATCCTGATTAGAGGACCGCACCGCATTTACCACATCGGTAAGGCGGATCTCGTATTGGCGCATCAGTTCGGGATCCACGTCGATCTGATATTCCTGAACATACCCTCCAATAGAAGCCACCTCTGATACCCCTTCAGCTGCAGAAAGCGCATATTTCACATAGTAGTCCTGAATGCTGCGCACCTCGTGCAGGTCCCAGCCTCCCGTTGCTTTTCCCGTTGCATCCCTGCCTTCCAGGGTGTACCAGAAGATCTGGCCCAATCCAGTGGCATCCGGGCCAAGCGTGGGATTTACCCCCTCCGGCAGCATGCCCTCCGGCAGGGAGCTCAATTTTTCGAGGATCCGGCTACGGGACCAGTAAAATTCGACCTCTTCCTCAAAAATGATGTAGATGCTGGAAAATCCAAACATAGAAGAGCTCCGGACCGTCCGCACACCGGGGATCCCCATCAGGGAGGTCGTAAGGGGATAGGTGATCTGGTCCTCTATGTCCTGTGGACTTCTTCCAGGCCATTGGGTAAAAACAATTTGCTGGTTCTCGCCAATATCCGGAATGGCATCCACGGCCACCGGATCTCTGGGAAGAAAACCCGTTTCCCACTTAAAAGGTGCGTGAACGATGCCCAGGCCCACAAAAAGTGCCAGCAGCAACACCGCTACCAATTTGTTTTCAATAAGGAACTTGATTGCTTTGTTTAGCATCAGATAAGATTGTTAGATGGTACCAAGGTTCATTTGGGATTACCCAAAGTCTGGATACTGCAGCCGATTCGGATGCAGATCGCTGAGCCTTATGCTAACAATCAAATCAGGAAAACCTGATCGCGGAGGGATATATCCGGGATCAAGCGCGGAGGGGAGTATTCTTTAAAGGGTATGAAGGTTTTGGGAAGGTCTTCCACCAGGGATACCACATAGGTATAAAGCACCTCCTGAAAAAGGATTTCGGGGACGTCTATCAGGATGTCCTGGGAAGCGGTCAGATCGTCCTGTCCCTGCACGTGGAGTTCCACATCGTCACAGCAGCCCATGGTATCACTGCCCATGGACATCCCGCAATCTTCAGCCGGATGAAAAAGGGCATAATCGACCAGGGTTTCCCCGCAAAAATGCATCTCCAGGGTAAAGGACAGCGTGGAGAACAGCAGCAAAAGGGCGAGGAAGAAGGACCCTATTTTATGTGTAACTTCCCTCATATCAAGGGTAAAACTACAAAATTCCTGCATTTATTGTATTTCTTTAGGAAACTTTAGCAGGGGGGTGGGGGTCCCGTTCAGGATAAAAAAGC
The DNA here is from genome assembly GCA_965601625.1 of uncultured Flavobacteriaceae bacterium. Taxonomy (GTDB): domain Bacteria; phylum Bacteroidota; class Bacteroidia; order Flavobacteriales; family Flavobacteriaceae; genus Robiginitalea. The sequence goes on along the minus strand of CBFCWO010000008.1, from coordinate 4,584 downwards.
TCCAAAAGCGCTATCAAATCACCTCAAATCCCTGTGGGAAGGGGTGGTCGTCATCGATGATGATGGTATTGTAGCCATGTACCCAGGCGGACCCCTTGATTTCAGGTATGATGGCCTCAAAACTGCCCACATGGGTCTGCCCTGCCAGGCGACCCTCAAAGACCGAACCGATATAGCTTTCGTGGATAAATACATCACCTTCATGCAGGCGACCACGGCTGGCCCATTGGGCCATCCTTGCAGAGGTGCCGGTACCACAGGGGGACCGGTCAATGGCTTTTTCCCCGTAGAAAACGGCATTTCGCGCCGTAGAAGCCCCGGACAGGGGCGCACCGGTCCAGAGCATATGGCTGACATCCCGGATATTGGGATCCTCCGGATGAACAAAGCGTCCGGGATACTTCTCATTGATCTGCGGACGGAGCTCCTGGCTGAGACGGATCAATTCCCCGGCTGTGAAATGCTCCAATCCTTTAAAGTGCTCCTGTGGGTCAACAATGGCATAGAAATTCCCGCCATAGGCAACGTCAAATGATAATGCCCCGAGGACACTGCTCTTTACCGTCAAACCCGTTGCTGCCAAAAAGGAAGGAACATTGGTCAGGGTGACCGAAACCACCTTATCCCCCTGCTGTTCGTACCGAATCCTTACAAACCCTGCCGGGGTCTCCAGGCGGACCTCCCCGGGATTCCTGGGGCGGATCAGGCCTTCTTCAATGCCCATGGTGATGGTGCCAATCGTCCCGTGCCCGCACATCGGCAGGCACCCGCTGGTTTCAATAAACAGGATGCCCAGGTCGTTTTCCGGGTCCGAAGGCGGATAGAGGATGCTGCCACTCATCTGGTCGTGTCCGCGGGGTTCAAACATCAGTCCTTTGCGGATCCAGTCGAAATCCCTGAGGAAGTGCAGGCGTTTTTCCTTCATCGTGGAGCCCAGCAGTTCAGGCCCGCCTTCAGCGACTATACGAACCGGGTTCCCGGCCGTATGTCCGTCTATACACTTAAAGACATGCCTGGCCATGATACATGGGTTTTCTTTAGTGTTTTTACCTCCCTAAGGCCCCCTCCGACTAGAATAGACCTGCATAGAGGCAGCTGCTTCTGAATTTGACAAGGTAGGGAAAGACTGTCTGGCGTGCGAAACGATTTCATCTTATATGGAATCACGGGTCCACTCCCCATTGACGGTCCTCCAGATCCCCAGGGGGTTTTCATCTCTCAGCGCGTCTGGCAGCAGGGTCGCAGGTGCATTCTGCAATGCCAGTGGCTTTACCCATCGGCGAAAGGCATCCAGGCCCACTGAAGTAAAGCGGGCATCCGTGGTGGCCGGAAATGGCCCCCCATGATGCATGGAAGAGCATACCTCCACACCTGTAGGCACGCCATTGAACAACAATCTGCCGACCCTGCCCTGCAAAGCCTCCAGGAGTTCGGGCTCGGCCTCGATCTCCGCTTCTTCACCCAGGAGGGACGCGGTGAGCTGCCCTTCAAGACCTTTAATTATGTCGAGGAGCTCATTCTTGTCTTTGCAGGCTACCGTTAGGGTAAAGGGTCCGAAAACCTCCCGCTGAAGCAGGGGATTCTGCCGGAAATCTTCTCCGGACACCCCGGCCACGGCACCCCCAACCAAAGCACCCGAGGCCTCATTTTCCGTTCCCTGGATCGACCTTACCCCAGTTTGAGATAAAAATTCTGCCCTGAGTGCCCGGAAAGCTTCTGCCATGCCAGGGTGCAGCATGCAAGCAGCCGGTAGCTTGCCAATCTCGATGGCCAGAGCGGTGGTAAAGTTCTCCCAGGCTTCGCCTGCGACCCCCAGGATCAGTCCCGGGTTGGTACAGAATTGTCCTGCACCAAGGGTAACCGACTGGGCGTAGGCTGTGGCCCATCCCCTGGAAGGATCCAAAGCAGAAGGCAATACCACCACCGGATTGATGCTCCCCATTTCGGCAAAAACCGGAATGGGCTCCGTCCGCTCCGCTCCGATGCGTGCCAGGGCCAGGCCACCTTTTTGGCTGCCGGTAAACCCTACTGCCCTGGTGGCAGGATGCTTTACCAGTTTCTCACCCAGGGCATTGCCGCTGCCCTGAAGGTGTGAAAAAACACCTGGGGGCATGCCAGTTTCTTTGGCGGCATGCTGAATGCACCGCCCTACGGCCTCTCCGGTTCCGGCATGCAGGGGATGCCCCTTAACCACTACCGGGCAGCCCACTGCCAGTGCAGAGGCAGTATCCCCTCCTGCAGTGGAAAAGGCAAACGGAAAATTGCTCGCCCCGAAAACCACTACGGGCCCCAGGGGAACAAAGCACTTGCGAATATCGGGCCTGGGCACGGGCTTTCGGTCAGGCAGGGCGGTATCGATCCGGGCCTCCACCCAGGAACCGGATTCGGCCAGGGCAGCAAATGCCCGCAGTTGTCCGGTGGTACGGCCCAATTCTCCCTTTGCCCGGCCTGCCGGAAGACCGGATTCAAGCGTATAGACCTGAACCAGGTCTTCGGACCGCTCCTCGAGCCGGGCGGCGATCGCCCTCAGGAAAGCTCCCCTGGCCTTTCCACTGATGTTTTTGTAGGTAACAGAGGAATTGGCGGCCAGCTCCATAGCCTGGTCAATCTCCTGCTCCGTAGCCTCGTGGAACTTCCAGGGCGTATGATTTGCGGTACTGGGATCCATGGACCGGAAGGTCTTTGGGCTCGATGCGGATTCTTCAAATCCGATCAGTTGGGCGCCTGTGATAGTTTGTTGCATGGGTATGGGTTATTTTGGTAAACGGGTGGGTGGGGGTGCCCGTCAATTCTTATTTCAAAAGCCCCAAATATTCCGGAAGCTCCGGCCTTACCTTCAGGGCCTTTTCGATGACATCCACAACATGCTGACGCTCCTCCCCTTCCAGGACAAGCCTTGGGGCCCGAACGGCTTCCGACCCCAATCCGGTCATGGCTTCGGCCAGTTTGATGTTCTGGACCAGCTGCGGGTTGATATCCAGTTCCAACAACGGCAGGAACCACCGGTAGATCTCCCTGGCCTCCTGCAGACTCCCAGCCTGTGCCAGGGCATAAATGGCTACCGTTTCACGGGGGAAAGCGCATACCAGCCCGGCCACCCAGCCATCGGCTCCCAGGAGCAGGCTTTCCAGGGCCAGGGTGTCCACCCCGCAAAGGATCTTTAGGCGATCCCCGAAGCAGTTTCGGATGCGCGTTACGTTAGAGATATCCCGTGTGGATTCCTTCACCGCCTGAATGTTCGGGCAGGATTTCAGCAAACCTTCAAACATCTCCAGGGTAACCTCCGTACCATAATCCACAGGGTTGTTATAGATCATGATGGGAAGGCTCGTGCTATCCGCCACAGTCCTCAGGTAGATCCCGGCTTCCCGCTGGGTGGGTTTGTAGCGCATGGGAGGGAGGAGCATCAGGCCGTCTGCCCCGATTTTCTCTGCCCTCTGGGCAGCGGCCACTGCATGGGCCGTGCTGGCTTCGGCAATATTGAGAATCACAGGAACCTTCCCTTCCACCGATTCCAGGGCAGTTCTGGTCAGCAGCTCTTTTTCTTCCTGCACCAAAGTGCTGGCCTCTCCCAGGGTACCTCCGAGGATAATGCCACTAACCCCTGCCTGCAATTGCGCCTGCAGGTTCTTTTCGAATAGCGAAAGGTCCAGGGTATCCTGCTCATCGAATTTAGTTGTCAGGGCCGGCATCACCCCTTTCCATTGGAATTTCATAATGCGGATTTAAGAGGTTAAATATACATATCCTGTATCAATCTAAACAGGGGGCCCAAAGCTAATTTTACTTTAAAACCGGTATTGTGTAACCCTTGTTACTGCTTTGGGTTTATGCGCTGTTTACCTTTGAGTTCAAAGCATTTAAAACTTGTAAATCCTATACATATGGAAGATCTAAAAAACTTCAACCCAATGCCGCGAATCGGGGATACTGCCCCGGACTTTGAGGCACTCACCACCAAGGGAAAAATCAGATTCTCAGATTTTGCCAAGGACAAATGGGTGGTGCTTTTCTCCCACCCGGCAGACTTCACACCTGTATGCACTACTGAAATGAGTGGTTTTGCTACCCGCAAGGCGGAATTCGAAGCCCTGAATACAGAATTGATGGGGCTTAGCATTGACAGCATCCACGCCCACCTGGGCTGGGTACAGAACGTTCGGGAAAATACCGGGGTATATTTCGATTTCCCGATCATTGCCGACCTGGACATGAAAGTTGCGAAACTGTATGGCATGCTGCAGCCTAATGAGAGTGAAACCGCTGCTGTGCGTGCGGTATTCTTTATCGATCCGGCAAAGAAGATCCGCCTGATCATGTACTACCCCCTGAACGTGGGACGGAACATGGATGAAATCCTCCGCGCCCTGGAGGCCCTTCAAATATCCGATAAACACAAGGTAGCCATGCCACTTGACTGGAAAAAAGGCGAAAAGGTGATCGTACCCCCACCTAAATCTCTGGACGAGCTCAACGAACGCCTGGCCGATGAGTCTCTGGAGAAAGTAGACTGGTATCTGGCTAAAAAAGAGCTGATCCATGAGAACTAATATCGGTGCGCAATCCTAACAATCAAGCCCTTCC
>CBFCWO010000007.1:0-63007 GCA_965601625.1 uncultured Flavobacteriaceae bacterium | reverse complement strand
AAAAGGACAGGGCGCCCACCTTATAGCTCATCCATCCGAATCGCTTTTCCAGATATTCATAGATCGACGTTACATTCAGGCGATAATAAATGGGTAGCAGGACAAATGCGATCACAAAGTATCCTGCAAGGTACCCCAGGACAACCTGCATGTAGGAAAAGGAAGCAGTGCTGACGCTTCCGGGTACGGAGATAAAAGTAACTCCGGAGAGGGAGGCACCAATCATCCCGAAGGCAACCAGGACCCACGGAGCGGATTTTCCTGCCCGGAAAAAATCATCGTTGGAATCATTCTTCCCCGTGAAATAAGAGATCAGCATCAAAACCAGAAAATAAGAGCCGATCAGCAGCAGGATGTGGAATGGCGTCATAGCGGGTTTGGCTGTAAGGTTCCCCGGGCAAAGTATTTCATTTCAGACAACAAGTTACGACCGATGACGTTCGGCAGGGGGGTATTTATTTCGCCCCCAAAGTACAAAACTTAAAATAGATATGTAATTTTACCCACATGGAGATCTCATCCAAACTCATGGAGCGGGCAGTGGCTGAAATAGCCCAGCTACCGGGCATCGGCAAACGGACTGCCCTGCGGCTGGTCCTGCATTTGCTGCGGCAGCCGGAAGGCCAGACCCAGTCCCTTTCGCAGGCCCTGCTGGAGCTCCGGGAACAGATCCTTCACTGCAGGGAATGTCACAATATTTCAGATACGGAAGTGTGCGATATTTGCCGAAGCCCTAAGCGAGACCGGTCCCTTGTTTGCGTAGTGGAAGACATCAGGGATGTCATGGCCATTGAGAATACCGGGCATTATCGGGGGCTCTATCATGTTTTGGGAGGCAAGATTTCCCCCATGGAAGGGATTGGCCCCCAGGATCTGACCATTGGTTCCCTCGTCTCAAAGGTCGGCAAAGGGGAGATTAGGGAACTCATCTTTGCCCTGAGCGCCACCATGGAAGGGGATACTACTAATTTCTATATTTTCAAGCAGTTGGAGGGCATGCCGATAACGCTGTCCACCATTGCCAGGGGAATTCCGGTAGGGGATGACCTGGAATATGCGGATGAGGTAACCCTCGGGCGATCCATCGCTCACAGGATTCCCTTCGAGGGTTCCATGAACCGATGAGATCGTATAAAATTTGTCACAAAAGGCCGCATATTTTGCTATTTTTGCAAAAAATTTCGTTAATAACGGTATACAGGTACGAATATGTCAAAGTTTGAACTGAAATTACCACAGATGGGGGAGAGTGTCGCGGAAGCGACGCTGACCACCTGGCTGAAGGAAGTGGGGGACACCATTGAGGCGGATGAAGCCGTTTTTGAAATCGCAACGGATAAGGTCGATTCCGAGGTTCCCAGTGAAGTGGATGGAGTGCTGCTGGAGAAACGCTTTGACGTGGATGACGTGATCAAGGTCGGTCAGACCGTAGCTGTTATTGAAGTAAATGGAGAATCTGCACCTGTATCTGTCCCGGTACCTGAATCCAAGCCTGCCGCAGAACCACAACCCGCTCCTGAAGCGGTGGCGGAAGTGGCTGATACGGTAAGCAAGGCCCAGGAGACAGCAGCCCCTGCTGTGACCTCCTCAGAAGAGCGCTTTTATTCTCCCCTGGTCCGCAATATGGCCCGGGAAGAGGGGATCAGCCAGGAAGACCTGGATGCCCTGCCGGGAAGCGGAAAGGGCGGAAGGGTTACCAAGGACGATATGCTGGCGTACATCGAGAACCGCCAATCAGGCGCACCGGCACCTGCCAGGCCTGCCGCTGCATCCACAGCCCCGGAAACTCAGGCGGTCACAAAGACCACTCCCTCTCCTGCAACGCCGTTATCCACGGGCAGTGGGGATGAAGTCATTCCACTGACCCGTATGGGCAAACTCATCGCGAAGCATATGGCGGATAGCGTTTCGACCTCTGCGCATGTACAGAGCTTTGTGGAAGTGGATGTCACCCGGGTGGTCGAATGGCGCAACAAGGTGAAAGATACGTTTGTGAAACGGGAGGGGGAAAAACTGACCTTTACCCCAATTTTTATGGAAGCCGTGGCCATGGCCCTGAAAAAGTACCCGATGATGAATATCTCCCTGGATGGGGATTCCATAGTAAGGCGGAAGAACATCAACATCGGCATGGCTGCAGCATTGCCGGATGGAAACCTGATTGTCCCGGTCATCAAAAAGGCGGACCAACTGAACCTGGTCGGGATGGCGCGGGCGGTCAACGATCTTGCCAACCGGGCGCGGAACAATGCCCTGAAGCCGGATGAAATCCAGGACGGCACCTATACGGTTACCAACGTGGGTACCTTCGGCAGTGTTTTTGGCACTCCGATTATCAACCAACCCCAGGTGGGCATCCTGGCCCTGGGCGCAATCCGGAAAGTGCCGTCGGTAATCGAAACACCGGAGGGAGACTTTATCGGGATCCGCTCCAAGATGTTCCTCTCCCACAGCTATGACCACCGGGTGGTCAACGGGGCCCTTGGCGGGATGTTCGTCAAATCCGTGGCCGACTACCTGGAAGGCTGGGACGAAAACCGGGAAATTTAAACGAAGCTACAAATCCGGAGGAAGAATCGCTTGGTCATCACCTCCGCATACCCACAATTGGAATGGAACTAAACCTGACCCGTCCGATCTGCTTTTTTGATTTGGAAACCACCGGGACCAATATCGCCAGGGATCGCATCGTAGAGATAGCGATTTTAAAGGTACACCCCAATGGCAATAAGGAGAGCAAAAGCTGGTTGGTGAACCCCGAGATGCCCATTCCTGCAGAGGCGGCTGCCATACATGGGATCACAGATGAAAAGGTCGCCTCGGAACCCACCTTCAAGGAGCTTTCCAGGGAAATTTCAAGCATGATCCAGGGATGTGACCTGGCAGGGTTTAATTCCAACCGGTTTGACATTCCGCTCCTGGCGGAGGAGCTGCTGCGCGTGGGGTTGGACTTCGATATGAAACAAACGGTGTCAGTAGATGTGCAGACCATTTTTCATAAAATGGAAAAACGCACGTTGCAGGCGGCCTATAAATTCTATTGCGGGAAGGAGCTGACCGACGCACATAGCGCAGTTGCCGATACCAATGCCACCTATGAAGTGCTCTTGTCCCAGTTGGATCGCTATCCGGAGCTGGAGAATGACGTTAAGTTCCTGGCGGGTTTTTCCACACACTCTGAGTTCGTGGATTTCGCGGGATTCATCCGCAAGGATACCGACGGGGACCCCATATTTTCTTTTGGAAAACACAAGGGGCGCAAAGTAACGGAAGTCCTGGAACTTGAGCCGGGATATTTTGGTTGGATACTCAATGCAGACTTTCCCCTGTATACCAAAAAAGTACTGACGCAAATCCGCCTGGCAGGGTTGAATAACAGGTTATCCTGACCATAAAGGAGCAGGCTGAAAACGGTCATTGCCTATGAAACTCGTATGCGTGGGGCGGAATTACGCTGCCCATATCGAAGAATTGCAGAATAAGCGACCCGAATCCCCGGTTTTGTTTATAAAACCCGATTCTGCCATCCTGCCCAGGGAACAGGATTTTTTTATTCCTGAATTCTCTGAGTGCATCCACTATGAGATTGAATTGCTGGTAAAGATCAAGAAGGTGGGGAAGCACATCAGCCAGGCTTTTGCACATAAGTATTACGACGAAGTGACGGTGGGTATTGATTTTACTGCCCGTGACCTGCAAGAGCAACTCAAATCCAGGGGCCTTCCCTGGGAAAAGGCCAAAGGTTTTGACGGGGCAGCGGTCATTGGACGCTGGATACCGAAGGCAGGCCTGCCCGAGATGGATGACCTTCGCTTTGCTCTTGAGAAAAATGGGCAGATGGTCCAGGACGGCCACACCGGGAATATGCTTTGGAAGGTGGATGAGCTGATCGCCTACATCTCCACCTATTTCACGCTCAAAAAAGGGGATGTGATCTTTACAGGAACCCCTTCAGGGGTTGGACAGGTCTTCCCAAATGACTACCTTTCAGGAAGCCTGGAAGGAAAGGAGCTTTTATCTTTAAAAGTACGATGAAATGATATACAGTCTTGATAAAATAAACGAAATGGCCGAGGGAGATCAGGAGTTCATCCTGTCGATTGTCTCCGTATTCCTGGACGAAGTACCCAACGACCTGCAGTCTCTGGAACAGGCTGTGGACTCAGGGGATTTTGAACAGATCTACAAGCTGTCTCACAAAATCAAGCCCAATGTAGACCTGCTGGGCATGGAAGCCACCCGGGTCTTGGCATTGGAGATGGAAACCATGGGCAAGAACCAGGCAGACCTTCCCGGAATACGGGAACGCTTTCCGAGTTTTCAAAGGGATGTAGTGCAGGTGATCTCAGAGCTCCGGAACGACTTCAACATCTGATGCAGGCCGAGATCATCACCATCGGGGATGAAATCCTGATCGGGCAGATCGTGGACACCAATTCGGCCTACCTGGCCTCTGAACTGCATAAAATTGGCGTTTCGGTCTACCAGATATCCTCCGTTCAGGACGAACGCGAGCATATCCTCAATGCCCTGGCTGAGGCAGAATCCCGGGCAGACCTCATTCTGCTGACCGGAGGATTGGGGCCTACCAAGGACGATATTACCAAGCATACCCTCTGTGAATACTTCTCAGATGAACTGGTGGAAAATCAGGCAGTCCTGGAACATGTGGAATATCTCTTTCGCACCTACATTTCCACCCCAATCTCTGACTTAAACCGGCGACAGGCGCTGGTTCCGAGCCGTGCTGAGGTCCTGCACAATCAATTTGGAACAGCGCCGGGAATATGGATGCAGGGCAAAAATGCCGTGTTTGTCTCCCTGCCGGGAGTGCCTTTTGAAATGAAACGATTGTTCCACGACCAGGTTCGCCCAAAGATCGTATCCTCGTTTAACCGCCCTGTGCTCTTGCACAGGACGCTGATCACCTACGGCCTGGGGGAGAGTGCGATTGCCGAACGCATATCGGATTGGGAAGAGGGCCTGCCTGAACACCTCAAACTGGCCTATCTACCAAACCTGGGCCGGGTGCGTTTAAGGATCTCCGGGCGCGGAGCGGACCTGGAGCTGCTTGAACAGGAGCTCGCACAACAGATAAAAGGCCTCAAGCCACTAATTTCAGATATTCTCTTCGGAGAAGAAGATGGGGAGCCCCTGGAGGAAACCCTTCAAAAGATCTTTACAGCTAAGCAGGCCACCCTGGCGGCAGCCGAGAGTTTTACAGGAGGCCGGATTGCCGCCCAGCTCACCGCCGTACCCGGGGCCTCTGCCTACTTCCAGGGGGGAGTGGTCAGTTATGCCACCGAAGTTAAGACCGGTCTTTTGGGCGTATCCCAGAATCTGGTTGAGGCGTATTCCGTAGTGAGCTCAGAAGTGGCCAAAGCCATGGCCGAGAATGTCAGAGATTTGCTCCATGCGGATTTTGCCGTGGCCACCACCGGTAACGCCGGCCCCACTAAAGGGGATGCGGATACCCCGGTGGGTGAGGTGTATATTGCGATTGCAGGCCCCGGGGGGTCCTATGCGGAATCTTTCACTATGGGAAACCACCGGGAGCGAATCGTGCAAAAGTCTGTGCATAAGGCCTTTGAGATGCTGCAGCGCGAAATCTTAAAATTCTGAAAAAGATGTTTGGGTGTACGCCAAAAATGACGTAAATTTGCAGCCTGTTTTGAACCCTGTAACACGAGCATAATGTCAAAAGTCTGCGAAATTACTGGTAAAAAAGCGATGTTTGGAAATAACGTTTCCTTCTCGATCAACAAGACGAGAAGGCGTTTTGATGTTAATCTGTCCAAGAAGCGTTTTTATATCCCCGAGGAAGATCGATGGATCACGCTGCGGGTATCAGCCCGTGCCCTGAAGGCCATCAACAAAAAGGGGATTTCCGCAGTTTTGAAAGAAGCCAGGGAAAAGGGAATTCTCAACAAGTAATCTGCTAAAGCGACAGCATCATGGCAAAGAAAGGGAACAGAGTTCAGGTGATCCTCGAGTGCACGGAGCACAAGGATTCCGGTATGCCCGGGACCTCTCGCTACATCACCACGAAGAATAAAAAGAATACTCCGGACCGGATGGAACTCAAGAAGTTCAATCCCATCCTGAAAAGAATGACGGTTCATAAAGAGATTAAATAGGAAAACATGGCAAAGAAAACGGTTGCAACACTTCAGTCCAGTTCTAAAAGACTGACCAAGGCTATAAAAATGGTGAAATCACCAAAGACGGGTGCATATACTTTCGTCGAGTCCGTAATGCCCCCGGAAATGGTAAACGACTGGCTTGCCAAGAAATAGGTAAACCATAAACGTAATATACAGGCCGTTATCTCAGGATAACGGCTTTTTTTTTGGGGAATTCCGGGGTATTGACGGGCATGCCGCATAAGACCAATGGAACCCCTATATTATGCTATATTTGTGTTCATACGTATAATTCCATGAGTCTGTTTAAAAAGCTCTTTTCATCCGAGAAGAAAGAGACCCTTGACAAGGGACTTGAAAAATCAAAATCCAGTTTTTTTTCCAAGCTCAGCAAAGCTGTGGTGGGAAAGTCCCGCGTAGATGACGAGGTTTTAGATGAACTGGAGGAGATCCTGGTGACCTCAGACGTGGGCGTGGAAACCACCCTAAAGGTCATCGAGCGGATCGAGGCCCGTGTGGCCCGTGACAAATACGTAGGTACGGATGAACTGGATCACATCCTCAGAGAGGAAATAGCAGGACTGCTTTCAGAAACCCATACAGGGGAGGATACCGACTTCACCCTTCCCGAAACACCAGGGCCTTATGTGATCATGGTTGTCGGGGTCAATGGGGTGGGCAAGACCACCACGATCGGAAAGCTGGCCTATCAGTTCCGCAAACAGGGCAAAAAGGTGGTGCTGGGGGCAGCGGACACCTTTCGGGCCGCCGCGATTGACCAGCTTCAGATTTGGGCAGACCGGGTAGAGGTACCCCTGGTAAAGCAGAAAATGGGCAGCGATCCCGCATCCGTCGCCTACGATACCCTGAGCTCGGCAGAAAAGCAAAGTGCAGATGTAGTGCTGATCGATACGGCTGGCCGGTTGCACAACAAGGTGAACCTCATGAATGAACTCTCCAAGATAAAACGGGTGATGCAAAAGGTACTCCCTGACGCCCCCCATGAAGTACTGTTGGTCCTGGATGGTTCTACCGGACAAAACGCCTTTGAACAGGCGCGGCAGTTTACCAAGGCCACAGAAGTGACTTCCCTGGCAGTGACCAAGCTGGACGGCACGGCCAAAGGTGGGGTAGTCATTGGTATTTCAGATCAGTTCAGGATCCCGGTAAAGTATATTGGAGTTGGAGAGGGCATTGAAGATCTGCAGGTATTCAATAAGTTCGAGTTCGTGGATTCGTTCTTCAATCGATCCAGGTGAAGCATTTGTGGATCTTAGTGCTGATCAGCTGTGTGTGGTCCCTTCGGGCTCAGTTGCCGCACCCCAAAGCAAGCCCTTATCAGGAAATTGAACAACAAGTTGGCCTCAGCACCGTCCGTGTACGGTATTCACGTCCTGCTGTCCGCGGGAGGGAAATATTCGGCGACCTCGTCCCTTACGGACGCATTTGGAGGGTTGGTGCCAATGAGTCCACGAAGATTACCTTAAGCGATACGATGAAGGTGGGGGATCACCTTGTCCCCAGGGGAACTTATGCGCTCTATGCCTTTCCGGATTCAGCCTCCTGGGAGGTCGTCTTCCACAGGGATACGACCCATTGGGGAGATGGTCGAAAGGCCTACCGTCCCGAAGATGACCTGTTTCGCTACACGGTGACCCCGGAGCCCCGTATGGAGCCGCAGGAGAACTTTCTGATTGCCTTTGACCACATTACCCACAATGGAATGGACATGCTATGGATCTGGGATCAAACCTGCATTCGTATCCCCATAACTGTGGATACCCGTGCAGTTATGGCACGTATGATAGGGGAAGCCCTGGCCTCCGCTCCGACGGCGCAAACCTATTATGAGGCGGCCAGGTATCTGCAGGAAGAGGGCCTTGAACCCCGGAGCGCCCTGGAATATGTCAATAAGGCCCTTGAGCTGGGTGGGGAAACCTATTATTTCTATCGGGTGAAGTCCCTGATCCTTGCCGACCTGGAGTCCTATCCTGAGGCGATTGCAGCGGCAAAACGTTCCAAGACCCTGGCCATGGCCGAAGGCAAGGATGAATTTGTACGAATGAATCAAAAAAATATCGATCGATGGTCCGCAACAAACCCACATTGAAAGTCCGATCCACTTTGGGAAGCCTCCTTGTTTTAGGAACTTTCCTTATCATAATGTCATGCAGGGAAGCTTCAGAAAAAGCCCCGCCCACTGTTTCACCGGAGGAGGAGCTTGCAACGGATCCGGAGGAAGCAGGAGAATCCTCCGAGACCTCAGACAGGCTCTGGATGCCCTATGACGATTCACAGGAGGTCGCTGCCAATGAGAACCATCCCAAGCCGCGGATGCGCTACAAGCTAATCCAATCCAGGGTCCTTGATAAGAATGATGTTTTCCTGCCCCTGTATGAGGAAGTCCGGAAGATGTCCGATTCAACCTACCAGCGCTTAAAACCCCTGATCCTTGAACAACCCATACCCGTGGTTCAACAGCATATACGGGAGGGGGCGTTTGGCTATGAGGACCTGTGCCGGTTTTTCCTGTACCGCATCTACAAGTATGAATTGGATAACAGCACAACCCTGAACACGGTAATTGCCCTAAACGAAAGGGTATTGGAGGAAGCCCGGCAAAGGGATGCTGCCCTGCAGGCGAACCCCGAAGCCAACCGGCATCCTGTTTTTGGCATGCCTGTACTGCTGAAGGATAACATTAACACGGAGGGAATGCATACTACAGCCGGAGCCGTTGCCCTGATGGAAAACAAAACCGGAGATGCCTTCATCGTTGAGCGACTCAAGGAGCGTGGTGCGCTTGTTCTTGGAAAGGTAAATCTAAGCGAGTGGGCCTATTACTTCTGTGGGAATTGTCCGGTGGGCTACAGTGCTGTGGGCGGGCAGACCCTCAATCCATATGGAAGAAGGATTTACGAAACCGGCGGTTCGAGCTCTGGGAGCGGAACCGCCATGGCGGCCGGGTATGCCATGGCTGCTGTAGGCACGGAGACCTCCGGGTCCATCCTTTCACCTTCCAGCATGAATTCTGTCGTAGGGCTGAAGCCCGTGGTGGGGATGCTCAGCCGGACAGGCATTGTACCGATCTCCGGGACCCTGGACACCCCCGGGCCAATGACCCGAAACGTAACAGATGCCGGCATCCTCTTTGACGCCATGATGGGCTATGATGTGACCGACCTCAAAGCCTTTCAGGTGAGTTGGGAGGAGGGTTGGTATACGCCCGCAGGGTCCAGTCTGAGGGGCAAAAGACTTGGGGTTTTTCTTTCGCTCATGGAAACGGATACCCTCTATCGGGAAACGGTCGGCCTTCTTGAAAAGGCCGGTGCAACGATCGTTCCCTTCAGTCCGCCCGAGGTGAAGCTGGAAGGATTCAGGACCCTGTTGAATCTGGATATGAAACGGGACCTGCCTGAGTACCTTATTTCACAGATTCGGGATACCATGGCCGTATCTGTGCGGAATGTGCGGGATGTAGTGGCGTTTAACCGTGAAGACTCCACCCTGCGCATGCCTTACGGACAGTCAAGGCTGGATGGTATCTTGAAGGACACGACTTCTGAGGATTCCTTTGACAAGATCCGCTCCGGACTGACCCAGGCAGGCAAGGCGTATCTCGGAGGGCCCTGGAAAGACCATGACCTGGATGCGATCCTGTCCGTAAATAATTTACATGCAGGCTATGCGGCTGTGGCCCGGTATCCTGCGCTTACCGTCCCAATGGGGTACCGCAGGGATGGAGAACCGGCGGGCCTGACCTTTATCGTCCGCGGCTTCCAGCTCCCGGATTTATTTCGCCTGGCCCATGCCTTTGAGCAACTGGGACCCTTCAGAAAACCTCCCCGGGATTACTCAGAATAATCAACGGGCAACATGCAGTGGCTTTTACGCTGTAGTGTTCAGGTTTGACCAATGCCGGATGGCCGTGTTCCGACGAGTTGTCGTATTTTTGCCCCTCATTTAGTCTTATGCGCACGAAATCCGTTAAGAAGAATACGATCAACGTGATCACCCTGGGTTGCTCCAAGAACCTGTATGACTCCGAGGTGCTTATGGGCCAGTTGCGCGCAAACGACAAGGAGGTGGTGCATGAGCAAAGCGGTAATATCGTAGTGATCAATACTTGTGGCTTTATCGCCAACGCCAAAGCCGAAAGCGTGAATACGATTCTGGAGCAGGTACGGGAAAAAGAGGAGGGACGCATCGACAAGGTCTTCGTGACCGGTTGCTTGAGTGAGCGCTATAAGCCCGATCTCGAACAGGAGATCCCCAATGTGGATGCCTATTTTGGCACACAGGATCTGCCCAGACTTCTGAAAGCCCTGGGGGCGGATTACAAACACGAGCTGGTGGGTGAACGCCTGACCACCACCCCTTCAAATTACGCTTATCTGAAAATTGCAGAAGGATGTGACCGGCCCTGTTCCTTTTGTGCTATTCCGCTTATGCGGGGAAAACATCGCAGTCAGACCATTGAGGACCTGGTCCGGGAAGCTGAGCATCTGGCGGCAAAGGGTGTCAAGGAACTCATTTTGATCGCCCAGGACCTGACGTATTACGGGTTGGATCTATACAAACGAAGGGCCTTAGCCGATCTGCTCAGAGCCCTGTGCCAGGTAGAGGGCATTGAATGGATCCGACTGCATTACGCCTTTCCTACGGGATTCCCCCTTGACGTTCTTCAAGTCATGCGGGAGGAGTCCAAGGTTTGCAACTACATCGATATTCCGCTTCAGCACATCTCAGACCCTATCCTGAAGAGCATGAGACGCGGGACGACACGGAAAAAAACGGACCTGCTTTTGGAGCAGTTCAGAAAGGAGGTGCCTGGAATGGCTATAAGAACAACACTGATTGTGGGTTATCCGGGGGAGACGGAGGAGGATTTTGCTTTGTTGAAGGACTGGGTTCGCCAACAGCGCTTTGAGCGGCTCGGTTGTTTTACCTATAGCCATGAGGAGAACACGCATGCCTATCAGCTGGAAGATGATGTTCCGGAAGAAATTAAGCAGCAGCGGGCCAATGAGATCATGGAAATTCAGTCCCAGATATCCTGGGAAACCAACCAGGCGATGGTGGGCAGGGAATTCCGCTGTCTGATCGACAGGGTGGAAGGGGGCTATTTTGTAGGTCGAACCGAATACGATTCTCCGGATGTAGACAATGAAGTGCTTGTGGATGCATCCCGCTTTTATCTTCGGGTGGGTGCGTTTGCCCAACTGCGCATCACGGAAGCTTCCGATTTTGACCTGTATGCAGAACCCGTGGAGGCGTAAATCAGGTTGAAGCCTCCGATTCGGAATCCTCCGGACCGGACGGAGAGACCTCATCCGATGCCGCTGCTTCCTGACGCAGGGTATTTCTAAGGATATTGAGTTTTTTGAGTTTTGCCATCCAACTCTTTAGGGCGCCTTTTTTTCCTTCGAGGTTATTGATGACCTCCTTCACCATAGGATTCTCCTCCGAGGCATTTGAGAAGAAATTCAGGTTGTTTTCCAATTGCCTGATCTCCCCCTGGACTTCGTCTATCTTTTTCCGGATATACTGCCGTTCCCGTTCTACGGCCCTTTCATCCTCTGCGTCCTCCAACTGGGCAATTTTATCCCCGTATTTAAGGGTTTCAGCTTCCTGCTGGCTGATTCCGAGTTTTCGGAACAGGGCATCGAGGATCTTATAGAACTTGCTGCTGATATGTTTTTTGTTCCGAGGGACGTGGCCCACCGCTTTCCAGCGGGAAACAAAATCCTGTATCTGAGCTAGATCCTTGTCCCTGGTCCCGCTCAGCTTGAATTCGCGCAACTCCTGCAGGAGGGCAGTTTTGAGCTCCAGGTTTTTCTTTTCTGCTGCAAAGGCACTGTTCTTGCTTGCATGCAGCCGATTGAAGTAATGATTGCAAGCCTCCTTAAATTCCTTCCAGATCTTCTCAGAGTATTTCCGGGGGACATGCCCCACTTCCTTCCATTCGCGCTGTATCCGCTTCATCTCCGGGGTCACAGCCTCCCACTCTTCGCTGTCTTTGAGCTCCAGGGCCCGGCTGAGAAGCTCCTTTTTCCGGTCTAAGTTTTGCTGCTGTTCCTTTTTTTGCCCCTTGTAAAACGCATTTTTGTTGCGGTTAAAGGCGCGCACGGCACTTTTAAAGGCAGACCAGGTGGCTTCATTGTCTTTCTGCGGCACCTTGCCCGCCTGAAAAAACTGTCCCCGCAGGGTTTCAACCTGACGGATCTGGTTTTGCACACCCCTGTGATGGTCTGCCACCTTTTCCGCAATAGCCTCGATCTGAGCGATGATCTCTTTCTTTTTTTCGAGATTTTCCCTGTAACCCTCATCCAGGTGCTGAAAATACTCCTGTCTGCGCAGGTGCATTTTCTTGGTAGCTTCACTGAAGCGCTCCCAGATAGCTTCCCTTTGATCCTTGGCCACCGGCCCCACTTCTTCTTTCCAGATCTTATGGAGAATCTGCAATTCGCGGAAAGCCTTGTTTATGTCTTCCTCATCCAGCAGGGCCTCTGCTTTCTCACATAGTCGTTCCTTCTCTTCCAGGTTGTATTTGAAGTCCAGGTCGCGGAGTTCCCGGTTCAGGGACAGGAAGTCGTAGAAGATCTCTACATGATGCTGGAAGGTGCGCCAGACATTGTTGTATTCGGTGCGGGGCACCGGCCCGGCATTTCTCCAGCGCTGCTGAAGCTCCTTGAAATTCTTGTAAGTGGTGTTCATGTCCTCCTCCATGCTTACAAGACCTTTCAGCTCTTCAATGATCTGAAGCCGGGACTGCAGGTTATCTTGAAGATTTTGTTCCAGTTCTTTGTAATACTGGTTTCGTTTATCCCTGTATTCGCCAAAGAGCTCGTTGAACTGGCGTTTGGTAACGGAGTTGTACCTGAAGTCGGTTGGCTCGCCCCCCCTGCTGATAAATTCTTCCTTCTTGTGTTCAATAAAATCCTGGAATTTCAGGTCGAATTCCCGTTTGATGCTTTCTGCATGTTTGCGGATCGCCTGAATTTTTTCAGTACGCAGCAGCCGTTGGAGTTCGCCCACCAGATTTTCCATCGTCAGGGCGTGATAATCCAGGATCGGAATTTGATGCCTGCGCTCATTGTGGGAGTCTTCCGCATCCTCAGCGATGGATTCGTCGATCTCTTTTTCAGGGTCTTCTTCCGATTCGGCGCCTTCGGGTGTCTTTTCAGAAGGGGCCACAGGGGCGCCTTCACCCACGGGAGGGGTTTCTTTTCGGGTTGCTTTTGGGTCTTCTTTGGTTTCTTCACCGGACGCCTGTCGGGATTCGGGTGGTTGCTCCCCTTTCTGTTCAACGGGATCTGAGGTGCTTTCTGCAGGAGGTATAGCCGCATCTTCCGTTTCTGCCACGGGGTCTTTCTGAGTGGCTTTTGGAGCTGTATTGGATTCTCCTGTTGCCGCTTTCTCAGGATGTGCCGATTCCTCGGTCGGGGGGACCCCTTCAGGAGCATCCACTGCGCTTAGCACAGTAGGATCCTCACCCTCTTTTGGCCCGTCTTTGGAGACCTCATCTTGCTCTGTATTGGTCTGTCCCTCCGCCGGTTGTTCCGGCAGTTCTTTTTTTTCCTCTTCCGACATCGGTATGATTTTTCGGGTATGCCCGATCTTCTTTCTAAGATACTAACATGTATGCGTATCACAAAAATACGCGTACTTTTTTTCAAGGCTACAGCAACCTGCGCTGGCATTCACCGATTCCAGAGCTCCCAGGAAGCATCGGCCTGTAATTGGAGCATCTCAAGCCCGTTTTTGGTACGGGCACCGATCTCCTCCCCGTGCTTTAGAAAAGTCGTCTGCTCAGGGTTGTATATCAGGTCGTAGAGCAAGTGGTTTTTGTTTAGGTCATGATAAGGAATAGGGGGGGCGGCCTGAACATCGGGATAGGTACCCAGGGGGGTACAGTTGATAAGGATGGAATGCGCCTCCAGGGTTTTGTTGTTGAGTTCGCCATAGTGGAATTGACCCGGTCGTGGATTCCTGGAAACCAGCCGGAATGAGATGCCGAGCTGTTTTAGTCCATGGGCTACCGCTTTCGAAGCTCCCCCGGTTCCCAGCACCAAAGCAGACTGGTCCCAGGGCCTCAGCAGGGGTTCCAGAGAAGCTTTAAAACCCAGGACATCCGTATTGTAGCCGATCAGGCCATCTTCCGCCATGCGAATGGTATTGACGGCACCGATGCTTTTGGCCTCCGGATCCAGATGGTTCAAATAAGGCAGTATGGCCTCCTTGTAGGGGATCGTTACATTCAGGCCCCGCAGATCGGGATATTGATCCAGTAACTTCGGAAACGCCTCCAGGCCCGGGAGGTCAAAGATTTGGTAGACACAGTCCTGTATGCCCTCTCGTTTAAATTTGTCCCGGAAGTATCCCGGGGAGAAGGAATAGGATATATTCTTTCCCAAAAGCCCAAACCTATGCATCTTTCAAACGGTATTTGCCGTACCACTCCAGCAGCACGAGGATGATGATCCCCAGCAAAATATAGAGAACCGCCCACCAGGTTTCATTCGCCCCGGGATCCGGCAGGTACCGCTGGTAATTCACGATGATCCTGTCTCCATTGGAGTCCAGTAATGGGGTTCGGTCTGCCCCGAGAAGAAAGATCTTCTTTTTCCAGGGCCAGACCACTCCAAGGGAGCCTGTAATAAAACCTATAATGACGGCAGTGGTGATGCTTTTGAAGTGTTTTAGGACATAGCCAAGCAAATGGGAAAGGGTAACCAGGCCTGCTGCCGACCCGGCTGTAAACACCGCCAGGATGACCAGGGTGTGTTTTCGGTTTTGATTTTCGAGGAAGCTGAAATCCCCTCGAAATACTTCGGCCATCGTATCGTACAGGGCGTTGACCGAATCTACCAGCAACAAGACATAGTTGCCGAGCAAAATCAGGATAAACGATCCTGAAAGTCCGGGGAGGGTCATTCCCGAGACACTGATAATGCCACAGAAAAAGATAAACAACAGGTTGTCGTTTTCCCGGGCCGGGTTGAGAAAACTGATCGAAATCCCTGCAACCAACCCCAGAAATGCAGCAAAGTACGTTCGCTTGTTCCAATCGTCGAATTCACGGTAGATAAAATAAATGGACCCGATGATCATGCCCAGGAACAGGGACCACACATAGAGTTCTCTCCGCTCCAGGAAATAATCCAGGATCTTTGAGACGCTGAAATAACTGAATAGCATCCCCAGGATGAGGATGAAAAGAAAGGATCCGTTGACGTATCGATAAAAGCTGGTGAACCTGCCGCTGAACAATAATTTTAAGGCAGTGAGGTTGATCCGTTGGAGGGAGTAAATAAACTCCTCATAAAAACCCACCACAAAGGCGACGATCCCACCGGAGACGCCGGGTACCTTATTGGCTGCACCCATAGCAAGTCCTTTGATGAAAAGGAGGATGTTATCCAGGATCGTACGGGAGTGGTTCATGGGATCAGGTAGTCTTGCGGGATGCTAACCGCTCCAGCACAAAAATAAGCCAAAAACCGAGGATAGCCAGCCCAATCGCGGCCAGCCACTGGGCTTCAGCCGGGTAATTCCAGGGAAAGACGCTGGCTTCCCGCAGGGGGATCTCCTTCCCGTCAAAGACCTCGCTTTCCAAAACGACCTTCCAGGGCCAAATTTTGGGAAGGGAACCAATGATGAATCCGCTCAGGAGGGCCAGGGTGCCGTTTTTATATCGGGAGAACATCCACTTCAACAGGCGGGCAAAACTCAGCAGCCCTACGATGGCACCAGCACCCACCATCAGGATTACTTCCATGTCCCTTTGGTGGACGGCATCCAGTACGCTTTGGTAGGAACCGAGCAGAACCAGAATGAACGCTCCGGAGATCCCGGGAAGGATCATGGCACAGATGGCCATGGCCCCGGAAAGGAATAGATAAGCCATGCCGGGGTCCCTTTGGGAAATAGGCAGGGAAACGATGCCGTAGGCCAGCACGACCCCCAGGAGTGTCATAAACAAAATGCCCAGATCCCATTTTGTGACGCTTTTGGCCACATAGATCACGCTGGCCAGGACCAGGCCAAAGAAAAAGGACCAGACCAGGATAGGCTGATGGGTCAGCAACCAGCTGATCCCCCGGGCCAGGCTGATTACGCTTATGGCAATCCCCGACATCAGGGCCAGCAGGAACCCGCCGTTTAATTCCTTCCAGAAGGCTTTGAAACCTTCATTGATCCATACTTTCAGGAGGGAAGGCCGAATGTTGTTGATGGTCTGGATCAGCTCTTCATAGATGCCGGATATAAAGGCGATGGTACCTCCGGATACCCCGGGAACCACATCCGCAGCGCCCATGGCCATTCCTTTAAGTACTACCCAAATATATTGAAGTGGCGTCCGTCCTCTCATGTCAAACAAAAAGCAAAAGTATGCTTTTTATTTAGATGCCTTCCGGCATTCCCGGACCATACGCTGTACCCAGGAAGCCCTCGAGATTTCGGGGAAGGTCTTTTCGAAGAAGGCAAATTTGTCGGGGGACTGATCCAGGGCTTTTTTCAGGGCATTACACCCCTTATCGGCCTCATCCAGCAAGAGACAGATCCCAGCCAATTGATACTGAATCTCAGCGGATTCCGGATGAAATTCCATGGCCTGTTGCAGGATCAATACGGCCGCTTCAAGTTCCCGGCAATCCCTCAGTACCTCAGCCCACAGGAGCCAGGTGTCCATTTCGTAGTTTCCGAGTTCGGTCGCCTGTTTGAAGGCAAAGTCCGCCTCGTGGATTTGTTGCAGGGCTTTGTGAATGATCCCGGAGCGTTTCCAGTAGGTCGCGTTCTCCCCGTCAATATTCAGCGCTTTGTCAATATACTCCTGGGCTTTCGGATAGTCTTCCTTGCCGAGATAGAAATCCGTTATGGCCAGCCAACCCTTGTCGAGCAAAGGGTCTTCGTGAACGGTCAGGTAGTAGTAATAGAGCGCTTCTTCCTCCCGTTGGATCCGTTCGTAGCACTTTCCAATCCTCAGATACGCATGGGAGGTGGGGTCTTCCAGGCGGGTGGTAGCGGTATAATTCTGGATGGCCTCCTCGTAGCGACCCAGTTTCTCCAGGACCCGCCCCTTTTCAAAATACGCGCCCAGAAAGGTGTCGTCTGAAATGATGGCAAAATCAAAGGCTGCCAACGCCTCGTTATACATCTCAACCGCGTAGTATTGCTTGCCGAGCTGGTGCCAGGCGATCTGGCAGTAAGGCCGGGTCTCCAAAAACGTATTCAGGTAGCGGATAGCCCCATCGTGTTCTTCCAGAAACTCGTAACAATAGATGGTATTGTACAGGGAAGCATAGTCTTCGGGGTCCGATTCCAGACAACGGATAAAGTATTTCTTAGCCTGAGTATAGTCATCCACAAACAGGTATTCCATTCCCAGAAGTGAGTACAGGTCCCCGGGATCATTGGAATATTCAAGGGCATCTTCCAGCAGGGCAATGGCCGCCATATGATTGTCCTGTTTGGACTGGATATTAGCCCGCTGAATATAAATTTCCGCATTGTTGGGCTCCAGGAATTGCAGCTCATCCAGGATGCGTTCAGCCCGCTTGAAATCATTCTCAAAAACCAATACTTCCACGTCCAGCAGCTGGATATCCAGGGAGCACGGATGCTGTTCCAGGCCCATCCGGATCGCTTTTTTGGCCAGAGAGATCTTTCCGTGGTTCAGATAGTGGTGAATGATGTCTTCAAAGTCCTCAGCATCAAAGAAATAGACGTCGTCCGTCTTCAGCATGGACTCGAATTTCGCTATGGGAGGGCTGGGTTGCTCGTTGGGGTTGTTGGCCATACATTCCGTATTGGTTCTGTATGGACTTAAAAATATTTTTTTTAAGGACGCCTTTGCTGCCACCCGTGGGCCATCTTATCAACAAATTAGTTAACAGGGTTTCCGGGATAGGCATCCAGGAGTGTTAGGATCAGGCTGCAACCCTTGCGTATCTCCCGCTCGGAAAGCGTTAGTGGCGGGCTGATGCGGACGGCTCGGGGCTCGAAGAGCAGCCAGAAAAGCAGCAAACCGGCATCCTTGGCGGCCAGCACCAGATAATTGGCGATTTCCGGAGTATCGAAGATCAGGGCAAGCATCAGCCCCTTCCCGCGGATTTCCCGTATCAATGGGTGCACCAGGAGTTTGCGGAAAAGATGCTCTTTTTTCAAGGCATCCGGGATCAGTGTACTGTTTACAAGTTCCCGGAGGGTTGCCAGGGCGGCCGCAGCAATCACCGGATTCCCGCCAAAAGTTGTGATGTGACCCAGTTTGGGATGTTCCTGGAGGGTACTCATATGCGCTTTGGAGGCGGTGAAGGCGCCGATGGGAAGCCCACCGGCCATTCCCTTGCCCATGACGAGAATGTCCGGGATGCAATGGTAATGTTCAAAGGCGAACAGAGCTCCCGTGCGGCCGAAACCAGGCTGTATTTCATCCAGGATCAGCATCGCACCTGTATCCCGGCAGCGATCCCTGACCTTCTTTAGGTACCCTGCCTGCGGGAGCACAAATCCCGCCCCGCCCTGAATGGTTTCCAGGATCACTGCTGCAGTACGCCCGTTGATCTGTTCCAGGGCCTTCTCATCATTGAACGGGATATGACGAATACCTGGAAGCAGGGGCCGAAAAGGGGCTTTGCGGACTTCAAAATCCATGAGGCTCAAACTGCCCAGGGTATTTCCGTGATAGGCATTGTGAGCAGCGATTAGCTCGTGCCGGCCGGTTACCCTCCGGGCCAGTTTGATAGCACCTTCTATGGCTTCCGTACCTGAATTCACGAGATAGGTTGTTTCAAGGGGGTCTGGCAGGGCTTGCGCCAGTTCCCTGCAGAGCTCAAGGGAAGGTCCCTGAATAAACTCCCCGTACACCATCACATGCAGGTAGCGGGAAGCCTGCTCCTGTATGGCGGCAACGACTGAGGGATGACAGTGCCCCAGGCTGCAGGCCGATACTCCGGCAATAAAATCCAGATAGGACTTTCCTTTCAGGTCGTACAGATAGCTGCCCTTGCCATGGGAGATCTCTATCCCGAGGGGGTGGGGGGTCGTTTGGGATTGATAGGTGAGAAAATCGCGGTTCATTCCTTAGAGTTTGTACCGCTACGGCGTACCGGTTTGGGTCGAACCCCTTTGTTTTGTGCGTCAGGGATCTCCTCGGGGTCTCCTTCCGACCCTTCCTCAGAATCCGCGGCTTCCAGGTCGATAGATTCCGTGATGCCCCTGATCACCGGCAATACGAGATTATTATCATCCTCATCAAAGATCTCATCCTTGGATCGTATGCGTTCATCCCCCCTCCAGATGAAGCCATCGAGCTGCCGGCTGCTTTCGGGAAGATCCTTTTCCGGGAAGATATCACCATCCGGATTGATAAAAAAGGTAATGTCCTGGATCTCGTTCTGCTCCATCTCCAGGCGGATTCGGCTGCAAATGGTTTTGTTAATGCCGATCAGCTTCCCGTCATCATCGTACATATAGTAGATCACCTCCGTATTCTTGACCAGGTCAACGAGCTTCAATTCGTTTTCGACGAACTTGCCAAACAGGTCTTTCCCCTTGGCCTGGTTGTACCCCCGTTGCCCCACGGTATCCTCCGAAATGATAAAGGCGTTTTCGATGACCTTCAGGGAATCCAGCTTTTCCGTTTCCAGATCGCTGATCAGAAGGATGCTGTCTCCGGTCATCTGGTTTTCCATATTCCACAGGACGGGGTTTCGGATCATCTCCGTGATTCCGGTCTTCTCCTCAAAATGAATGCTGTCGCATTTGCCGCTCAGGTCCTTTTTGTAGAATTTGGCATTTCGGAAGGCCCGCAGTACCCTGGCATCCGGCTCGCCCGTGACCATCAGGGTATCCCCATGCATATACAATGAATCCTGTTCCACCAGGCTGATGGAGACGGCCCTCCGGGTGGCAAAGAGCGAATCCTTTGCCTTGTGTACTTCGGCATAATGTGCCCGGATGATCCCCTCGTTTATGGTATCGGTTACCTTGATGTTATTGGTAGCGGAGGCAAATTCAAGGGTCTTGTTAAAATACACGCTGTCTCCCTCGATGATGCGGTCGTTGTACAGGATTTCGGTATTCCTGATCCCGTATCCCTCCTCCGCGGTGGTATCGTAAAACCCTCGTTCACAGTAGATTTGGTAGCCAGACCCAATGATGGTGGACGGCCCGTACATATAGGCGTTTTTAGAGGTGGTGTAATAATCCAGCCGGCTCGATTCCATGGTGTATTCCGGATTCTCGATCAGCACGCTGTCCTGGAACTGATATTTCTTGGGCACCATATAATAGCGCCCGACCCTGCTGGTAAGGGTGTTGGCGGAGTCTATAATGGTCCCGTAGTCCCTGTAGTAAGATTCCTGCCGTTCCCGGTCGAAGTAGAGGGTATCTGTGGTCAGCTCCATGCTCTGGTTCGTGAGCCGCACCTGCTCATAGGCCTTGGCGAGCTTTTGATTCCCGTCGTACTCGATATAACCACTGGTCATCAGAATGGAATCACCTTGTTTTAATCGGACGTTGCCAATGGCCTCCAGGCGGTTCTCCTTCTGATAGAAAAGGGCGTAATCGCACCAGAGGTCTGCTCCCTGGTGTTCGAACTGCACCTGCCGCTCGTCCCTTGAAAATATAGATGCCCCGGGCCTTAGGTTCTCATCCTTGGTAAAGCTGCCTCCGTAAATGATGTTGATCTTCCTGCCCTGCTCGTCAGATTCCTGAGCGCAGAGGCTGGCCGAAAAGGTTCCGATAAAAAGAAAGAGCAGGAGCCGTTTCACGTCCAAAGGTTTCCGTAAAATTAGCATAATTTATCCCGGTACTGGCCTGAGGTGTCCCCTTATCCTTCCCGGTGGATGGTCTGGGTACGGTCCGGGCCTACAGAAACAATGCTGATGGGCACTTCCAGTTCCCCTTCCAGAAAACGGATGTAATCTTCCAGTTCTTTGGGGAGCTGGGCGGCATCGTTCATGGCGGTCAGGTCTTCTTTCCAACCCGGGAGTTCTTTATAGACCGGGGTCAGGTAAGTTGCTTCGATGGAATAGGGCAGATGGTCGATCTGCATTCCCTGATAGTGGTAGGAGGTACATACCTTGATGGTCTCAAAACCGCTGAGCACATCAGCCTTCATCATCATCAACCGGGTTACCCCGTTTATGCGAACGGCGTATTTCAGGGCCACCAGGTCCAGCCAGCCACATCGCCGGGGTCTTCCTGTGGTAGCGCCAAACTCGTTACCAACCCTGCCCATGGTCTCCCCGTCATCATCAAAGAGCTCGGTCGGGAAAGGACCGCTTCCCACACGGGTGGTATAGGCTTTAAAGATCCCAAAGACCTCCTGAATACTCCCAGGGGCGATTCCCAAACCGGTGCAGGCTCCGGCAGCCGTGGTGTTTGATGAGGTGACAAAAGGGTAGGTGCCAAAATCAATATCCAGCAGGGATCCCTGTGCCCCTTCGGCCAGGACTTTTTTGCCGGACTTCAGCGCTTTGTGCAGGTAGTCCTCACTGTCGATAAAAGTAAGTTCAGAGAGGCGCTCGACTGCCGCAAAGAACTCAGCTTCCAATTCCTCCAGGTCATATTGGATGTCCACATCGTAGAAGTGGATCATGGCCTGGTGCTTTTCGGCCAGAGAGCGATATTTGTCTTTCCAGTCCGGAAGCTCCAGGTCCCCGACACGCAATCCGTTTCGCCCCGTTTTATCCATATAGGCAGGTCCGATCCCTTTGAGGGTGCTGCCTATCTTCGCCTTGCCCTTTGCGGCTTCAGAGGCCGCATCAAGCAACCTGTGGGTGGGCAGGATCAGGTGGGCCTTGCGGGAAATCAGCAGGGTTTTTTGGATGTCGATCTCAAAAGCTTCCAGTTGCTGTAGTTCCTTCCGAAAGATCACAGGGTCGATGACCACCCCGTTCCCGACCACGTTGATGGCCTTTTTGTGGAATATTCCCGAGGGGATGGTGTGGAGTACGTGTTTAATGCCGTCGAATTCCAGCGTATGGCCTGCATTCGGCCCTCCCTGGAAACGGGCGATGATATCGTAATCTCCCGTCAGAACATCAACAATTTTTCCTTTTCCCTCGTCCCCCCATTGGAGCCCGAGCAGCAGATCTACATGCATGGTTTGGCGGATTAGTCTGTGGCTTCTTCTTTCTTTTTGCGGGTGCCGTAAAAGTAAAGCGAGTGATTGTTAATCTCAATATCGAAGACCTCTTCAATGGTCTTTTTGATGGATTCGATCCTGGGGTCGCAGAATTCAACCACCTCACCGGTATCAGTCAGGATCACGTGATCGTGCTGGTGGTCAAAATAGGACTTCTCATACTGGGCCTGATTCTTCCCGAACTGATGCTTGCGAACCAGTTTACACTCCAACAGCAATTCGATGGTATTGTAAAGGGTGGCACGGCTAACGCGATAATTCTTATTCTTCATTTTGATGTAGAGGGACTCTATGTCAAAATGGTCGTCCGTATTGTAAATTTCCTGCAGGATGGCGTAGCGCTCAGGCGTTTTGCGATGGCCGTTTTCCCCCAGAAAGGAGGTGAACACTTGTTTTACGATATCCTGGTCTTTGCGATTCATGTGCGACTACTGAAATCCGGCTACAAAAATACGTCTAAAAAAGCGAATAGGGCAGGATTATGGATTGGAATTTAACCCGTGTGAAGGGTCATACCCGGGCTACTTTATCGATCCCGTTTATTTTTTTAAGGTTCTCCATCAGTTTCTTCAGGATGGACTTGTTCTTGACCACTAACTTGATCTTCCCTGAAAATGTACCCCCATCCGTGTTGAAGTTGATGTTACGCATATTCACGTGCATCTCATCCGAGATAATTTCGGTAATTGCATTGATCAGCCCCAGATTGTCAATCCCGCTCAGCCGGATCTCTGCAGTAAATTCTTCCTGAGAGGAATCGATCCACTTTGCTGAGATGATCCTGTAGGCGTAATTGGACTGGAGGGAGATCGAGTTTGGACAGTCTTTTTTATGCACCTTGATCCCATCTTTGACCGTTACAAAGCCGAAGACCTCGTCCCCGGGGATGGGGTTGCAGCAATTTGCAAGGGTATAGGATAGTTTTTCTTCATCCTTTCCAAATACCAGCATGTCGAATTTGGAAGTGATCTCATCCCGGTCGATCCCTTCCGGGGTGCCCTTGCGTCTGATCTTGTTCTTAAAGAAGTTCAGGAAGGCATTGCTGTAGGAGGAGGCAAAATCACGGATTTGCTGGTTTTCAATGGCCCCGTTCCCGACCCTGTAAAAAAGGTCCAGGCTGGTCTTCAGCTTGAAGTAGACCACCATCTTGTTTATCACATCCTCATTCAGGGTAATCTTCAGGGACTTTAATTTCCTCCGGAGGATTTCCTTTCCTTCCATAGCCACTTCCTTCTTCTCTTCCCTCAGGGAGGAGCGGATCTTGGAACGTGCCCGGGCCGTGGTGGCGTAATCCAGCCAGTTCTGGTTCGGCTTGGCGCTGTCCGAGGTAATGATCTCCACCTGATCCCCGCTCTTGAGGGTGGTATTTAGGGGTACCAGCTTCCCGTTCACCTTGGCGCCACGGGTATGCATCCCGACCTCCGTATGGATGTTGAAGGCAAAATCAAGAGGGGTAGCTCCCTTCGGCAGGGACTTGAGCTCCCCATTCGGAGTGAAGACGAATATTTCCTTGGAATACAGGTTGAGCTTGAATTCCTCCACAAAGTCCACGGCATTGCCGTTGGAACCCTCCAGGGCTTCCTGCAGCCGGTTCAGCCAGATCTCGATGCCCTGTTCCTTTTGCTCCCCGTGTTTGTATTTAAAGTGGGCGGCGTATCCCTTTTCCGCGATTTCATGCATGCGTTCACTGCGGATCTGCACCTCCACCCATCTTCCCTTGGGCCCCATAACGGTAATATGAAGGGCTTCGTAACCCGTACTCTTGGGAGAGGAGATCCAATCGCGCAGGCGCACCGGGTTGGGGGTAAAGTGGTCCGTTACGATGGAATAGATCTTCCAGGCCAGGAACTTTTCGTTCTTCCGGTCGGATTTATAAATGATCCGGATCGCAAATTTGTCGTAGATCTCATCAAAGGTGACGTTTTGAGCCTGCATTTTCCTCCGGATGGAAAAAATCGACTTCATCCGTCCCTTGATGTGGTAGTTGAGCCCTTCTTTGTCCAGGGAATCCTCGATGACCCTGGAGAAATCTTCAATGTACTGTTCCTGCTCTTCCTTGCTGTCCTCGATCTTGCTGAGGATGTCCTTGTAGACTTCAGGTTCGGTATACTTCAGGCTGAGGTCTTCCAGCTCGGTCTTGATGTTGTAAAGCCCGATCCGGTGGGCGAGGGGCGCATAAATATAGAGCGTTTCGGAGGCGATCTTGACCTGTTTGTGCTCGGCCATGGAATCCAGTGTCATCAGGTTGTGATACCGGTCGGCGATCTTGATGATGATCACGCGCACATCATCGTGAAGGGTCAGCAGCATTTTTCGAAAATTCTCCGCCTGCTGGGAGATGTTCATATCCTTCTTCAGGTGTGCGATCTTGGTGAGTCCGTCTACGATGCGTGCAATGGTCTCCCCGAACATTTGCTCAATATCATCAAGCGTATAAGGGGTATCCTCAACCACATCGTGCAACAGGGCCGCCGCGATAGAAGTAGCGTCCAGTCCAATCTCGGAAGCGACGATGCGCGCCACGGCAATCGGATGGAAGATATAGGCCTCTCCGGATTTGCGCCGCTGATTCTTGTGCGCATCCACAGCCACCTCAAAAGCCTGGCGAATCAGCTTCTTATCCTTGGCGGAAAGCGCCTGATAGCTGATGCGAAGCAGCTCCTTGTACTGCCTGGCGATCTCTTTGTTCTCCTTTTCTATGACGGTTTGAGTGGGCATTTAATAAAATTAGCACAAATCCGCTCTAGATACAACAAAAATCGTGCCCACGCCAATATGTCAGGTGTATGGGGAAGGGTGGTTAAAAGGCCTGAATTCCTGATTTTTATCGATGACGGCCACAGGAACCCCAAAAAAAATAAGACCCTGAAAAATCAGGGTCCTATTAATTCTAATGCATAAGTGTCGGTCAGGATTCAGGAGTGACCTCCACGATTTCATACATATTTTTGCCATCGACCTGAATGGGCTGATAATAGGTCTCTCCGAATTTAACATAGTTGCGGTCCCCCACTTTGACTTCTTCCCCTCCTTCCGGAAGGTGCGGCACGATGGTTCCAGCGGTTGCCGGGACTACTGTATACCCTTCTGCACCCTTCTCGTAATACGCACCACCATAATAGTAGTTATAGGTGTTTTCCGTAACCTCTACTTTCTCTGCCGTTTCCGGTATGGACTCTACGGTGGCCCCTACCGGGGCCTGTACCACTTCAAAGCCATCCGCTGTTTTGAGATAGTAATTCCCCTCCTCATAGTGGTATTCTTCCTCATCCCCACTGTCGCTGGTCACGCTTACGATAATGGCCGTGGTGGTCAGGGTGGCTACGAAAAATCCCCAGGGATGCCAGACCGGCCCCCAGAACCAGGGCGTATAGGGATGCCAGAAATAGGGTCGATGGCAGTAGAAATGGAAACCGCCCCACACATACGGAGGGCGCCGGTATACACGCGGACTCGCCCGCACGTACGTGTTCCTTCGATTGACATTGACCGTCCGGCTGTTGTCAATATTGATGTTGGTATTTCCCCTCCGGCTATTGTCCACATTCACGCGGTTGTTGGAACGGTCACCCGCGCGATTACCCGCATTCTCCCGACTGGTAGAAACCTCCCGGCCTCCACTGGGTCTTGAGATATCGGAGGTACGTGCATTCGAAGCACGGTCCCCAGCTCCGGAAGCGCTCCGGTCCGAAGTTGAAGGCCGATTCGTGCTCACCGACCGGTTTGGCTGCCCCGTAGAAGGCCGGGATGCACTCCTGTCCTTGGATTTTTGATATCCACCATTGATGCTGGACCGGTTGGAAGATCTATTGGCAGTGCTCGATCTTTGACTCGAGGATGACCTGTTGGCAGATCTGTTGGATGGCCGTGCGGCAGGCTTGCTCGAGGGCCTTGAAGCTTTCATCGATGACGATCTGGACATGGAACCCCTTGAGGCCCGGTGGCCCATTCGCTGGGCATCCAATTCAAGCGGCGCCAAAAACAGCATCAAAATAGCGGCAAAAGAGAGTTTTAAAATTGATGAAGGAAATGGATACATAAGGTGATAACTTAAATTATTGCTTGGGCATTATATTGATCAGAGCTGCGTTTTTTGGAGGGGTAAATTCAAAAATTTCATCCGGCAGCGTCGCATTTGTGATCCAGCCGTCAAAAGTTCCCTCTTCCAGTTCAGGGGCCATCCCCTTTTTGAGGATGAGGTATTTTTTTGGCAGGTAATAAGCGCCATTCTCGATCCAAAGCTGAAAATTGTAGGTGTCGTTTTCGGCAATGATGTGGAAATAGTCCATATCCCCAAGTTTTTTCAGACCGGCAAATTTGACGGTATCAAAATCTTCCAGGATATCATCTCCAAAGGACGGGTACATAATATCTGCTCCGGGAAATCGAAAGCCAAACACCGTATGGACGCTGTCAATGGTTTCGATAATCGTGCTGGGGGTGGGGATGGTTACATAGTTGTTCTGGTCGTATGAATACCAGGTCAGCAGGGATCCGTTGTACCAGTATCCCTTGTTTCCCTTCTCACCCCTTGAACGAATGGCCATTTTGTCCGGCCCCCTGAAGTATACCTGGTGCTGCTCAAATTTGCGTTCCAGCAATCCTTGTTCATTTGCTTCGTCATAAACCGTGTTGAGATCAAAAGAACAGGTCTCCAGACTCCCCAGAACTTCTCCCATTTTATCGATCAATCGAATGGCGATCGGATCGATGTCTTTCTGGTCCTGGGCGAATTGAGACAGGGGGAACAGCAGAAGAAGGCAAATGAGGTATTTCATCGGTTGATATATTAGGTTTAGATTCCAGAGGTAATTAACAACTCTCAAAGGATGATGAATTTAGGGGATAGATTTTAATCCTGCAAGCATCCCCCGGCCCTTTTCAATCGCTTATGAACTCTGGGAGCCGGTTGAGCTTTGACTATTCTTTGTTTTTTATTCCAATTAGGCTCGAAGCGCCCGGATACGCTCTACCAGGGGCGGGTGTGAATAATGCATAAAGACATAGGCCCGGTGCGGGGTGAGGTTGCTGAGGTTCTTGCGGGATAGTTTCCTGAGGGACGTAATCAGCGGGTCTGCCTGATAGGATTCCCGGGCAAACCGGTCTGCCTGGAATTCAAACCGGCGGGAGAAGTAATTCATCACAAGGCCCGTCAGTTCGCTGATAGGGCTGTAAAGCAGTGCAAAACTAAGCAGTGCGGCATGGAAGCTGGGGCGCTCCACGCCAATGGCGAGGGATATTTCAGGATTGTTGATAAAGAGGGAAAGGATGAACAGGGTGAGCCCGGTCAGGGCCATGGAGGCCAGAAGATTGAATATGATGTGATTCTTTTTGTAATGCCCGACCTCATGAGCGAGTACGGCTACGATTTCCTCTTCCTCCAAATCATCGATCAGGGTATCGAAGAGGGCAATCCGTTTTTCCCTGCCAAAGCCTGAAAAATAAGCATTCGCCTTGGTCGAGCGCTTAGAACCGTCAATAACAAATATGTTTTTAAGCTCAAATCCCACATTCCGCGCATAGGCCTCGATACGACGCTTTAAACTGCCGTCTTCAAGGGGTTCCTGCTTATTGAACAGGGGGACGATCAGGCGGCTGTAGAATAGGTTCATAAAAATGGTGAATAGGGCGATTACCCCCCAGGCGTAAAGCCAGAAATGTGTGCCTGCCCACTGGTAGAAACCCATAATAAGCGCCAAAATACCCCCACCGAAAAGTGCCATCAGGCCCCATCCCTTCAATTTATCCGTAATAAATAGGGCGGGGGTGCTTTTGTTGAAACCAAAGCGCTCCTCGATCACAAAGGTGTGGTAATAACTAAGAGGGGTAGAGAGTAAATCGCTTCCCAGGAAAATGATCCCGAAAAAGATCAACGCCTGCAGCACAGGGTGATCTGAAAGGCCCATGGCCATTCCATCAACCCATGCAAACCCTCCAAAGATGAGGAATCCCAGGATCAGCAGGAGTGAAATGGCGGAAGAAAACAACCCGAAGCGGAAATTCGTCTTTTTGTAGGCTTGTGACTTCTTATATTGTGCTGCGTCATACAGGTTTTGCAACTCCTCCGGAACCGGGTCGTCAAATCTCCGTGCATTAAGGATATCCAGCACGGTTTCCAGGATATATTCCAGGAGCAGGATGCCAATGATAACCAAAAAAAGGGTGGTTGCAGCCATAGGATAGCGTGTTGGAAAGGGTCAAAATAGGAATAAATTCTGCATTCCTCTAAAATTTTAGATCAAACGATAGCCCATACCTGTTGCTCAATGGAATCCGCGTTGCCGCAACCCTTCGAAGATCAGGATGGAGGCCGCCACGGATACA
The DNA here is from genome assembly GCA_965601625.1 of uncultured Flavobacteriaceae bacterium. Taxonomy (GTDB): domain Bacteria; phylum Bacteroidota; class Bacteroidia; order Flavobacteriales; family Flavobacteriaceae; genus Robiginitalea. The sequence continues at coordinate 34,384 of CBFCWO010000007.1, read as the reverse complement.
TTCATGGAGTCAATGGCGCCTCTCATGGGGATCTCAACCAGGAGGTCAGCTTCCTTCATCCACACCGGGCTGAGGCCAGTGGCCTCCGTTCCCACGACGATGGCCGTTGGCAATCCGAAGTCTACCCGATCGTAACGCCTGGAGCCTCCAAGGGCAGCTCCAAGGATCTGGATATTTTTGGATTTCAAAAAATGCAGGGTTTCCGTACTTGAAGCGGTGGCCACCTGTACCGTGAAAAGGCATCCCACGCTGGAGCGGATAATATTGGGGTTATAGAGGTCCCCCCTGGGATCGGCAATGATTACGGCGTCGAGGCCTGCGGCATCTGCGGTTCTCAGTATTGCCCCAATGTTGCCGGGTTTTTCCGGGGCTTCCGCCACCAGTACAAAGGGGGCATTGTTGGGGAGTTTCAGATCTTCCAACCGGTGCGGCTTTACCTGCATCAGGGCGATGACCCCTTCGGTCTTTCCCCTGTAGGCCAGATGGCTGTATACCTCGGCGCTTAAGCTCACCAAAGGGCACCCCTGCAGACCCGGCATCTCCCGGATGACCTCCTGCTCGATGATCTCAGGGCAGAAATAGAGCTTGTCGGACTGGTATCCGGCCTGAAGGGCCAATGAAAGCTCCCGCATGCCTTCCAGTACGAATTTCCCGGATTTGCGCCGGTCCCTTGACTTTCGGTTCCAGTGTTCCAGCTGACGGACTTCCGCATTCTGAATACTGCTGATATGTTTGATCCCTGACATCACAAAAAGAAAAAGCGGAGCCATCCAGAGACCGCTCCGCTTTCAAAGATAGGGTTATAAGGATTATTCCCCGGCGTATTTGCCCATATAACGCTTCCAGAGTTCGGTCTGGTGGGTTTCCAGTGAGACCTCCCGTCCGTCGATAAATGCATGGGAGAGTTGATTGCCCCGCATATCAAGGGCATCCCCTTCCGAGATGAAGAGGGTGGCACTCTTTCCGGTTTCAAGGGTTCCGTAAGCATCGGCAATCCCCAGGATCTGTGCGGTGTTTCCAGTGATCAGTTGCAGGGCCTTCTCCTTATCCATACCCTGTCCGACCACCTGCCCGGCGTAAAAGGGCAGATTTCGCGTTTGAAAATTCGATGCATCCGCATTCTGTAACCCCACCAGCAACCCTGCATCGGCCAGCAATTTGGGCAACCGGTACGGCAGGTCGTAGTCGTCATCGTTCAGTCGGGGCAGGGAGTGGGTGAAATTCACCAGTACGGGGATTTGATGCTCCTTCAGAAAGTCAGTTATTTTGTAGGCCTGATACCCGCCTACAAGGACCACTTTTCGGACCCCGGCGTCCTTCAGGCTGCTGATGCCGTCTATGATCTCCCGTTCTCCATCGGCGTATACATAGAGCGTTTTGCTGCCGTCGAAAAGCCCTTGCATGGCGGCAAAGGCAGGATTCATTTCTTCCGCCCCTTCTGGCGTATAGGCACTGGCATTCCTTACAAAGCCAAGGACCTCCTGTTGTTGGTCCTGATAGTCCTCATTGGGCCTGAATCCCCGGGGTTCTCCCAGCCACCAGCGACCCCTGCGGAAGGAATTTGGCCAGTGCAGGTGAATTCCGTCGTCTTCCTTTACGATGGCATCCTCCCAGTTCCATGCATCAAACTGGACGATGGAGGAGGTGCCTGATATGCGTCCGCCCTGAGGGGTGATCTGGCCGAGCAGCACCCCGTTAGGACGCATGCTCTCCACAACCTGTGATTCTGCATTGTAAGCGATAATGCTTCGGACATGCGGAATCATCGTCCCGATCTCATCCTGGTCATTGGAGGCCCGAACGGCGTTGATCTCTATAAGACCCAGGGATTTCCCTGGGGCAATAAACCCCGGATAGACGTGTTTGCCGCTGGCGTTTATCTCCCGGCCTTCAGCCGGCAGCCCTGCTCCAAGGGCTGTAATCGTGCCCGCTTTGAAGGTGATCGTTCCATTTTCCAGGACCTCACCATTACCCAGGTGCAGGGTGGCTCCCGTAATGCTAATGGTCTCGGACTGCGCATTTGCCGGAGTTTGTTGTGCCCATCCAGAGGATAAGGTACATAAAACCGTCAGGGCAGTGAATATATATGATTTCATAGGTGTCAATTTTAGAGGTAATTCGAATTACAGACTGTTACAGTGAAAGGCGCGTTTGGTGTTTTGCCTTGGGGTCCGCACCGGGGTGCCCCCCTCTTTCTCCTCCAGCATCATGTTGATCAGCTGGTTGCGCTCCTCGGCTAACTGCTCTCGCAGGGCAGCATCAGCCTGGCGGTCGAAATAGGGAACGCCCTCAATGTAAGTGGTTTCTGCCACGGCGTATACCGAAAGCGGATGATCGGACCATAACACCAGGTCCGCATCCTTTCCTTCTGCGATGCTTCCCACGCGGTCATCGATATGCAGCAATTTAGCCGGATTCAGCGTGACGGTTTTCCAGGCTTCCTCCTCAGAAAGTCCTCCGTATTTTACAGTCTTTCCAGCTTCCTGATTCAGCCGTCGGGACATTTCACGGTCATCGCTGTTGATGGCTACCGTTACCCCCTGGCTGTGCATAATGGCCGCATTGTAGGGTATGGCGTCCTTGACCTCGTACTTGTAAGCCCACCAGTCGCTGAAGGTCGAACCTCCTGCTCCATGGGCAGCCATTTTATCGGCTACTTTATAGCCTTCAAGGATATGGGTAAAGGTATTTACCTTAAAGCCCATCTTATCTGCCACTTTCATAAGCATGTTGATTTCGCTCTGTACATAGGAGTGACAGCTGATGTGGCGTTCCCCTCTCAGGATCTCCGCCAGGACCTCCATCTCTTCGTCGTAGCGGAAAGGTTTGCCAGAATCCTTCAGGGCCTGGTATTCCTTGGCGCGCTGGAAGTAGTTCACGAAAACCTGCTCTACCCCCATACGGGTTTGTGGAAAGCGGCTAAAGCTCTGCCAGTTGGACTGTTTTACGTTTTCTCCAAGGGCAAACTTGATGAACTTCGGCATATCCGTATAGATCATCTCCTGTGCATTCTGTCCCCATTTCAGTTTAAATATGGCTGAGCGCCCCCCGATGGGGTTGGCCGAACCATGGAGCAGTTGCACTGTGGTGACCCCCCCTCCGAGGTTGCGGTAAATGTTGATGTCTTCGGGATCCAGGACATCTGTCATTTTAACCTCGGCAGAGGAATTGTGGCCGGCCTCGTTTATGGCCAGCGCCGCGATATGACTGTGTTCGTCAATGACCCCGGCCGTCAGGTGTTTCCCACTGGCATCAACAACGCGCGCACCTCCCCGGGAAAGGTTTTGACCGATCTTTGCGATCTTTCCTTTTTTGATCAGCACATCCGTATTTTCAAGGATGCCTGCATCTTCTCCCGTCCACACTGTAGCATTGCGGAAGAGGATGTCTTCCTGCTCCGGAAGCTCGCGGTATCCAAAGCCAACATTGGGATAGCTGAGCGGGATCATTTCTGGCGCAGCAGCCTTCTTTTTCCCTCCCCTGTCATCCCCGGCCTTGTAGTCGGCGGTCTTCTGGGCATTAAAATTCGCCTCGCTCCCATCAGGCATTACGATTCGTCCGCTGAGGTCGTCGGAATCCGATCGGACCAGGCCGGTCATCCGGTAGCGTTTTTCACCATCCGCAATGGACATGTCCAGCCAATCGCCCTTGTAGCTGATTTTAGATTTGAGCTTTGAGGTATCCCGCATTACTTCCAGCTTGGGGCTTGCGGCCTTTCCTTTGAGGGCGAGCTTGAATTCAGATCCGCCGGCCCGCAGGGTGTAATCTCCACGGATATCCTTTTGTTCCATGTCGGCGAGGATATGGCGCTTGCCGATTACCCAGTTCTCATAGAGGGTAGTTCCCTCATCAAAGACCGGCCCGGAGGTAATCAGGAAATTTGCGTAGCGGCCCTGCTGCAGTGAACCGATCTCGTCCGATTTACGAAGCAATCGGGCGGGCTCAGTGGTCAGGGCTTCTAATGCTTTGTTCTCCGAAAGGCCATATTCCATTGCCTTGCGAATCTTTTTGGCCATGTCCTTGGTGCTCTTCAACCCCTCAAGGGTAAAGGCAAAAGGAATGCCGTTGGATTCCAGCGTACCGGGGTTGGCAGGTGCCTGGTTCCAGTGGCGCATGTCTTCCAGACTGACGTACTGGGCGTGATAGGGGTTTGAAACGTCAAAGGGATCCGGGAAATCCAGGGGTACCACCAGGGATGCCCCCGTGGCCTTTATGTCCCCGATTTGCTCGTATTCCTGCCCTCCGGCGAGGATCACGTACTGGATCCCGAACGCATCTCCTATGCCATCGGCGCGCAATACATGTCCTTTATCCCCAGCGGCAAAGAACTGCACCTGGTCCCGATTGGCGATAAGCGCCTCCAGGGACCGATCCGTCGTGGATACGTTCCCACCCTCATACCAGGCCGCATCGTGATACATCTGACGCAAAAGGGCCATCGAACCCATGAGGGAGGATGGATAGGATTGCCGTTTGGCAATGCTGCGGTCAAACGAGAAATACTGGCCGGAAGCATCCGACAGGATACGCTCAGCGTCACTCCCCTTGTCGCTTAAGGCGATGGTAACGCCCGTACCCCTGGCGATCCCGTCCTGCAGGTGGCTGTTGACTACGCCAAAGCCAAGCTTGCGCAGCTCACCAGCCTTTTTAGGGTCAAACTTATAAGCTTCTATCGCATTGGTCTCAGGCATGATGTGGTCGTTCCAGTAGTAACCTTCTCGGCTTGGTCCGTATTGGGCGGAACGGCCGCCTCCCCGGTTTCGCTCGGCCTGCTTCACGCCAAAGCCCGAAAATACATCAATGAATGAGGGATAAATGGATTTCCCGCTCAGGTCCATCACAGTGCTGTTGGCCGGAATATCCACACGGCTGCCTACTCCTACAATTTTTCCATCCCGGATCAACAACGTCCCGTTTTCCACCACCTCTCCGGGCGTAATATATATTCGGGCATTGGTAAGTGCTGTGTAATTGGTGTTACTCGCTTTTACCCCATCGTTTTTTGGAAAGTATTTTTGGGCAAAAGAAGTAAATCCCAGCCCGAGTAAGGCCAGGAGGGTAATTTTCCATCTCATAAGAAGTCAGTTTTTGAATTAGCCCCCCTAAAATAGAATAATTCCCAGGCCCGCAGGGTAGAGAGGACTTTTTTAACGTTTCTTTAGATAACTGTAAAAATCAAGGGGAATGGAGTTCCACCGGATCCTTGCGGTGGTAGGCCACCATCAGGGCGACTACCCTGTTGTAGGAGCGAATGCCGTCTTTCTGTCGGTTTACTTCCAGGTATTTATTGAAGGCTGATTTGAAAACGGGCTCAAGCGGATTCTCAAAGCCCTTCCAGAACTCCCGCAGTTCCTTAAAATTTCCCCGAACCCCCGGGTTTAGAGTCTTGCGAATCGCTTTCAGTGCATCGGGGTCCCTTCGGGATACCTCTGAGAGGCAATAACTGAGCGCGTAGGCGTAAGCCGAATACTGAAAGTAAGGATCCGGATTTCTCAGGGTGACGAGATACCCGATAAAATTTGTCTCGTTCTCGGCGGAATAACCCAGCTGGTGCCCTACCTCATGCCCGCAGACTACCGGATAGCGGAACCCGGGAAGGCGTTTATTTACCTGTGCCTCCAGGGTGAATGGATTGAGATAGCCGCCGTATCCCATATAGGAAAGTGCCGTGCTGAAGAGTGAAGGTTTCAGGCTGGGGTGGGAATACCTGAAATTCGGGTACTCCTGCTCCAGTTCCTTATATCCCTTGACCGTTTTATGGAGTATTTCTGACCGGCTGTAGGGCAGGGCAACCGGTTGAACGGTATCTCCGGTAAGCACTTCCTGTAGTTGATTGGTCTTCAATGCGAGCAGTTGTGCGAGTTCCGTGATCTCTTCGGTGGAGTAGGCATTTTGATACCCAAGGGTCTTGGAGAGAGGCTGGCGGAAATAATTCATGCCCCACAGGAGGTAAAAAGTGAAGTGAACCACGGCCAACACCATAACCACGTCCCTCAGGAAAAGCCAGATGTGATGGCGAATCCAGTACCATTTTCGGATCAGATACAAGATGGCACCCACGCCCAAAAGGAAATAGCATACATCACCAACAGAGAAAGGGATCCAGCCATAAAGCAGTCGAAAAAATGTTGAGATCCCGGGGTAGACCCCCCTGCTGTAATACTGCTCCACCCAGGCCGGATGCCCAGCCACCCATTGTATCAGGATGATCTGAACAGGAAGGGAAAGCGCAACCAGGTTTTTCACTTTGCGGAACATGCGGTAAAAATAACCATTAATCCTTCCTTGTGAATTCGATTGGTTATTTTTGGAACCGCAAATACCTGGACATGCCAAATTTGATTGCAGAAATAGAACCCTTTGAAATCTGGGAACCCTTCACCCGGCTCAACGCGGTCCCAAGACCCTCTAAGAAGGAGGAAAGGGTCATTGCTTTTATGCTTGATTTTGGGCGATCCCTCGGCCTTGAAACCGAAAAGGACCCCCTTGGAAACGTATTGATACGCAAACCCGCAAGCCCTGGGATGGAACATCGAAAGCCTGTGGTTTTACAGGCGCATCTGGACATGGTGCATCAGAAAAACAGGGATACGGATTTCGATTTTGAGTCTGAAGGAATCCGCATGCACCGGGATGGGGACTGGGTAAAAGCAGAAGGCACCACCCTGGGGGCAGACAATGGCCTTGGGGTTGCTGCCATAATGGGTGTTCTGGCTTCGGACGGCATGGCACACCCGCCCCTGGAGGCTTTGTTTACCATTGATGAAGAAACGGGGATGACCGGGGCCAAGGGTTTGAACCCGGAATGGCTCAAGGGACAGATCCTGTTAAATCTTGATACTGAAGAAGATGATGAACTCGATGTGGGTTGTGCCGGCGGCATCGACGTTACGGCCAAGGGTGACTACGGGGAAGTCGAGCCCTCCCAAAGCTCTGTGGGCCTGCGCATAGAGATCAAGGGACTTCAGGGCGGCCACAGCGGGATGGATATCCATAAAGGACTGGGAAATGCCAATGTGTTGCTGACCCGGGTCCTGCTTGCTGGAATGGAAGTCGCACCTTTTTATCTTTCAGAATTTAAAGGGGGGAACCTGAGGAATGCTATTCCAAGGGAAGGCCATGTGTTGATTGCGGTATCCAACGAACATAAAATGGCACTTCGGGAGGCCTTTGAACATGAAGCCGGGGCGATACAAACGGAATTCGCTTCCAGGGAACCAGGGTTGCAGGTCTCCATTGCAACGACAACAGCTCCCCAAGTGGGCATGAGCCCTGAGGAGACCTCTAATCTGTTGCAATGCCTCTATAGTCTGCACAACGGGGTATATGCCATGAGTTTTGAATTTCCGGGTCTGGTGGAAACCTCCAATAACCTGGCACGGGTGGAGGTGGGTAACGGAAGGGTTGAGGTGGGCTGCCTGACGCGTTCCTCCCGTGATTCCGCGAAGTGGGATCTGGTTCAAAAACTAAAAGCGGCATTTTCGCTGGGTGGATACACGGTGGAAACCGATGGGGACTATCCCGGTTGGCTGCCCGATCCGGATTCGGAAATCCTCAAAGTGGTTGCCGGCCGGTATGAAGCATTATTCGGAAGTACCCCGGAAGTGGTTGCGGGGCATGGCGGCCTGGAGTGCGGGATCCTCAAGGACCATTATCCCCACATAGACATGATCAGTTTTGGTCCCACCATCCGGGGGGCCCATTCCCCGGATGAGCGGGCTTCCGTTTCCTCTGTGCAGAAGTTCTGGAAACTCCTAAAGGATGTGCTTGCCCATATTCCGGAGGCTACTTAAGCTGCGATGTCAGTTTGAAAGGAGTTGCATCTCCAGGTCAAAAACAAGGGTTGAATTGGGAGGGATAGGTCCGCTTCCCTGGCTGCCATATCCCAGATGAGGGGGAATATACAACCGCCATTTATCCCCGGCTTTCATGGTGAGCAGGGCTTCTTTGAATCCGGCAATCATACCCATATCGGGACTGTAGACCATGGTGATCGGACTGAAGTCTCCCCGGTGCATCTTAAAGAGCTCTTCGTATTTTCCAAATTCCCGGGCTATAGCCTCCTCGCTGGTATCGAAAAGGGTGCCGTTTTCCAGCCAGCCAGCGTAGCTGACTGAGATTTGCTGACCCTGTGAGGGCTTTGGTCCATCACCTTCCTTCAAAACGATATATTTCAATCCGGAAGGGAGTTCCGTAGCCGTCTCTTTCTGAGAAACGAGTTCCTGGCCGTAGGCGCGGATCTTTTCCTCTGCGGCAGCCTCTTCGGCGAAGTAATCCGTCATGATCTGAACAGCATCAAATTCTTTGGCTGCCTTTCCTTTGCGAACGATCTGTACCCGTTCCATCACCACGGAGTCCAGGGGTTTATTCCTCTGATCTGTAGGAACTGCCGCAATGGAATCGATCACCTCCAGGCCAACGACCACCTCCCCGAAAACGGAGTGCACATTGTTGAGCCAGGGGGTTTCCTTTTGGGTGATAAAGAACTGGCTTCCATTTGTTTTTGGGCCTCCGTTGGCCATGGAAACCACACCTTTCCCGGAATGGGTCAGGGAAGGGTCAAACTCATCTTTAAACCGATATCCCGGGTTTCCGCTTCCAGTGGCTGTGGGATCACCACCCTGGATCATAAAATCCTGCATCACCCTATGGAAGGTAAGCCCGTCATAATAGGGTTTCCCCTTGAATTGATCGCTTACGAATGGATTGGTCCCTTCCGCAAGGCTAACGAAGTTTGCAACCGTCACCGGGGTTTTTTCCTGTTCCAGGCGAATGATCATATCTCCTTTGCTGGTTTGCATTTCTGCATACAGGCCATCGCCCAGGTCCTTGTAATTGGACTTGCAGGACATGGCAAGGCCGGCGACCACCAGCAGGATGTAGAACGAATTTCTCATAAGGATGTTAGTTTTCATTATTGCTTTCTTTTTCGATTTTCAGGATACTTAGAGTAGATTTCAGAGGAAGGTTGGGTCCGATCAGATCCTTATCTCCCTGATACCCGTATCCCAGGGATGAGGGATACATAAATGTGGCTGTCTCCCCTTCCCGCAGCAGTTTTACACTGGCCGCCAGACCAGGGAAAAGCTCCTGTTTATCTACTTTATAACGGATGATCCCAATCTCCTCGCGCCTGTAGATGGTATCCTCATTCCAGGTCCTGAGATCATAGGTAAGGGTTACCCGGTCGTCCGTGATGGGGAGATATCCCGTATCCGGCAGGCGCTGGTCGTAATAATACCGGAACCCGCTGGAACTCTCCACGTATTCATGGAGGCTATCCAGGCGGATCAGGGCTACCATCACGGAGTCTTCCCGTTGCAACAATGCGCGATTGCGCTGAACGGATTGTTTCAGGAAACTCCCCCCTTTGACCTCAACCGGTCTGCGGGCCTGGTGTTCCTGACAGGAAACCATCAACAGAAGAATGCCTAAGAGAGGAATTATGTACTTCATACCGCCAACTGATCTTTATATGCTGCAAGCACGGATTCAAACCGCTTAACCGTGGCTTCAAGGCTTTCCTGACTTCTTCCTCCAGCCGCATTGATATGTCCACCCCCTTCAAAATGGCTTCGGGCCATTTCGTTTACGGAAAAGGCACCCTGTGAACGCAGGGAAATCTTTATGATCCCCTCATCCCTGTTTTCAATGAAGATGGCGGCCAGGACCACATCTTTCAGGGACAGTCCGTAGTTCACAAAGCCCTCAGTGTCTCCCTTTCGAAAATCATGCCGATTCAATTCTTCCTGAGAAAGGGTGATATAGGCCGTGCGATAGGGTTTAAGGATAACGAGATTTTGAAGGGCACAACCCAGAAGTTGCAGGCGTTCGGGGCGGTTCGTGTCGTAAATTTCCCGATGGATCAGGCTATGCGGGGCCCCTCCTTCCATCAGAGCTGCGGCAACCCTCAGTGTAGTGGGCGTAGTGGAATCGAATTTGAAGGATCCCGTGTCTGTGAGAATTCCGGCATAGAGGCAGCTGGCTATGGCCGTATTGATCCGGGGTTCCTCCCCCAGGGCCCGGATGAAATGGTAGACCATCTCACAGGTCGAGCTCATCTGTGGATTGGAATAGGTGAATTTTGCATAATTGCCAGGGCTTTGGTGGTGGTCTATCATCACAAAATCAGCCGAGGCATGCTGAAGGGGTTCCTGCATCGAACCGCAGCGGTCCAGTGCGTTGAAGTCAAGGGTGAAGACGAGAGCCGCTTCCTCTATGCGTTTTTGGGCTTCCTGCCGCTGTTTTTCAAAAATGACAATTTCTTCCGCCCCCGGCATCCATTTGAGGAATTCCGGAAAGTCGTTGGGTGAAATCAGGGTTACTTCCTGCTGCAGTTCCCTGAACAAATGCCATAAGGCCAGGGTGGACCCAATCGCATCCCCATCCGGATTTTTATGGGGGACCAGAACAATGCGCTGTGGGCGTTGGAGCAGCTCCTTAAGCGATTGGATGTGGGCGAAATTCATGCGGGCAAAGATATCAATTTTTTAACGATCCGCTCTGTGAATTGACCTACCTTTAACCTTACAAAATACAACCATGATCACCCGGAGCGTTCATATCGTTTGCTACTTATTGATTTTCACTGCCTGCAAGCCTGTCCAAACCCCTGCCGTCAAAACTGTTACCCCGGAAGGTTCTGCATTTCGGATCGCCTTTGGGTCCTGTAACAAGACCAGCCTGGAAAATCCTTTCTGGGATGACGTACAGGCGCTAGCACCGGACCTTTGGATCTGGGGAGGCGACAATATTTATGCCGATACAGACGACATGGACAAAATGCGTGTGATGTATCAGCGGCAGCAGGCAGTGCCTGAATACCGGGAAATGGCCGATAAAATTCCGGTCATCGGCACCTGGGATGATCATGATTACGGGTTGAATGATGGAGGGGTGGAATTTGAGGCAAAGACCGCAAGCCAGCAGGCTTTTCTGGATTTCATGGGTGTTGCCCCTGACAGTCCGCGAAGGCAGCAGGAGGGGATATATACCTCCCACACCTATGTGCATCCGGGCGGGAAGGTGAAAATCCTTATTCTGGACACCCGTTATTTCCGCACCTCCCTGACGGAAGATCCCACGGGGGAGAAGCGCTATATCCCGGATGAAAATGGGGTGGGGACCATCCTTGGAGAGGCCCAGTGGTCCTGGTTGGAGCGGGAACTGGCGGATTCAGATGCCGACTTCAATATCCTGGTGAGCAGCATTCAGGTCCTCTCAGCCACACATGGTTTTGAGACCTGGGGCAATTTCCCCCATGAGGTGGAACGCCTTCTGGGAACCATAGGTGATTCAGGCGCCCGGGGTGTATTTATTCTTTCCGGGGACCGCCATATTTCCGAGTTTTCCCGCCTGGAAACAAAGACCCTTTCCTTTCCGCTGGTAGACTTTACTTCCAGCGGTCTTACCCATGCCTATCGAAGTTTTAAAGGGGAGGCCAATGCCTATAGGGTAGGGGAGGTGGTCGCCCGGGAGAGCTTTGGGTATGTGGTCCTGGATTTTGAGTCTGGTGAAGTCGTTTTCCAGATGCTTGGAGATGGCAATACGGTACAGCAGGAATTGCGGCAGAGGTATTAAGCTTGTGGGTTGCAGGCAGAAAGTGTATTTTTGCCCAAAATTTTTGAAAATGGCTGGAAACAGAACCTTTACAATGATCAAGCCCGACGCGGTGGAAAACGGCTACATCGGTCAGATCCTGGAAAAGATCAATTCCGCAGGGTTTAAGATCATCGCAATGAAATATACCCAATTAAGCCGCAGGGACGCTGAGCAATTCTATGCGATCCATAAGGACCGTCCCTTCTTTGGGGAACTGGTTTCCTTTATGACCCGTGGCCCGATCGTTTCGGCAATACTTGAAAAAGAAAATGCAGTGGAGGACTTTCGAGCCCTTATTGGGGCGACCAATCCCGCAGAAGCTGCAGAAGGGACTATTCGAAAGCTGTTCGCCAAGGATATTGGAGAGAACGCCATTCACGGTTCAGATAGTGATGAGAATGCGGATATTGAAGGAGCATTCCATTTCTCGGGTCGGGAAATCTACGCATAGGGTGCATCTCACAGAAATAAACCCCGCCAGGAATCGCGGGGTTTTTTTATTGTAAACGGATATGCCTGATGAGCTCGCTTCCGAGTTCTTCATTCAGCATCGACAGGATTTGGGTCGTTCCCATGCTTAATTCCTCCCTCAGCACAGAAGAATCCAGATATACGTGCAGGGTGTCACCGGACAGGCTTACCTTCCGGGTATAATTAGATATGCCCGGGCCCATGACCTTCTCCCACGCCTCTTTGGCCCGAACATGGTCCAGGCCCTCCTGAAGCCTGTTCTTCTTTATAAAGGACTTTAGGGCATCGCTTAGGGATTGCTGGTTGTCTTCTTTAGACATTGTCCTTGCCAATTGTCATGGGTTCGTATTTTTGATAGATATACTTCAGGCCATTGCCGTGGCGCATGATGAGTTTGCCGGCTTCAATGCGCAGGATTTCTTCCTCCCAGGTATCCTCGGTCCCATCAAACTTAAGGAAAAGACGGTCGTCCCGCCAAATAACCTCCATAGGGAGGGCATCGTCTGATGTCCGGTAGGTGCCTTCCAGGGTAGGCTGCATTTTCTTCCGGAATCCGTTGGTGCCATCCCACTGCAAATATTCAATGGTCGAACTGACCTTGTACTCTTTTTCCGTTCCATCCGGGAATATAACCCTGGTGATCTCCCAATATCCCTGCAAATGCTGCAGGTCCTCTTTCTGAGGTCCGGGGTTGCAGGAGGCAAGCAGAAAAAATACCGCGAAGGTTGCTGGCAGGTCAAAGCGAAAGAACCGCATAGGATTGATGGATTTTTTTTACAATGGCTTCGGTACGCTGGGCATGAGTATCACTGATAAAGATCTGACCAAAAAGTTCCTGATTGACCAGGCTGATGATGTGGGCCACCCTATGTTCGTCTAGTTTGTCAAAAATGTCGTCCAACAAGAGGAGGGGGGTACCGGCCAGTTTCCGCTCCATAAATTGAAATTGGGCAAATTTTAATGCGATCAGGTAGGATTTCTGTTGGCCCTGACTGCCAAATCGCTTGATCGGATATCCGTCGATTTGCATGTTCAGGTCATCCTTGTGAATTCCCTGTGTGGTGTATTGCAAAAGGCGGTCTTTTTCAAGACTGCGGGCCAGCAATTCAGATAGGGGCAATGCTGTCAGCTGGCTTTCGTAGAGGAGCTGTACCTGTTCATCCCCACCTGAAATGGCTTTGTACTGTGCACTGAAAATAGGGGCAAAAGCATCCATGAATTCCTTCCGTTTATCGTGGATGCGTGTGCCCAGATGATGCAGTTGACTGTTATACACCTCGAGATTGTCCGAATCAAAGGTGTGGTTGGCGGCGAAATACTTCAGCAGGGCATTGCGCTGTGAAACAAGCTTGTGGTAGGCAATTACATCCTGCAGGTAAGCCTTGTCTGCCTGGGAAATCACTCCATCCATGAATTTCCGCCGGGTATCACTGCCTTCCAGGATCAGGTCGCGGTCTGCCGGGGAAATGATCACCAGGGGAACGACCCCGATGTGGTCGGAAATCCGGTCGTACACCTTGCCGTTGCGCTTCAATACCTTTTTAACCCCTTTTTTGAAGCTGCAGACCACCACTTCCTCCCGTCCATCCTCCTCAAATCCCCCCTCAAGGACAAAGAAATCCGCACCGTGACGGATGTTCTGTGTGGTTACCGGATTGAAGTAGCTTTTGCCAAAAGCCAGGTGATAGATCGCGTCCAGCACGTTGGTTTTTCCCACCCCGTTGGGACCCACCAAACAATTGATCTTTGCGTCAAAGTGGAATTCCCGGGCCTCGATATTCTTGTAATTCAATAAAGATAAGCGCTTTAGATGCATAATCACGGGGTGCGAAAGGGTGAGGAAGGCCTTTGTAAATTATCCAAAAATATGGAAAAATTTGCCTTTCGGTTTTGGATAAAACCGTTATTTTTGCGCGATCAATAGTTCAACAAATGGCCACATACAAGAAGCGCGGGTACAAACCAAAGACCAAGGAGGAGGAGCAATTACGCGATGCTAAAGAAAGTACCACCGCAGAAGTTTTCAGCACGCTGGATAGCAGTGCCAGCAAAACAGAACAATGGGTTGCCAAAAACCAGACCTATATCCTCGGGATCATTGGGGTGATAGCTGTTGCCGTACTTGCCTATCTCGGCTACCAGCAATTCATCCAGAATCCCAAGGAAGCCAGTGCCAATAATGAATTGTTTTACCCTTTGCAATATTTCAGCCAGGCGCAACAGAACTCCACCCAGGCAGATTCTCTTTACTCCCTGGCCCTGGAAGGTGCAGAAGGTAAGTATGGCTTGTTGGATATCATTGAAGAATATTCGGGAACCAAGGCGGCAAATCTTGCGCGCTATACCGCGGGAATTTCTTACATGAAGCTGAATCAATATCAGCAGGCCATTTCGTATCTGGAGGAGTTCAAAACGGATGATGCCATGCTGGGTCCCATCAGCTTCGGAAATATTGGTGATGCCTTTATGCAACTGGAACAGCCTGAAGATGCCCTCGGCTTCTACGAGAAGGCGCTGGACGCAGACACCAATGATTTTACCACTCCCCTCTATCTTCAAAAAGCCGGGGTGACGGCACTGGAGTTGGGCCAATTTGAAAAGGCTCTGGGATACTTCCAAAGGATCCGGGATGATTTCCCCCAATCCGCACAAGCCAATGGAGTGGAAGCTTTCATTGGAATGGCGCAAAAAGGGAACTAATGGCCACTTCAGGCAAGAATCTTTCCGAGTACGATAGAAATTCCTTACCTGACGCCACCGGAATGCGTATTGGATTGGTGGTTTCCGAATGGAATTCGGAGATTACCGAAGCCTTAGCTCAGGGAGCTCGGGACACCCTGATCGAGAGCGGGGTAGCCCCTGAGAATATCCTCCGCTGGGATGTGCCCGGAAGCTTTGAGCTGACCTATGGGTGCCACAAAATGCTTCGGCAGGAACATCCGGATGGAATAATCGCCATTGGAAGTGTGATCCGGGGCGAAACGGCCCACTTTGATTTTGTCTGTAGCGCAACTGCCCAGGGTATAAAAGACCTCAATCTTTTAGGAACCGCTCCCGTGATTTTTTGCGTACTGACAGACGACACCCTGCAGCAGGCCAAAGACCGCAGCGGGGGCCGGCATGGGAACAAGGGTACGGAAGCGGCTATTGCGGCCCTGAAAATGGCGGCTTTATAGGGTTCAGACGCCTGTAAATCCACAACAAATACCTCCTTTTGTGTTAACAATTTTTGGGAAGGTAACTTCGCCAGGCTTTGTGTTTTTAAGTACTTTTGAAGGACGCGGTATGGGACGATTTTCTAGACTTCGCAAAAACAAAAAATACAGTTACAAGCCCCGTTATTTCGACGACAAAGGTGAGGGAAACCCTTTTAAGATCGAGCATAAACTGGACCGCTATCGCACTACTGTGGACCATCCCGGCGGATTGAAATCGAGATTCCGCAGGGCCATGTCGGACCTGAGGCAGGAAGGGGACCGCCACCAACGGCTGAGATTCCTCATCATTTTGATCGTACTTTTGTTGCTGGTGCTGTATATTCTCGATTTTGACCTGTCGATATTTTTTCCGAAGTAATGGCTGAGTGCATTGAACTTTTACCGGAACATGTAGCCAACCAGATTGCAGCGGGGGAAGTGGTCCAGCGTCCTGCTTCCGTAGTCAAGGAACTCCTGGAAAATGCCATCGACGCCGGGGCCGGACAGATTCAGCTTATCGTCAAAGAAGGAGGGAAGACCCTGATTCAGGTAGTGGATGACGGGGTGGGCATAGACCCGGAGGATGTTCGCAAGAGTATACAGCGGCACGCAACGTCCAAGATCCGGAAGGCCGAAGACCTCTTTCATCTCCATACCAAGGGATTTCGCGGTGAAGCCCTGGCTTCAATAGCTGCTATCGCACAGATGGAGATGGTAACCCGGGTTCAGGAAAATCCCCTGGGTACCCGACTACATGTCGCCGGGGGTAAGGATGTTATGGTTGAAGAGGCCGTAACGCCAGTTGGCACTTCCATCAGTGTCAAGAACCTTTTTTACAATATCCCGGCCCGACGGAATTTTCTGAAGTCCTCCAAGGTGGAATTCAGGCACGTGCTGGAGGAATTCCAGCGGGTGGCCCTTGGGCATCCCGATATTTCGTTCCAGCTGTTTCACAACGATTCTGAGTTGTTTCAGGTACCGGTATCCAACCTTAGAAAACGAATTGTGCACCTTTTTGGCAGCCGCATGAAATCCCGTCTGGTTCCGGTGAGCGAAGATACCCAGGTAGTGGAGATCAGTGGATTCATCATTAAACCTGAGTTTGCCAAAAAGAGCAGGGGGGAGCAGTATTTCTTTGTCAATGACCGCTTTATCAAGAGCCCCTATCTGCATCATGCCGTCCTCAATGCCTACGAAGGATTGTTAAAGCAGGACACCCTTCCCGGGTATTTCATTTTCCTTAAGGTACCTCCTGAGTCTATTGATATCAATATACACCCTACCAAGACGGAAATTAAGTTTGTGGATGAGCAAACGCTCTACGCTATATTGAGGTCGGCCATCAAGCACAGTTTGGGGCAGTTCAATATCAGGCCTGTCCTGGATTTTGAATCGGACCAAAACCTGGAGACACCTTATAATTACAAAGACCGGGACGCAGCAGTTCCCCGGGTATCCGTGGACCGCACCTTTAATCCGTTCAGGGAGGATGCTGGCAGGGGGAATACTGCACAGGCCTTTAAGAAGGCTTCAGCCAAAGGTTGGGAAGCCATGTACGAAGGCTTGCAGGAGGTTGGTGGGGGTGTACGGGAAGACCGCACCTGGAGCGTGGAATCCTCAGCCGATGGGGAGCATTTATTTGAAACGGATACCCTGGAAGATCTGACGGAGGTCCTTTCCTTCCAGATAGACCGGAAATATATACTGACCCGCGTGCGCTCAGGATTGCTGCTGATTGACCAAAACCGGGCACACCAGCGTGTGCTCTATGAACAATTCCTGCAATCCCTCTCGGTGAGCAACCCTTCTTCTCAAGCGCTCCTATTTCCGGTGGAATTGGAATTCAGTCCGGGGGCAATGCAGATGTTACGGGATATGCAGGACGCCCTGAGGGCCATTGGATTCGAATGCCACCTGGCGGAAAGCAGTATTGAGATCCACTCGCTGCCCGCACTTATCCCGGCCGCTAAAGTGCCGCAGGTCTTTGATGAGTTGCTTTCCCAGTGGCAGCGCCATGAAGGGGAAGTACAGTATTCGGAAGGGGATCGCCTGGCCCGGCTGTTATCCCGTTCGCTGGCCATCCGCCCGGGAAGCATATTGGACGCCAGTTCCCGTCAGGGCCTGATCAATGATCTTTTTGCCTGTAAGGAACCTGCACTTAGTCCGTTCAATAAGAAGATTCATATAACCCTGCCAGTGGAGGAACTGGAGAAAAAGCTACAGTAAATGGGAAGATTTACCGATGGGATCAAACACCTGCTGATCATTAACCTGTTGTTCTTCATAGGAACGGCACTATACGGGGACCTCTTCTATAAATTGTTTTCGCTCTGGTATGTGGAGAATCCCAACTTTTCAGCCTGGCAGATCGTCTCGCATATGTTTATGCATGGGGGGCTGATGCATATTGTTTTCAATATGTATGCGCTCTGGGCTTTTGGAACCCCTCTGGAGCGAATGTGGGGAACCCGTAAGTTTTTATTCTTTTACTTTTCAGCAGGCCTGGGTGCAGCCCTTATCCATACCGGAGTAAACTACTACCAGGTGAAACAGGGCCTGGATGCCCTCACTGCGGCAGGAGTAGCGCCTTCAGAGGTTTTCGATCTCATGGATCAGGGCAAGTATAACGAAGCATGGTATCAACTGGTTCCCTCCGGGGTGGTGGATTCCATGCTGTCTTCATTTCTGACCCCTGCTGTGGGAGCATCAGGGGCCATCTATGGCATACTGGTGGCCTTTGGCATGCTCTTCCCCAACAGCGAGTTATTTTTGATATTTTTGCCTGTCCCCATCAAGGCGAAGTATTTTATTCCTGTACTGATCGGGCTTGATTTGTTTTCCGGGGTAACCGGTTACTCCATTTTCGGGAATGGCATTGCGCACTTTGCCCACGTCGGTGGGGCCCTTTTCGGATTTATCATGATGTGGTACTGGAAAAAAAACCAGTTCAATAACAACCGCTGGGATATTTAAATGAACAACACGAATCTCAAATATCAGTTCGCGCGGCTCAATATTGCCGAGAAGCTCATTGCCATCAATGTAGTGGTGTTTATCGTTGTCCGATTAACGTCTTTTCTGCTGCAGTTGCAACCCTGGTACCTTGAGGGTTGGTTTGAGTTGCCGAAAGACTTTTTGGAATTTTTGACCCAACCCTGGTCTATTGTCACCTATTCCTTTTTTCATGGCGGGATATGGCACATTTTCTTTAATATGCTCCTGCTGTTCTACGTGGCTCGTATTTTTTTCAACTACTTTGGCCCCAGAAGGTTCATCAATGTCTATTTTCTAGGGGTGATTTTGGGGGGCACCTTTTTTCTGCTGGCCTACAATATCTTTCCCGCCTTTTACAACAGCCAGTCTCCCCTTATAGGAGCCTCTGCCGGGGTAATGGCGGTTTTGATTTTCATCTGCACCTATATCCCCCAGCAGGAAGTGCGGGTATTTTTCTTTAACCTGAAACTGTGGTATATCGGTGCTTTTTTTGTGCTGATGGACCTGGTGCTTATCCCATTGAATGAGAATCCTGGTGGCCGTATCGCCCATCTCGGTGGGGCGCTCCTGGGGTATTTATATGCCCGCCAGTCCCTGGAGGGAAAAGATCTGGGCGCAGGGTTTTCCAGGATGCTGGACCGGATTGGAGAACTCTTTGAGCGGAAGAAGAAAGCGCCCATGAAGACCGTCTACAGGAGCCAGAAACGAAAGAAGTCTGCCTCAGTGGATTACGACAAAGAGACGCGTCAGCGCAAGATTGATTCCATCCTGGACAAGATCAGCAAATCGGGCTACGACAGCCTGACCAAGGCCGAAAAGGACTTTCTCTTTAAGGCCGGAAAGGAAGAAGAATAACCGGTGCGAATTGCCCACTTTCTTAAAAAATTGATGCTTCTTTCCGGTTGGTTGGCAGCTATCCTGCTGTTACTGGCTTGTGTGGGCTATCTTTTTTATGTTCCCTCCCTTTCCTTTCTTGCGATCCTCAGCATAGGGGTTCCCTGGTTGATGTTGGGGACGTTATTCATTGCAGTTTACCTCGGACTTTTAAGTAAAAATCGGGTCGTTTTCCCATCCGTAGTCCTGTTGATAGGCTTCCTGTGTTTTGGAACGATCTATGAGTTCGGACCTACAGCGGAGGTGGTTTCAAAGCCCTCCTCCCTTTCAGTGATGACCTATAACGTGAGGGGTTTTAATGAGCGGGGCTTATTTAAGCCTGAGGATGCAGGGGACCGAATCGTTGCCCTGATTGAAGAGAAAAACCCGGATATCCTTTGTTTCCAGGAATTTAATCGAAGACGTCTCAAAGCGTTTAATGACTATCCCTATCAGTACATTACGCCTTGGAATTCCGGGAAGACTACTCAGGCCATATTCTCAAAATATCCCATTCTGGATACGGGTTCTATCCCCTTTCCCAATTCTGCAAACAATACCATTTATGCGGATATACGCTTTGATCAGGATACCCTCCGGGTTTACAATGTGCACCTGCAATCCTATCAAATCTACGGCACCCTCAGGCATATAGCCCGCAGATTTGGCCTGGAGCTTTTAAATAATATCGGATCTGTAATGGAAAAACACCAGGAGCAGGCCCAGCTGGTCAAGGCCCATCAGCAAGCCTCTCCCTATCCTTCTTTGATTTGTGGAGATTTTAATTCCACAGCCTTTACCAATACATACAGGGAATTACAAAAGGGAATGCAGGACAGCTTCAAGGAAAAAGGAAGCGGATGGGGTACTACATATCTCCTGGGAAGGGGTGTCCCTTTTCGCATTGACTATATCCTGGCCTCAGAAGGGTTTGAAATCCTGTCACATCAGAATTTTGAAGAACGCCTTTCGGATCACCTGCCCATTCAGGCCACCTTACAACCCAAATCCCAATAGCCAGCAGTCTGTGGCATCTGCCAGGATATGGATCAGGAAAGCCATTCCCCAGATCCGGGATCTTCGGAAAAAAAGCAACCCTGTGTAGACCGCGATGGCGGGATAAGTGTGCAATGGGTGGAATCCGATGCTGCATCGCATGGGATCGAAAACCGGAGTAGCCCACAGGTGGTCCAGGTCGATCAGGATTCCGGAGAGCAGGATCAGCGTGGCCCTCACCCAATGGGCTGGAAAAGCCAAAACGCCTACCAGTACCGGTAACAGGAAGTGTATCCCATAATGCACGAGTTCCCTAAGCATTCCAGGGGAGGTCAAGTGATTGCAAATATGAATTTGCCCCTGTTCCTTCATTAAAGAGCAGGTCCAGGGTGCTCAAATTGGACAGGAAGCCATGTCGCTCCTGGAAAACCTGTGGGTATGTCGGGAGCTCATAGTGCTCACTGCCTTTGGCCCGGATGAGTTCCCTTCCATCCTTAAGGGTGTCAGGAACTTTTTGGTATGAGGGGGTCCTTTCCTCCGGAAGGGACAATTCAAGGAGGCAGCACAATACTTCGATCGTTGCAAAGTTCAGGTCCAGTAAATATTCAAAGGATTTTTCGAAGAGTGGCCGTATTTCTGCTTCGTAGTATTCAAAGAAAGGCGTAGACCGATAGGCCGTCTCCAGGCTTCTCCAGTGCTGTCTCTGCCAGTTGTAGGTGTTGTCGATGCGGACGTCACGGTAGTATTGGCGCCCATGGGAGCCACCCACATGGCGAATCGGGATATTCAGCATCAAGGGTCCCCGATCCGTTGCGATATAGCACCGGTTGCGAAAGGTCTGTTTCTGGAAATTATCACAAACCTCCCAGGTAACCTGAAATTGTGCCAGGGCAGCCATGGTCAGACAATTCGGGAAATAGGCAGGGTGGATCAGCAGTCCCATGTGGATTAGGCCTGTTTCTTCATTTTTCTTCTCCTTCGGATGAAGTCAAAAATGAAATAGCCGGCAAGCAAAAGGAGAAAATACCTGAAATAGGAGCGTGGTTCTCCATCCCCACCCACTGTGGTGAAGATCCGGTCCCATCGGGGACGCCAGTTTGCCATCCCATCATTGAAATTGTCAAAGCTCATCCAAATAAATACCGGCTTGCCCACGATATGATCTGCAGGGACATACCCCCACGCACGGCTGTCTTCCGAGTGATCCCGGTTATCTCCCATCATCCAGTAATAATCCTGTTTGAAGGTATAGGACTGCTCGGGCTTCCCATTGATAAGGATCTGGCTTCCCGATACGGAGACTGTGTTTCCTTCATAGTCCCGCAGGATCTTTTTGTACATGGGGAGGGTTTCCACAGAAAGGCCGATTTCATCCCCCTTACCAGGAATATAGATGGGGCCAAGCTGATCGTAGTTCCAGGGATATCTGGGATCCTGTGGAAAGATGTTGATACCTGCTTCGCCGGACTCGTCCACCATGCGCACTACGGAATCTATAGAGGAAACCTTATCCAGTGAACTCACCATTTCATCGGTAAGGGTGGCGATACGCTCGCGGGGGGTGATTTCCCTGATGGAGGAAATCCCGGCTTTTCGAATGGTTTCTATGGCGAGGCCGGCAGCATCGGTAAACAATTCAATTTGTCCGTCCGGTCTTGAATTCGCCCCACGGAGATGCGGCCCGCTCAGGATTTCGAACTGCGCCCGGGTCAGGGGGGCGGTTACATAGGTGCGGGTGAAGTCATCCACGCCAGCCTGTTCCAGTACGCGGGAAGAGACCCCTTTCTGACTGTAAACCCAATAATCGTACATGGGTTTGGCCCTGCCCGGGAGCTCAAGTCTCTGACCGTTGATATAAACATATCCATCCCGGACTTCCAGTGAATCCCCCGGCACTCCCACGCACCGCTTTACATAGTTGGATTTCTTGTCTATGGGCTTTTCAACCCCGGCTTCGGCCCTGAAAAATTGACGGACCGTATCGGCAGGCCAGCTGAAAACGACCAAATCATTTCGGGACACCCTTTGAAAACCGGGCAGGCGCATATATGGCAGCTGGGGTTTCTTCAAATAGGAACGCACCCCGAACACCGGTAGGGTGTCGTGCACCATGGGTGCGGCAACAGTGGTCATGGGTACTCTAGCCCCGTAATGGAACTTGCTTACAAACAACAGGTCTCCAATCCGCAGGGTACGCTCCAGAGACCCTGTAGGGATCACATAAGGCTGAATGAAATAGGTGTGGACCAGGGTAGCTGCCACTACCGCAAAAACGATTGAGCTAACCCACTCCCCCGAGGCTGATTTCGGATGCAGGTCCCGGTCTTCCACATAGGCGACATCCAGCGAATAGTTCACATAATAGATATAGAATCCGAGGGTGAGGATCACCAGCCAGGTCTCCGCGAGGCGGTTCCTTCCAAAGCTGCGTATGGTCTCCACCCAGATTACCGGAAACATCAGCAGATTGATAATGGGTATAAAAAGCAGGAGTACCCACCAGGAGGGTCTTCTGATGATTTTCATCAGGATGATGGCATTGTAAACAGGAATGGCTGCTTCCCAGGCTTTTCTACCGGCCTTTACATAAAGCTTCCAGGTTCCGAGGAAATGTATGAGTTGAATCAGCAGTATAAAGAGAAGCCACTGTGTGTAGTTCATATGTGCCTTTTTTCAAATAACGTCAGCTTCCAGTGCATTTGCACGGCTTTTAACGGAGGTTTAACACGTCTTTCATATCGAAAACACCCTTTTTTCCCTGTATCCATTCCGCAGCCAGCAGGGCGCCGAGGGCGAATCCCTCCCGGTTATGTGCGATATGCTGGATCTCAATCGTGTCAACGATGGAGTCGTAAAAAACCTGGTGCGTACCCGGGGTGTCTCCCACGCGTTCAGACTTCACGGGGATGGTGTCCGAATCCAATGCCTCCTGACCCCATCTTTTGTAATCGCTGTTGGCAATGATGCCTTCAGCCAGGCTGATAGCCGTTCCGCTCGGGGCATCCAGCTTTCTGGTATGGTGGATTTCAGTCATGCGAAGCGCATATCCGGGGATCCCTGCCATAAGCTTTGCAAGATAGGCATTGAGTTCAAAAAACAAATTCATGCCCAGGCTGAAGTTAGAGGCGTAAAGAAAAGCCCCACCTACCTGGTCGCATAATTCAGTGATTTCCCGGTAGTGTTCCAACCAGCCGGTGGTACCCGATATTATGGGAACTCCATTTTCCAGACACTGGCGGATATTTTTTACCGCAGCCCCGGGCTGGCTGAAATCAATAGCGACATCCATCGCCTCAAAAGGGGGTTTTTGTTCAGGGGTATCGATCCTTGCCACGACCTGGTGGTTGCGATCCGCAGCCATACGATCGATCATTTTCCCCATGTTTCCATATCCGTATAAACCAATCTTCATATGCGCCTAGAATCGTATGGCCAGGGCCAGGCCATAATTTATATCCCGGTTGATGGGCAGGGTTTCCAAATAGGGTTGAACCTTCAGGGTCAGGTCTTCGTTTACATTATACTGTTTCAGGTGTGCATCCACATTGGCATCAATGATGTTCAGGGCGTAAAGGCCAATGGTAATCAACAGGGCAAGGTCCCTGTCGCTTTGGATCCGTTCCTGTGCATCCTGCAGTGATTCGTCTGAGACATTAGGGGTCGTTGGCACAAAATCATCATCCGGGTTGAGGTCCCAGAACTCGTCATCCGTAAATCCGGCCTTCCGCCTTTTAAACGCGGTACGGTAGCGATCGTATTGGGTATCGTTGTAGACATAGGCATAGATGCCGGTTCCGATGGCACCCCAGACGATTGGGATCTTCCAGTAACTCTTGTTGTATGCCTGGCCCAGACCAGGCAGGAGGGCGGAGTAAAAAGCAGCCCTGCTCGGCGCCAGGGGGTTAACAGGTGCTTTTTCCACTTTTTCGACCACAACTCCCTGTTCCGCCAGGTCCACCTGTATGGAATCAGCTTGTTTTTGTGCGGGCTTTTCTTCCTGTGGCCGGACCCAAAAGCAGGCACACAAAAGCCCCAGAACCAGAAAAAAGCTACGCACCTGTGATCCGTTTTTTCAATCGATCGAAATCGGCCGGGTTCTCAAAAGAAATATTGATTTTGCCACCCGTTTTGCCAGAGGATACGAGCTTTATCTCGGCGCCCAGATATTCTTTGAGTTCCTCGAGTCCATCCAGCAGGGTTTCAGGTAATGCGTTGGATGGTTTCCCCTTTCCTTTAGAAGATGGGGGGGTAGGATCGTGGTAAGATCGCACCAGGGATTCCGTTTCCCTCACCGACAGGTTTCTCCCAACGATCTTCTCATAGATGGCGATTTGATCTGAACGGGAATCCACATTGACAAGGCAGCGTCCATGGCCCATGCTGATAAACCCATCCCGCATCCCGGTCTGAATGATCGGATCCAGGCGGAGCAGGCGAAGATAATTCGCGATGGTCGACCGCTTTTTTCCCACCCGTTCACTTAGTTTTTCCTGGGTAAGCCCGATCTCATCGATAAGCCTCTGATAGGATAGCGCAATTTCGACAGGGTCCAGATCCTGCCGCTGGATGTTTTCCACCAGGGCCATTTCCAGGGATTCCTGATCGTTGGCGATTCGGATGTAGGCCGGTATTCGCTTGAGCCCAATCTTTTTGGAAGCCCGGTAGCGCCGCTCCCCCGATACCAGCTGATACCGGTCAAACCCGAGTTTTCGGACGGTGATGGGTTGTATAAGCCCCAGTTGGCGGATGGAGGAAGCCAGTTCGTCCAGGGATTCATCGTCGAAATTGGACCGTGGCTGGAACGGATTTACTTCGATACTTTCCAGCTCCAGTTCGACAATGCTGCCAACGACCTTGTCCGCATTCTTGTCCGAGGCGGACTGAATATCGTTCTCCGGGTCCTTGAGAAGGGCTGAGAGCCCGCGACCCAGTGCCTGTTTGCGGGTAGCCTTGGCCATTATACCGTTTGTCTGTTTTTCTGCAATATTTCGTGTGCCATGTTCAGGTAGTTCGCCGCTCCCTTGCTGCTGGCGTCGTATTTGATAATACTCTCACCGTAGCTTGGGGCTTCGCCAAGCCTGACGTTGCGCTGGATGATGGTTTCAAAAACCATGTCCCCGAAATGCTTTTTCACCTCTTCCACCACCTGATTGGAAAGCCTCAACCTGGAATCGTACATGGTCAGCAGCATCCCTTCGATGTCGAGGTCCGGATTGTGGATGCGCTGAACGCTCTTGACGGTGTTCAGCAATTTACCCAGACCCTCGAGTGCAAAATATTCACATTGAATGGGGATGATCACTGAGTCCGCCGCCGTAAGGGCGTTCAGGGTAAGCAATCCCAGGGAGGGGGCACAGTCGATCAGGATATAGTCATACCGATCCTTGAGATCTATAATAGCTCTCTTGAGCATATATTCGCGGTCGTCCTTGTCCACCAGCTCGATTTCGATGGCGACCAGGTCGATATGCGCAGGGATCAGATCCACATTGGGAGAGCCCGTCTGCAGGATGGTGTCCGCTGCGGAGGCTGTATGCTCCAGCAACTGGTAGCTCCCTTTCTCCACCTCATCCACTTCGATTCCAAGCCCTGAAGTAGCATTCGCCTGAGGATCCGCGTCGATGACCAAAACCCTTTTCTCTAAAACCCCCAGAGAGGCTGCCAGATTCACTGTGGTTGTCGTTTTTCCAACGCCTCCCTTCTGATTTGCGATCGCAATCGTCTTACCCATGGGTAAATTAAGTTAGGGGATAAAAATACGATTATTTGCCGTTGGAGAAAACGGAACTTGTTAACATAGCGTGAATAACTTCGGGCTATTCGTTAAAGTTTTCCTTCAAAAGCTTATTGTCGTGGAGCCCCTTTATTACAGGGTCCGGGATCGATTGGCAGGGCCTGGTCATGAGCCGGAAAGAAGCTCCAGGATTTCTATGGCCGCATCGGGAATACGCGTACCGGGCCCAAAAATACCGACCACTCCGGTCTCATACAGAAAATCGTAATCCTGCTTCGGGATAACGCCGCCCACAACAACGAGAATATCGGGCCTTCCCAGTGCTTTTAGCGCCTGAATCACTTCCGGGACCAGGGTCTTATGCCCGGCTGCCAGGGAAGAAACACCCAGGATATGCACATCATTTTCAACCGCCTGTTTGGCCGCTTCAGAAGGGGTCTGGAAAAGCGGGCCAATATCTACATCAAAACCAAGGTCCGCATATGCGGTAGCTACCACCTTTGCCCCCCGGTCGTGGCCATCCTGCCCCATTTTGGCGATCATGATCCTTGGCCTGCGACCTTCAGATCGGGCAAATGCGTTAGAAAGCGCCCGGGCCCTAACAAATGCGTCATCGTTCTGGATTTCTTTGGAGTACACGCCGCTAATGGATTGCACGCTTGCCCGGTGTCGCCCAAAGGCTTTTTCCATGGCAAGACTGATTTCACCGAGGCTGGCACGATTTCGGGCAGCCGCTACCGCCAAAGCTAGCAAATTTTCCTTGGCTGCCACGGGCTTACCGGTGGCCTTCTGCCGAGCTGCGGCCTCCAACCGGGAGAGGCTCTCGCGGACCAGGCTGTCGTCACGGTCCCTCCGTACTTTTTCAAGGCGTTCGATCTGTTGCTGGCGTACCCTGGTATTGTCTACCTCGAGGATGTTCAACATATCATCCTCCGGACTCTGGTATCGGTTAAGTCCGACGATGATATCCTGCCCACTGTCAATACGCGCCTGTTTTTTCGCTGCGGCTTCCTCGATGCGAAGCTTCGGGATACCCGCTTCGATAGCCTTGGTCATACCTCCGTGGGATTCTGTTTCTTCTATCAGTTCCCAGGCCTTGGTCATGAGTTCGGCCGTGAGTTTTTCAACATAATGACTCCCCGCCCAGGGATCCACGGTACGCGTGATCCCGGTTTCTTCCTGCAGGATCAACTGGGTGTTCCTGGCGATCCGTGCCGAGAAATCGGTAGGGAGGGCAATGGCTTCGTCCAGGGCATTGGTATGCAGGCTCTGTGTTCCCCCGAAGACAGCCGCAGAGGCTTCAATCATGGTACGGGCTACATTGTTGAACGGATCTTGTTCGGTCAGGCTCCATCCGCTGGTCTGAGAATGCGTCCGAAGGGCCATGGATTTAGGGTTTTCAGGGTCGAAGGAATTGACCAGGCGCGACCATAGCACACGTCCGGCCCGGAGCTTGGCGATTTCCATGAAGTGGTTCATGCCAATGCCCCAGAAAAACGAAAGGCGGGGGGCGAAGGCATCGATCTTAAGGCCCGCTTTTAAGCCTGTGCGAATGTACTCCAGGCCGTCCGCAAGGGTGTAGGCGAGTTCCATATGGGCCGGTGCCCCCGCTTCATGCATGTGGTATCCAGAAATACTGATGCTATTGAATCGGGGCATGTGCCTGCTGGTGTACTCAAAAATATCTGCCACCAGCTGCATGGAAGGCGTAGGCGGGTAGATATAGGTATTGCGGACCATGAATTCCTTTAGGATATCGTTCTGGATGGTACCCGAGAGTTGTTCCGGGGTCACTCCCTGTTCCTCCGCGGCCACTATGTAAAAGGCCATTATGGGGATCACTGCCCCGTTCATGGTCATGGAAACGGACATTTTGTCCAGGGGGATTTGATCGAAGAGGAGTTTCATGTCCTCTACCGTATCAATGGCCACTCCCGCCTTGCCCACATCCCCTTTCACCCGCTCGTGATCACTGTCATAGCCCCTGTGGGTGGGCAGGTCAAAGGCCACCGAAAGTCCTTTTTGTCCGGCAGCCAGGTTCCTTCTGTAGAAGGCGTTGCTCTCCTCGGCCGTGGAAAAACCGGCATACTGGCGGATGGTCCAGGGACGGCGAACATACATGGTGCTGTAGGGTCCCCTAAGGTAGGGTGGGATCCCCGCCACAAAACCCAGGTGCTCGAGGTCTTTGATGTCCTGAGGGCCATACACGTCTTTTAATACGATGCCCTCTGCGGTCCTAGGGGCAGCTGAGGTTGCCGCGGACTGACTGCCTGCTCCATCCGGGCTGCTCCACTGAAGCTGTTGTATGCGATCGCTACTCATCCTGAATTCTTTGTTTTTCGTACCCTTCAGAAAGCCTTTTGGGCAAAATGGGTTCAATAAGTGTTTTTTCGTTTCGGGTCCTCAAAAACGGATCCTTTTCCAGTTCCCCTTTCATGTGGTCCTGCGGGTTGGGGTATTTGTTGGAGCCCACCAGCACTTGCCTGCCTTCATTGAAGCCCTTTTGTTCCTTAGCCGCACTCTCCCGGATCGTTTTTTGGACCTTGTGCTCCTTTAATTGTCGCAACAGCCCGCCATTTCGGTCTACAGACTTGAAAAAACCAAGGGCCTTTTCCCCCAGTTGATCCGTCAGGCTTTCAATGTAATAGGCCCCATCCGCGGGATTAGATACAGCGGAGAAATAGCTCTCATGCCGCAGCAACAACAGCTGATTGCGGGAAATGCGATCTGCAAAGGGGTTGGGGTGGTGATACAGGCCGTCATAGGGGTGATTGCATACCAGGTCCGCCCCGCCCAGGACTGCAGCCATGCATTCCATGGTGGATCGGAGCATATTTGTGTTGTAATCGTAAAGCGTCTTGTTCCGACGGCTTGGCATGGCAATGATAAAGCATGTTCCGGGATAGCCCAGCGAAGTTGCCAGAAGGCTCCACAGACGTCGAAGGGCCCGTATTTTTGCAATCTCAAAAAAGTACTCACTTCCCACCGCTACCAAAAACACAGGTGTTTCCAGCAGGGATATTAGTCTTTGGTCCTTTTCTGCCCATTTTGCGTATTCATGCGCCTGGGCAAGACTGTACCCCAGTTCCTGTACCCGTGTGGCCCCGGCATTCTGATACAGACCGCAGTGAATTCCAAGGGTAGTTTGCTTGGGCTGCTGCTCCCTGAATTTACCCAACAAGGCCCTATCTTCCTCCATTCCCTGGGTCCAGTTGCCGGTAGCCGCAAGGGTACCGATCGGATCTGCCATCCAGTGACACCCCGGCGCACCAGATTCATCCATAAGATGAAACCCCGACGGTTCCAGGTGGTGCAGGTCAACCCACCTGGGAGCTTGCAGGGCGAGGAGCTCTTTCAGAACCCCGCCTCCCTTTTTAGAAAATGGAATAAGCATTGCTTCTGCACCCTGCTCAAGGGCTTCCCGGGCCAGGACTGCACCAGTCTCCCCCCCGGGGTCGCAGACATGACCGATACGCCAGGAAGGCTCCCCTGAAATCCGGGCCCCACCAGCGGTTTCCGGCAGGTCCTCCGCAGTGTAGAAGGGCTTTACAGTTATTCCTTCAGGGGAAAGCCAGGTCAGCAGTTCGTTGTAATCCCCGCCTTTAAGGTCTGCCTGGATCTTCTGTTTCCAGGCTCTGGTGGAAACAGGTTCAAACTCACTAATTCCGCTATTCGTTTTCATCCTTGTCTCGCTTTAGGCTGTCTTCATATTCGATAAGAAAGACTTCCTCGTTTTTACGTTTCAGGTAATATTCCTCACGTGCAAATTTTTCCAGTTCCTTCGGATCCGACAGGCGTTCTATGATTTCCCGATCTTTAGCGATCTCCTCTCTGAGGAACTCCTGTTGCTTCTCCAGTTTTTTGATCTCCTTCTTCAATTCCATATGGATCAGGAGGGAGTTGGTATCGAAAAACAACATCCACACGGCGAAGATGGTGAGGATGAGCACGTAAAGATTGCTTGCGATCCCAAACCATTTCTTTTTTCTCAGGTCTGCCCAGCTCATACTGTGGTTAGTTTTTCTGAAATGATAGTACGAACGATCTCAACAGCCACATTGTTATACCGGTTATTCGGGATGATGATGTCGGCAAATTCCTTGGTGGGCTCAATAAACTGGTCATGCATGGGTTTCAGGGTGTGCTGATACCTTTCGAGCACCTCAGGGAGTTCCCGTCCCCGCTCCCCGATGTCCCGTTTTAGCCGCCGAATAAGACGCTCATCGGAATCTGCATGCACAAAGATCTTGATGTCAAACAGGTCGCGGATTTCAGGCTGGGTCATGATCAGGATCCCTTCGACGATCATGACTTTGCGGGGATAGATCCGCAGGGTCTGCCGGGTCCGGTTGTGATCCACAAAGGAATAGACCGGCTGATCAATGGGGTTGCCTTTTTTGAGTTCCTGCAGATGCGCTTCCATTAATTTGAAGTCTATGGCCTGCGGATGGTCAAAATTGATTTCACAGCGCTCCCGGTAGCCCAGATGGGACAGGTCGTGATAGTAGGAATCCTGCGATAGGATGCCTACCTCGTTGGATGGCAGTTCCTCAGTGATCTGGTTGACCACGGTGGTCTTCCCACATCCCGTACCTCCCGCTATTCCGATGGTTAACATGAAGACCTAGTTTAAACCAAAAATAGGAATTTAGATTCACTCCCCCCATTGGGCTTCAATGCACGGAGCCTTGACTGCAATAATGCGATTTTCTGGCAGGTGCGGCAATGATAAAGCTCATTGGAGGATCGGATTGTTATGATCTCAGGGGATTCTATAATATGCCATAAGGTATGCCTTAGCATTGTGCTGCCGGGAATGGGCAGCCAAATGGACAAAAAAATGAAAGCACCCATAGCAATTTGCCTACGAAGGCTTATTTTTAACTCCCGACTATAATATCGCAGATATGGCTCCACCTTATAAGATTGATGTTAATAATGCATGGTCCTTTGAAATGGACCCGGACCACCTTCAGCACTATGATGTGGCCAGGCTCGGGAAGCATTCCTATCACGTATTAGAGGGCTCGGAGCCTTTTGAAGTAGAGGTGGTACATGCCGATTTTCTGAGCAAATCCTATCAACTTCGGGTTAATGGCAAAACCTTTCAGGTCCACCTGGCAGACGGGTTGGATCAGTTGATCGCCCAAATGGGGTTTGAACTGGGCTCGGCCTCCACCGTGGCGCGGATAGAGGCCCCCATGCCGGGTCTGATCCTGGATATTGAGGTGGCCCCGGGCCAGGAGGTTGCAGAAGGGGATGCCCTTTTGGTGCTGGAGGCCATGAAAATGGAGAATGTCATCCTTTCCCCCAGGGATGGGGTCATCAAAGACATAGCTGTTTCAAAGGGAGCGACGGTAGACAAAAAAGATCTGCTGGTCGAATTCGAATAACCATAAAGGCCTGAACATGGAAAAAATACTTGTTGCCAACCGTGGTGAAATCGCAATACGCGTCATGCGTACGGCCAGGAACATGGGAATAAAAACCGTAGCAGTCTACTCAGAGGCAGACCGGGATGCGCCACATGTGCGTTTTGCCGATCAGGCCGTGTGCATTGGAGAGGCCCCGTCCTCCAAATCCTATCTCAGGGGAGCGCATATTGTGGAAATTGCGAAATCCATGGGCGTAGACGGGATTCACCCAGGCTACGGTTTCCTTAGCGAAAATGCAGGATTCGCCCGGACGGTAACCGACAATGGCCTGACCTTTATCGGTCCCGGGCCGGATGCCATCCAGACTATGGGGGATAAACTGGCCGCAAAGGAAGCGGTAAAAGGGTATGATATCCCGATGGTTCCCGGAACGGATCACGCGGTTTCTGACAGTAAAGAGGCTATGGCGGTCGCCCGTGAGATCGGATTTCCGATCCTGATCAAGGCAGCGGCTGGCGGCGGCGGAAAGGGCATGCGTATTGTAGAAGCGGAAGAAGAACTCGAATCCCAGATACAACGGGCCATGAGCGAGGCAGAATCCGCCTTTGGAGATGGTTCCGTGTTCATCGAGAAGTATATCAGTTCCCCCAGGCATATCGAAATACAGGTAATGGCTGACACCCACGGGAATATCCTGCACTTCTTTGAACGGGAATGCAGCATTCAGCGAAGACATCAAAAGGTCGTGGAAGAAGCTCCTTCTGCCGTGCTGACCCCTGAACTTCGCGCGCGAATGGGGGCTGCTGCTGTTGATGTTGCAAGGGCTTGTGGATATGTGGGCGCGGGTACGGTGGAATTTTTGCTCGACGCCGAGCATAATTTTTATTTCCTTGAAATGAATACCCGCCTGCAGGTGGAGCATCCGGTTACGGAATGGGTCACAGGGACCGACCTGGTAGCCCTTCAAATACTCGTGGCAAGGGGAGAAAAATTACCTTTCGCCCAAAAGGATCTGAAGATTCATGGGCATGCCATTGAACTCCGCGTCTATGCGGAAGATCCCCAAAACGACTTTTTGCCATCGGTAGGTACGCTTGAACGTTACCAGCTTCCTGAAGGCCCGGGAATACGGGTGGACAATGGATTTGAAGAAGGGATGAAGGTTCCCATCTTCTACGATCCCATGCTGGCAAAGCTGATCACTTATGGCAATAGCCGCATGGAAGCCATCCAGCGCATGATCGAAGCCATTTCGGCCTATGAGGTGGCTGGAGTACAGACCACCCTGCCGTTTGGGGATTTTGTCTGCCGGCACCCGGCCTTTAGGACCGGGGAGTTTAATACGCATTTTGTAAAGGAGCATTACGCTCCGGAATTACTACGTGCCCAGGAGGAAAAACAGGCGCGGGTTGCCGGGGTGATCGCCTTAAAGCAGTATTTGGAAGATCAAAAACAATTACGAATTCCCACCACATAGATATGGACAAGAAAACAGAGGAACTTCAGAAGCGACTGCAGGAGGCGTACCAGGGAGGCGGAGCTAAACGAATTGAAAAACAGCATGCCCAGAAAAAACTGACTGCCCGGGAGCGGATCGCCTATTTGCTGGATGAGGGATCCTTCGAGGAAATGGGAGCCCTGGTTACCCATCGAACTACGGATTTTGGGATGGCGTCACAGCAGTACTACGGAGACGGGGTGGTAACGGGCTATGGGACGATCCTGGGGAGACTGGTCTATGTCTATGCACAGGATTTCACTGTTTTTGGGGGATCCCTTTCTGAGACCCATGCCGAAAAGATCTGTAAGGTCATGGACCTTGCGGTTCGGGTAGGGGCCCCGGTCATAGGACTTAATGATTCAGGGGGTGCGCGTATACAGGAAGGGGTGCGTTCCCTCGGAGGGTATGCAGATATCTTTTACCGGAATGTTCAGGCCAGTGGTGTCATTCCCCAACTATCGGCCATTATGGGCCCCTGTGCGGGTGGAGCCGTTTATTCCCCGGCTATGACAGACTTTATTCTGATGGTGGAAGAAACGAGTTATATGTTTGTGACGGGCCCTAACGTGGTGAAAACGGTCACCAATGAAAATGTGACCTCAGAAGAACTGGGAGGGGCTGCCACCCATGCCGTAAAATCCGGGGTCGCACACAGAACAGCTCCCAATGATGTCGCATGCCTGGAGGATCTGAAAACCCTGCTGTCGTACCTGCCCCAGAACAACAAGGAGAAAGCTCCGGATGTGCCTTTTGCCATTGCTGAGGAATGGCGGGATGAGCTTGGGGATATTGTCCCGGAAAACGCCAATAAACCCTATGACATGCACGAGGTTATTGAGGGCATCCTCGACCGGGATTCCTTCTATCCGATCCATGGGGATTATGCGGAGAATATCATTACCGGTTTTGGTCGCCTGGCGGGCAAAAGCATTGGGATCATTGCCAATCAACCCCTGTTTCTTGCCGGGGTTCTGGACAGCAATAGTTCCAGGAAGGCAGCCCGGTTTACGCGGTTCTGTGACAGCTTTAATATTCCATTGCTGATCCTGGTAGATGTACCCGGCTTTCTACCCGGGACCGACCAGGAATGGTCGGGCATCATTATGCACGGGGCCAAACTGCTCTATGCCCTTAGTGAGGCGACCGTACCCCGGATCACGGTCATCACCAGGAAGGCTTACGGCGGTGCATACGATGTAATGAATTCAAAGCATATCGGGGCCGATCTCAATTTTGCCTGGCCCGGGGCGGAAATAGCCGTCATGGGGGCCAAAGGGGCCAGTGAGATCATTTTCCGAAAAGAAATCAGCCAGTCCGATGACCCGGAAGAAAAACTGGCTGAGAAAGAAGCGGAATACGCCGCCAAGTTTGCCAACCCCTACCGGGCTGCCAGACGCGGATTTATCGATGAGGTCATCCTGCCCAGGGAAACCCGGAGGAAACTGATCAAAGGGTTTGCCTCCCTGGAGCATAAATCTGTTGACCAGCCCAAAAGAAAGCACGGGAACATCCCTTTGTAATGGGTGCTTTTGTCTGTAGTCCTACGTTTTGGTCGGCCGGGGAACCGGTGATCCTATAGCCACGGCTCTGGGACAGGTGGTTAGGAGGAGTCGGGAATATTTTTGGACAAAAAGTCCTGGGG
>CBFCWO010000006.1:0-69989 GCA_965601625.1 uncultured Flavobacteriaceae bacterium | reverse complement strand
GCCTAATAATGCAGTGCCGGCAAAGGATATCCCCAAAGAAGTAGCCAGAAAGACTACAGGAAATCAAAAGTCCGTTCCCTCGTCCCCATTCTCCCATGGAAAGCACCCCAAAAGGCCTTCATTAAGGGTATCTGCTTAAACCGTATGGAAATAGACGACAGCTTAAAATGTCAATTTATGCTGTACGAGTGATTATTGCTCTTTGCTTCGCTCCCCTACAAATTGATCGCTCTTGTTTTTAAAGAGGACATTGAAGGTGGTCAGGCTCCCGTAGATCCTGGTAATATATTGCTGGAGATCTACTTTCTCCTGATCAGAGAGCACTTTGCTGGAGTTTATCTTTTGCTCCATAACGCGCAGGCGGTCTCTCACCATGACAATCTTGTGGAAAAAAGTGCTGACGGGGATTTCTTTTCCGCTAAGGGATGGATCTCCGGGTTGAAATACTAAAGTGCCTCCTTTCCACTTGTCTGCCAAAGGGACCAGGGTGGTCACATCGCTCCATTTTCGCAGGATCTCGACCAGGGTGGACTCCACCTCCGAAAAACTAATCGTATCCACTTCCCCAAATACAGCTTCGATAATTTCAAAATCCGCATCCAGGTCAATGGTTTCAATCCCTGAAGAAATAAACGAAACCCAGTAATGACGTGGGCTGACGTTCACAACGACTCCCATCCCATATTCGGGATGTTCTATTCTGGATCCAATACCAAGTAATTTCATCCGCTAGCGTTTGCCAGCTAAGTTAAAACAGGTTCAGTTATTAACCAACTAAGGTCGCTGCTGCTTCCTATTTACACCTCAAAATTGTAGTTTTGCAACTTGCCGCAATGGAACAAGTAGATGCTGGTCATATGATAGAAGTTCAAGGCGCCCGGGTCCATAATCTCAGGAATATCGATGTGAAAATCCCCAGGGAAAAACTCGTCGTGATTACGGGTCTTTCCGGAAGCGGAAAATCTTCCCTGGCCTTTGATACGATATACGCCGAAGGCCAGCGCAGGTATATCGAGACCTTTTCTGCTTATGTTCGCCAATTCCTGGGCAATCTCGAACGGCCGGATGTCGACAAGATCGAGGGGCTTTCCCCTGTGATAGCTATTGAACAGAAGACCACGTCAAGATCCCCCCGTTCCACCGTAGGTACCATTACAGAAGTTTATGACTTCCTTCGCTTGTTGTTCGCCAGAGCATCTGACGCCTACAGCTACAATACGGGTAAAAAGATGGTGAGCTACACAGACCTGCAGATCCGGGATTTGATCGCCAGGGATTTCCGGGAAAGGCGCATCAATATCCTGGCTCCCGTCATAAGGTCAAGAAAAGGACATTACAGGGAGTTATTCGAGCAAATAGCAAAACAGGGATTTGTCAAAGTCCGGGTGGATGGCGAAATCCTCGATCTCGAGAAGGGCATGAAGGTTGATCGCTACAGGACACACGACATCGAGATTGTGATCGACCGGCTTAAGGTCTCCGACCAGGAGGAGACCCTGAAGCGGCTGGATGAAAGTATCAGGACCGCCATGTACGCCGGAGAGAATGTGCTGATGGTGCTGGAAGAGGATAGCACTACTCCCAGGTATTTCAGTCGGGATTTAATGTGCCCCGAGACAGGCATTTCATATCCTGTTCCGGAACCCAACACCTTTTCATTCAATTCCCCAAAGGGGATGTGCCCCAATTGCAATGGGTTGGGACACGTTTATGAGCCCAATCAGAAAAAAATCATCCCGGATCCCGCCCTTTCGATCAAAAAAGGGGGGCTGGCTCCGCTGGGTCCTTATAAAAAGTCATGGGCGTTCAAACAGCTCGAAACCATCGGCTTGCGTTACGGCTTCGAGCTGGATGATCCGATTAATTCTATCCCGGAAAACGCCTTGAATGTGATTCTGCATGGAGGAGATGAACGCTTTGAAGTCGATTCCAAGACCCTCGGTGTACGGAGGCAGTACCGGATCGACTACGAGGGCATTGCTACCTTTCTCAAGAACCAGTTCCGTGAAAGCAACTCGGCAGGGATCAAGCGGTGGGCCAGGGAGTATATGGACCGAATCCCCTGCCCGGATTGCGGGGGCAGCCGGCTGAAAAAGGAATCCCTGTATTTCAAGGTGCAGGACAAAAACATCGCGGAACTGGCAGATATGGATATCCGCCAGTTATACGACTTTTTCACGGATCTTTCAGGATTGCTCGAAGGCGATCAGCAACGGATCGCAGCCGAAATCCTGAAGGAAATCCGCACCCGCCTAAAATTCCTATTGGACGTTGGCCTGGATTATCTCGCCCTCAGCAGGGGATCAAAAACCCTGTCCGGAGGGGAGGCGCAGCGGATCCGGCTGGCCACGCAGATCGGCTCCCAGCTGGTGGGAGTTCTTTATATACTGGACGAACCCAGCATCGGATTGCACCAGCGGGACAACAACAGGTTGATCGATTCGTTGAAAGCCCTTAAAGACCTGGGGAATTCCGTGATCGTGGTGGAACACGACAGGGACATGATCGAACAGGCCGATCACGTTATTGACATCGGCCCGATGGCCGGAAAGCATGGCGGGATGATCATTTCGGAAGGAACACCCGAGGAAGTCCTCCGGCATAGTACGCTTACGGCGGATTACCTGAGTGGCCGCAGGCAGATTGAGATCCCGGAGGCACGCAGGAAGGGCACAGGTCGGAAGATCGTACTGAAAGGTTGTACAGGGCATAACCTAAAGAATGTAACAGCGACCTTTCCCCTGGGTACCATGATTGGGATCACCGGAGTTTCCGGTAGTGGCAAATCCACCCTGATTAATGAAACCCTCTACCCTATCATGAATGCCCACTACTTCAACGGCGTTAAGAAACCCATGCCGTACCAGAGCATAACGGGATTGAACCACGTGGATAAGGTAATCGATATCAACCAGGCCCCTATTGGAAGGACCCCCCGGTCCAATCCGGCTACCTATACCGGAGTTTTCAGTGAAATCCGCTCCCTTTTTACCAAGACCACGGAAGCTTCCATCCGTGGCTACAAGCCTGGCAGGTTCAGCTTCAACGTTAAGGGAGGGCGTTGTGAAACCTGTCAGGGTGGTGGGCTCAGGGTCATTGAGATGAATTTTCTCCCCGATGTTTTTGTGGAGTGTGAAACCTGCAATGGCAAGCGCTTTAACCGGGAAACACTTGAGATTCGCTATAAGGGAAAATCCATAGCCGATGTGCTGGAAATGACCGTTGATGAGGCCGTGGATTTCTTTGAGCATATCCCCAAGATCTACAGGAAATTAAAAACGATTCAGGATGTGGGGCTGGGATATATCTCCCTGGGCCAGCAAAGCACTACGCTTTCAGGAGGGGAGGCCCAGCGGGTAAAACTGGCTACAGAGCTTTCCAAAAGGGACACGGGAAATACCTTCTACATCCTTGATGAGCCAACAACGGGGCTCCATTTCGAAGATATCCGGGTCCTGATGGAAGTCCTGAATAAATTAGTCGATAAAGGGAACACCGTCGTGGTGATTGAACACAATATGGATGTCATCAAAATGGTAGATCACATTATCGATATTGGATACGAAGGAGGGCGCGGCGGCGGAGAAATTGTGAGTACCGGCACCCCTGAGGAAGTTGCCCGGGACCCCAAAAGCCATACGGCCCGATATTTGAAGCACGAGTTGTATTCAGATCGAGAGGTGGTGGCATAATGTACCCCTGACCTGCAATTAGCACTTATAAAAAGCGTTATTCACTGTAAGATGAGAAAAGAGCATAAGCACAAGGGCTGGAATGAGATCAAGATCAACGACTCCTGGGCGATTTTCAAGATCATGGGAGAATTTGTCAACGGATTCGAAAAAATGAGCGCTATCGGACCCTGCGTAAGTATATTCGGATCAGCCCGCACTAAGCCCGACCACCCCTATTACCAACTCGCTGTGGATATTTGTCAGCAACTCTCCGAAGCCGGATACGGGATCATTACCGGAGGAGGCCCGGGTATTATGGAGGCTGGCAACAAAGGGGCCAGTGCAGCCGGGGGCACGTCGGTTGGATTGAACATCGATCTACCCTTTGAACAAAACGACAACCCCTACATAGACGAAGACAAAAGCCTGGACTTTGACTACTTTTTTGTGCGCAAAGTCATGTTTGTGAAGTACGCCCAGGGCTTTGTGGTCTTGCCCGGCGGGTTTGGAACCCTGGACGAATTATTCGAGGCCATGACCCTTATCCAGACGGAAAAAATTGCTCAATTTCCCATAATCCTTGTGGGCACGGAATTTTGGGAAGGGTTGCTTGAATGGATCAAAGGCACTTTGCTGAAAGCCGGCAATATACATCCAGATGACCTGAATCTCATCAAACTTGTCGATACCCCTGAGGAAGTGGTCACCACCATCGATTCATTTTACAAAGGTCACGTGCTCGCACCGAACTTCTGATTTATGGGCTTTCCCGCCGCATATAAAAAGCACCTGCCTCTTTGGTGCACCCTTATTTGCCTCTGGAGTCTTCCTTACGGGATCTTCGCCCAGCATCAAAATAAAATGAACGCCACCCTGGATGAAGAAACCAACGTAGTGCAGATCCAGCAGGAGTTCACCTACGTCAATGATTCTGAGGATGCCCTGGAAGCGCTTTATTTCAATGACTGGGCAAACGCCTATTCTGATAAAACCACCGCCCTTGCCAAACGCTTCGCTGAGGAATTCAGGAAATCCCTTCACCTGGCGAAAGACAAGGATCGTGGAATAACGGATATCCTTGGCGTGTCGGATGACGATTACCGGGACGTATCATGGGAGCGTCTACCGGGCAAGGATATTGTAAGGTTTGACCTGAATCAGCCACTTGCCCCAGGGGACTCAACCCGATTCCTGTTTACCTACACCGTAAAGCTTCCCCCCACCAAGTACACCTCCTACGGCTATGATCCCGTTGGTGGGTATTACCTCAAGGACTGGTACCTTACCCCGGCCGTATACGACAGTACCTGGAACCTCTATTCCAACAAAAGCCTGGAAGACCTCTATACGGACATTACCAATACCACGATCAACTTTATTTTCCCTGACTCACTCTACCTTGGCACCAACTATGTTGATCTCAGCCTGAGCAGTTTCCCGGGGAAGCAATTTGCCACTTTAAAAGGAAATCAACGCAAGAGCTGCGATGTTATTCTCAATTCCTACCGGCCCTTCCAGAAGCACATTACCCCTTACCTGTTTATTGTGACGGATATCCAATCCCGAAAGTATGACGAGATCCGTCAGGGGATCTCCATCGATCGGATCATTGGATTCATCCATGAGAATCTGGGCGATTTCCCCTATGAACAATTGTTGGTGAGCGAAATCGACTTCAATAAGAATCCCTTGTACGGACTCAACCAGCTTCCCTCCTTTATCCGACCGTATGACGAGCAGTTCCAGTTTGAGATGAAATTTCTTAAAACAGCGCTGATCAGCTATATGCGGGAGTCCATATTCCTCAACCCCCGAAAGGAGAAATGGGTAAGCGATGCAATAATCAACTACCTGATGTTCCGGTTTGTGGAAACTTACTACCCGGATCAAACCCTGCTCGGGGATCTTTCCAGGTTCTGGCTGTTGAAAGGCACCCATTTGGCGCAGATGGATTTTAACGATCAGTATTCCTTCCTGTATATGCTCATGGCCAGGAGAAATCTGGACCAGTCCCTGATAACTTCCAATGATTCCCTGATCAAGTTCAACCAAAAGATTGCCAATGGGTATAAGGCGGGTTTGGGCCTGGCGTATCTGGAGGACTACATCGGGAGGGGCCCCATTGAAAAGTCGATAACGGATTTTTTTGATGATCACAGGCTCAAACAGGCCACCGCTAAGGATTTTGAACGCGCCCTGAAAAAACATGCCACCAAAGACATCGACTGGTTCTTTGACACCTACGTGACCACCAGCGATCAGATCGACTATAAGATCACGGATGTCGAACGCATTCGCGATTCTATACAGGTGACCATCCGCAACAAGACCCAAACCGAGGTTCCCATATCGCTTTTTGGGGTACTCAAGGACAGTGTGGTCTCTGAATATTGGTTCGAAGGGTTTCATGACAATCAAACCTTTCAAATCCCGGATTTGGGTGAAAAGCGCCTGGTGCTTAACTACGATCAGAAGATCCCGGAATTCAACCAGCGGGATAACTGGAAATCCCTGGGGGGATTCTTGTCCAGCAACAAGCGTTTGAAGTTGCAGTTTTTCAGGGATTCCGAAAACCCTTATTACAACCAGCTGTTTTATATCCCCGTATTTGACTTTAATATTTATGACGGTCTTGCCCCTGGTTTGCGACTGACCAACAAAACCTTTTTGCAACGCCCCTTTACCTTCAGTATTTCCCCTCAATATGCGCTGCGTGAAAAGAATTTGGTCGGAAGCGGATCCCTTTTATACCGGCACTATCACGGGAAAAGCGGGTTCTATGTAACCAATTATGCGCTTACAGGTTCGACATTTCACTTCCAGACCAATTCCCGCTATTCGACCATCACCCCTTCGGTCAGTTTTGGCTGGAGGCCGGATGACCTGATCCCGAATATCCGAAGTGCACTCCTGATGCGTTGGGTAAATGTGTTCCGGGATATCGATCCCGCACTTGGAGACCTGGAAACAGATCCGGATTACAGTGTCTTCAATGTGCGGTATAATTATCTGAACAACAACATCATCAACTATTTTTCCTGGTTTGCCGACGGACAGCATTCCGCCGACTTTACAAAGCTGTCCGTAAATTTTGACTACCGGAAGCTCCTGATCAACAACCAGCAGATCAACCTGAGATTCTTCGGGGGGGTATTCCTTCGAAACGATACAGACTCGGACTTCTTCAGTTTCGCCCTGGACCGTCCAACGGATTATCTGTTTGACTTCAATTATTTGGGGCGGTCTGAAGAATCAGGGATATTCAGCCAGCAAATCATTATTGCCGAGGGAGGGTTTAAATCACAGTTGGAAAACCCATTTGCCAATGAATGGCTTACGACCCTGAATGCCAGTTATGGTATCTGGAGGTGGATCGAACTCTACGGTGACGTCGGATTTCTCAAGAATCAAGGAGTTCCTGCCCGTTTCGTCTACGATTCTGGGATTCGTCTGAATCTGGTGACCGATTATTTTGAGCTCTACTTTCCGCTCTACTCCAACAATGGGTGGGAAATAGCCGGTCCGAACTACGAGCAACGTATACGTTTCGTCATAACGCTAAGCCCCAGAACCCTGATCGGCCTGTTTACGAGGAAGTGGTTTTAGCGTTGCCATATTCATAAGATTTAAGGAAAATATTGACACTTTCATAATATTTAATCGACACATAACAAATTTATTGAGAAATCGTTAATAAAAATCGGAGCCGTGATTGTAAAAAAGACCCGGCTTTGATACCTTTGTAAAAACCCGAACCTCCCTGATGAAAATTCAACTTGACCCAGAAAAAGATCTTTCCTTCAAGGATTTCAAAGAGCAGATACTGGAAGATTACCGCATCGCGGTGACCAGCCGTGAATGCAGCTTGCTGGGCCGGAGGGAGGTACTCACGGGTAAGGCGAAATTCGGGATCTTTGGCGATGGGAAGGAGCTCCCCCAGCTAGCTATGGCCCGGGCATTTAAAAATGGTGATTTCCGGAGT
The DNA here is from genome assembly GCA_965601625.1 of uncultured Flavobacteriaceae bacterium. Lineage (GTDB taxonomy): Bacteria > Bacteroidota > Bacteroidia > Flavobacteriales > Flavobacteriaceae > Robiginitalea. Next base: position 62,333 of record CBFCWO010000006.1, on the reverse strand, counting down.
GGCTATTACCGGGACCAAACCTTTATGATGGCGCTGGACCTCTTAACCCCAAAGGCCTTTTTCCATGGCCTTTACGCCACCACAGACCTGGACAAGGAACCCATGAGTGCTGGAAGGCAAATGGGGGGGCATTTTGGTACCCATAGCCTGAACGAGGATGGGAGTTGGAAAGACCTGACGGCACAGCCCAACAGCAGCCCCGATATTTCACCCACCGGCGGCCAGATGCCCAGGCTCCTCGGTCTGGCGCAGGCCTCAAAAATATACCGGGAGCTCAAGGAAATCCCGTCGGGGCTTTTCTCAAATAATGGAAATGAAGTAGCCTGGGGCACTATTGGAAATGCCTCTACCAGCGAAGGGCACTTTTTCGAGACGGTCAATGCGGCCGGGGTCATGCAGGTCCCCATGGTGTTAAGCGTATGGGATGATGAATACGGGATCTCGGTTCCTGCCAAATATCAGACCACCAAAGAAAATATTTCGGAAATCCTCAAGGGTTTCCAGCGAACGGATGAGGATTCCGGGTTTGAAATGTTCCGGGTACGCGGATGGGATTACACCTCCCTGATCCACACCTATGAAAACGCTGCAGACATTGCCAGGGAATCCCATATTCCGGTGCTTATCCACGTGATGGAGTTAACACAACCCCAGGGACATTCCACTTCCGGATCGCATGAGCGATATAAATCGGAAGAGCGACTGGAATGGGAACGGGAGTTCGATTGCAACCTGAAATTCCGCCAATGGATCCTGGACAACAATATCGCTGAAGAAGAAGCGCTTCAGGGTCTTGAAAAACAGATCCGGAAAGAGGTCAGGACTGCTAAAAGAGAGGCCTGGGCTGAATTCCTCCAGCCACACAGAACGCAGAAACAGGTGCTGCTCGGCCTGCTGAAGTCCCTGGCAGAATCCAGTCCCAACAAGACGTTTATCAACAAGCTGATCAATGATCTGATCGCCGTGGAAGAGCCGCTGAAGCGCCATCTGCTCATTACGGCCCGAAAGGCCTTGAGGTATGTGCTTGGTGAAGAGCACCCTTCGAGAATCACATTGCAGAAGTGGGTGCAGAAATACATGGAGGAAAAACAACCCCTGTACAGTTCGCATCTGTATTCGGAATTGCCGGGAAATGCCACCCGTATTGAAGAGGTTGCACCGGTCTACGGTCCAGAACCCAGGGAAGTGGATGGGAGGATCATCCTCAGGGACAATTTCGATCTGTTGTTCTCCAGGTATCCCCAGGTCCTCATCTTTGGAGAGGACAGTGGAGCTATTGGTGATGTAAACCAGGGGCTGGAAGGGATGCAGAAAAAGTATGGCCCTTTGCGGGTTGCGGATACGGGTATTCGTGAAGCGACCATCATCGGTCAGGGAATTGGAATGGCACTGAGGGGTCTTCGCCCCATTGCCGAGATCCAATACCTGGATTATATCCTGTACGGATTGCAAACCCTAAGCGATGATCTCGCCACCTTGCTCTATCGCACGGTAGGAAAGCAAAAGGCTCCTCTAATCGTTCGTACCAGAGGGCATCGCCTGGAGGGAATCTGGCATTCCGGATCACAGATGGGGGGGATTATCCACCTGTTGCGGGGCATGTATATCCTGGTGCCCAGAAATATGACCAAAGCCGCAGGTTTTTACAACACCCTTTTGAAAAGCGATGAGCCTGCCCTGATTGTTGAAAGCCTAAATGGTTATCGACTCAAGGAACCTGTGCCCGAGAATTTGTCTGAGATATGCACGCCCATCGGAAAAGTTGAAGTTGTCAAAGCAGGACAGGACCTTACGATCGTGTCCTATGGCTCCACTTTCCGGATTGTGCAGCAGGTGGCCCGGGAATTGGAACAGGTTGGGATTGATGCCGAAATCATCGATGCACAAAGTCTGCTGCCCTTCGATCTGGATCACCGGGTAAGTGACTCCCTTAAGAAAACCAACAGGCTGTTGATCGTAGATGAAGATGTACCCGGAGGATGTGCCGCCTATCTGCTGCAAAAAATTCTGGAGGAACAAAACGGATACCAGTATTTGGACTCTCCGCCTCGTACCCTTACGGCAAAAGCACACAGACCGGCCTATGCCAGTGATGGAGATTATTTCTCAAAGCCCAGCGCAGAGGACATTTTTGAGGCGGCTTACCGCATCATGCACGAAGTAAGGCCGGCAGATTTTCCTCCCCTGCTTTAGCGTTTTCCCAAACAGGCTCAAATCCCGGGTCGAACTTGACAGCGCTTTTGAGGATCGTATTCAGGATAAAGGCCGCTGCTTTTATCTGTCAGGGGTATGCTTCCTCAGTGAACGGATTACATACCTTCTTAATTCATAAGGGTAAAGGCATGAAAGAGTCCCCTTAATCTATTAAGTTTATCCTGAGAAACCGCACTACGGATGGACGTATTTAAGGATTTGCTCCGGGAGCATTTTGATCTCACAGCCAAACGCATAGAATTGCTGGAAGGCTATGAAGACAAGACCTATCTGGTCACCGCCGATTCGGGCAAATATGTCCTGAAAGATCAGCGCCACACCAAATCCCTGCTTAGCCATTTACAGCTCGAACAGGACCTCACAGGGTACTTGAATAAAGAAGCTCATTATGCATTTCCGTGTGCATTGATTGCCAGGGATGGAAAACCTTTTGTTCAAAGGGATGGCCGGATCATGCGCCTGCTGACTTTCCTCGAAGGGGATTTCCTGGCTGAGGTCGAAATAGAGCAGGTCACCCTGGAATCCCTTGGAGATATGCTGGGCCGTCTCAACCTGCAATCCGGCAGGCTGGAGCCGGGGTTGTTGTCCGCAGAGGTGTCCCCCTGGGACCTGCAGCACCTTGAGCTATCGCGCAAAGCGCTGAACCACGTGGCAGACCCACATGATCGGGCCTTGTTGGAATATTTCTTTCAACTATACGATACGGCGGTGTTACCCGATCGGTATACCCTCCCCAAGTCGATTATTCACAATGACGCAAATGACTGGAATGTGCTGACCCGGGAAGGAAAAGTTTCCGGCATTATCGACTTTGGGGACATGTGCTACTCCTGGCGGATCAACGAACTGGCCGTGGGCCTCACCTATGTCCTGATGAGAAAAGATGATCTTTTGGGGACGGCAACTACCGTGATCAAGGCATACTGCAGGCATATAGACCTGACCTCCCTGGAGCTGCGACTGCTCTATTACCTCATAGCAGGCCGGATGTGCATGAGCTTGTGCAACAGCGCCCTGGCCGCCCGCTCAAAACCGGATTCAGAGTACATACGGATCAGTGAAAGACCCATACGCAGTTTACTGCGCAGATGGATAGCACTCTCCCCGGAGAAGGCTGCAAATGCCTTTTTAGAAGCCGCGGGCCTTCAAACACCACCATTTCCTAACGCTGAAGACTTTCTGAGACAGCGAAAAGACTGGTTTCCCCCTTCACTTTCCCTGAGTTATTCCAGGCCAATAGCCATGCAACGTGCTGCATTCCAGTATATGTTCGATACGGAGGGTAACAGGTTTCTGGATGCTTACAACAATATCATGCTCGTAGGACATTGCCATCCGCATGTGGTGGAAGCAACGACAAGGGTCCTTAGGCGACTGAATACCAATACCCGCTACCTCTATGAGGAGTTGTTGAACTACAGCGAACGACTTTTGTCGTATTTCCCACCCAACCTTTGCCGGGTGTTTCTGGTAAACTCGGGAAGCGCGGCAACCGACCTGGCCCTCCGCCTGAGCAGGGCCTTTACCCAAAAATCCAGGATCCTTGCCCTGGAACACGGCTATCACGGAAACACGGTGGCCGCCATTGAAGTGAGCCATTACAAGCATCAGGCGGGGGCGTCCTATCCCAATACCCTGCTTTGTCCTATGCCCAAAGTCTTCGGTAGCAACCAAAAAGACGATGGCACTGCGGGAAGGTACTTCAGCCGCTATGCGGAACAATTGATCAAGGCGCATTCCGGGGACGTGTCTGCCTTTATAGCAGAACCCATTATGGGGTGCGGTGGACAGGTACCATTACCCCTGGGATTCCTGCCGGAAGTGTATCAGGCCGTCCGGGTCCAGGGCGGGGTTTGCATTAGTGACGAGGTACAGGTGGGGTTCGGACGGTTGGGCCATTGGATGTGGGGCTTTGAAAAATACGAGGTTGTCCCGGATATGGTCATTCTGGGAAAACCTATGGGGAATGGACATCCGATTGGTGCCGTAGTGACCACCGAGGCTATAGCTTCCAGCTTTGACACCGGCCCTGAATTTTTCAGTTCTTTTGGCGGTAATCCGGTATCCTGTGCTGCAGGCCTTGCCGTCCTTGAAGTGTTGGAAAAAGAATCCCTTCAGGCCAGCGCAGCTGAAACAGGAGCTTATTTGAAAGCAGGTCTTGGCGAATTGGCAGCGGAATTCCCCATAATCGCGGATGTGCGTGGAGAGGGACTTTTTATAGGGGTAGAATTGATAGCACAGGGCGGAGGACCAGCCACTGCAGCCGCAGTGCTTCTAAAGAACGAATTGCGCAACGCCCGAATTCTGATCGGTACGGATGGGCCTGCCAACAACGTGCTGAAAATCAAACCTCCCCTCCCTTTTAACCGGGAAAATTGTGATGAACTGTTGCGGGAAATGGCAAGAATCCTAAGCGAACAGCGGAAATCCTGAACAATTATTAATAATTTAGGGGAATGCTAAAACCTGCTTTTTATGAAAAGTTCCCTTGAATACAACCTTGCCCTGATTATTTTGCGCATCGGGGGGGCGGGTATGTTGCTCGCCCACGGCGTTCCAAAATTGCAGCGGTTATTCGGAGAAGGCCCCATCGAATTTGCAGACCCTATAGGAATCGGCGCCGCCCCCAGCCTATTTCTTGCAGTCCTGGCCGAGTTCCTGTGTGCCGTCCTGGTTTTGATCGGCTTTAAAACACGCTGGGCATCCGTGCCAATCATCGTTACCATGCTGGTCGCAGGCTTCATTCAACACGCCGGTGACCCGTTTGGATCCAAAGAAAAGTCCCTGCTCTACCTCGTGATTTTTGTGGCAATTTTTCTGCTCGGTCCAGGGAAGTACAGCATTGACAGAAAGTAAGTTACAGGATCCTGTAAAGCAATTCCTTCAATAGCTCGTTTTGTTTCAGTGCAGGCGAAGCCACGCCTTTTCCCTTAAGGTCCATCTCCCGCAAAACGGCGATGATCTTGCTGACCTTCTTCATGGGGTAGTTGCGTGCTGCGGTTTGATATTCGCTAACGAAGTAGGGATTGATATGCAGGGCCCTGGCTACGTTTTTTGGGCTGTGATCATGCAACCCGTGGTATTGCAGCAATTGAGAGAAGAAGGAGTTCAACAGGGATACGGTGAGGACGAAAGGATTATCCCTGGGGTTTTCAGAGAAGTATTTGATGATCCGGGTCGCCCTGGGAATGTCGCGTTCCGCGATGGCCTTTTTTAGTTCAAAATTGTTGAAGTCCTTACTGATCCCGATATGCTCCTCGATCACCTGAGGATCGATCTCCGAGCCTTTGGGGAGGATGGCTTTAAGCTTTTCAAGTTCGTTGTAAATGCGGCTGAGATCTGCCCCTAAATATTCCACCAGCAGGGCGGCAGCCTTGTGTGAAATTTTATACCCACTGCCCAGAAGCACCCTGCGGATCCAATCGGCCACCTGGTTCTCATATAGCTTCTTGCTTTCAAAGACCACAGCCCCGGAGCTAAGGAGGGTTTTGATAAGCTTTTTGCGCCTGTCGAGCTTTTTGTATTTATAACAGATCACCAAAATGGTACTGGGTTGGGGTTGCTCGGCGTAGGACTGCAGGTTCTCGATGGTACGGTTCAAATGCTGTGCTTCGCGAACAATAACGACCTGGTGTTCCGCCATCATCGGGAACCGTTTGGCATTGGAGATGATTTCATCAACACTTACCTCTTTGCCGTAGAGGACCATCTGATTGAATCCTTTCTCTTCTTCAGACAGGATGTTTTGTTCAATATATGCCGCGATGCGATCGATATAATATGGCTCCTCCCCCATCAAAAAATAGATGGGTGCAGGATTTCCCTTTTGTATTTCTTCTATAATCTTCTTTACTTCATCCATCTTTTACAAGACTCCACGGTACATGAAAAGGCTCAATTTTCCTCCCTATCCCTTGCGAACCAAAAGTAGGGAAAATAAACCTCAGGTCTTTGATGTGGTCCGGAAGAAATACGTGTTGCTCACCCCCGAGGAATGGGTGCGCCAGCACAGCCTGCATTTTATTATTGAGAACAAAAAATATCCGCCGGGACGTATCCTGGTGGAGCGCAGATTAGTGGTAGAGGGAATGGAAAAGCGAATTGATCTCGCTGTTTGCCACCCCGATGGCAGCATTTTGCTATTGGTGGAATGCAAAGCCCCGTCGGTAAAGATCGATCAGGGGGTATTCGATCAGATCGCGCGCTATAACTGGCAGGCCAGAGCTGAATTTCTGATGGTTACCAACGGGATGCAACACTACTACTGTCAAATGGACTACACAAATCAGCAATATACCTTCCTGGAGGACCTTCCGGAGTATATCAGGTCAGATTGAGGCTTCCAAAGGAAGTATCACCTATCCGTTTCTAAAATATTTAGTTACTTTGTCCCCTTTCGAATTTTACAGCCCAAAGTCCATCGCGCACTTTTATGTCCTCAATCGCCATTGTGATCCTGAACTGGAATGGAAAAGAGTTGCTCCAGCGCTTCCTGCCCTCCGTGGTGGAACACAGCCCGGGTGCAGAACTGATCGTGGCTGACAATGCTTCCACAGACGATTCTGTCGACTTTGTGCGGGAACACTATCCGCAGATCAGACTGCTTCAAAATGAAGGCAACCTCGGGTTTGCCGGGGGCTACAACGCCGCCCTGAAAGCCGTGGAGGCTGATGTATACTGCCTGCTGAACTCCGATGTGGAAGTCACCCAGGGCTGGTTGGATCCGATCCTGGGGTTGATGAAATCGCGCCCTGAGGTTGGAATCGTTCAACCGAAGATCAAGGACCTCAAGGATCCGGATCGTTTTGAGTATGCGGGAGCTGGGGGGGGCTTCATTGACCTTTTGGGATACCCTTTCTGCAGGGGACGTATTTTTCAAAGCCTTGAGCGGGATACAGGGCAATACAACGACACACGGGAGATTTTCTGGGCTACCGGGGCCTGCATGTTTATCCGGAAAGATGTATTCTGGGAATTGGGCGGGTTTGATTCGGACTATTTTGCGCATCAGGAAGAAGTAGACCTGTGCTGGCGTGCCCATAACCATGGTTACAAGGTTTTCTATGTGGGGGCCTCAGAAGTGTTCCATATGGGAGGATCCACGCTCAGCAATATGAATCCCAGGAAAACCTTCCTGAATTTCAGGAACTCCCTCTATTCCATTACCAAGAACCTCCCCCGGAAAAAAGCCTTTCCCATAATACTGTGCCGGTTGGTCTTAGATGGCGTGGCGGCTCTCCGTTTCCTCTTCCAGTTGAGATTCAGGCACATGTGGGCGGTGTTGAGGGCGCACCTGAGTTATTACCGGCATTACTTCAAAATGATCCGCAAACGGGAAAAGGTCCGATTTGTGGAAAAATACTATGAGACGACATCCATCGTATGGTCCTATTACGTACGTAGGATAAGGACATTTGGTATTTTATTAAAAAATTAACGGAGTCTTGACCAAGTGGGAGGGACATTTGTTAATTTTGTAGAAGCCTGAATGTAACGAACTTCTAACAACTCTAAATTATTACACGATTATGAAAAAATGGATAATAGGCAGCCTGGGGCTTGCACTGGTGCTTTCCTCCTGCGTTTCTCAAAAGAAATACGCTGATCTGGAGGCCAAGCAGAAAGAAACTCAGGACCTGCTGAATTCAGCCACTGTCAAGTTGAACACTTGTATTGAGGAAAAAGCTACCGCGGATGCCCAGCTTAAAACACTGCAGGACGAAAATGCATTTCTGAAAGCCAACAATCAGGAATTGATCAATAACATGGGGAACCTCACTACCCTGACGGCCAAGGGAGCAGACAACCTTGAGAAATCCCTTGAAAGCCTTAAAGAAAAGGACCTTACCATCCGCAAGTTGCAGGATGCCGTAACGCGACGTGATTCTGTCAATCTCGCCCTGGTACAGAGCCTGAAAGGGGTTCTTGGCAACCTGGACGACGAGGATATCGAAGTCAGCGTGGAAAAAGGTGTTGTATTTATTTCCATCTCAGACAAGTTGCTCTTCCGCAGTGGAAGCTACACGGTAACCAATGCCGCCAAGCAGGTGCTCGGGAAGGTCGCCAAAGTGGTCAACAACAAGCCTGACTTTGAGTTTATGGTAGAAGGTCACACGGATAATGTACCCTACCGAAGTGGTGTCCTCCTGGACAACTGGGATCTGAGTGTGAAGCGGGCCACTTCAGTGGTACGTGTGCTGCAAAACGATTTCAAGGTCGATCCCGCGAGGATGACCGCAGCAGGGCGCAGCTATTACATTCCCCTGGTTAGCAATGACACAGGTGAAAACAGGTCTAAAAATCGTCGGACCCGTATCGTAGTCCTTCCAAAACTGGATCAGTTCTACAATATGATCGAAGAAGGAATGCAAGATCCTGAAATAAACCGATAAAGATCGGATATAGCATTTGGGAAACCCCGCAATGGACTTGCGGGGTTTTTCTTTTTTACAGGATGCTGAGGTCTCCCTTGCCTTCCCTCAAAACTTCGGGCTCCGCTCCGGAAAGATCGATCACAGTTGAGGCAACATTCCCACCATAGCCCCCGTCAACCACTACATCTACGGTATTCTTCCATTTCTCGAAGATCAGCTCCGGATCTGTAGTATACTCCAGGATATCATCTTCATCCCGGATAGAGGTGGAAACGATGGGATGCCCCAATGATTGCACCAATGCCTGCGCTATCCCATTGTCGGGCACCCGAATGCCCACGGTCTTCTTTTTCTTAAAATCCTTAGGCAACTTATTGCTTCCAGGCAGGATAAAGGTATATGGGCCCGGGAGGGCTCTTTTCAATATCTTGAACGTTGCCGTATCTATTTGCCGGGCGTAGTCGGAAAGGTTGCTCAGGTCGGGGCAGATGAATGACCAGTTGGCTTTCTGCAGCTTAACGCCCTTCAAACGGGCCAGCCTTTCCAGGGCCCGCGAATTGGTTATGTCACACCCCAAACCGTAAACGGTGTCTGTTGGGTAAATGACAAGCCCCCCATTCCGGAGTACATCCACAACGCGGCCTACGGCCTTCGGGTTGGGATTTTCCTCGTAGATCCTAATCATTTCAGCCATGGCATGCTTATTAGGTAAGCTTCTGATATCAAAAAATTTACTCCAGCTCGTATTTTTGGCGTTACGGTTCCAGCAAACGTAGTTTGGCAAAGCGGAGAAGCAGTTTTTTGACATCCCCCCGTTCAAAACGGATTTCAGCTTTGCGGTCGTTGCCCGCTCCTTCAACTTTCAGTACCGTTCCTTTTCCAAACCTGGAATGGTCTACCAGGCTTCCTTCTTTTAAATCAATGGCTGCGGGGGCATCCACTCCATTAGGATGCCCTAGTTGCGGCTTGATCTTCCGCAGTCTGCGCAACTGGTTTTCCGTGGGGCCGTTCCCTGCAGGAGCCTTTCCCCGGATGGGCTTCTTTTGTCTCAGTTTGCTTTTGTCTACATCTCCAAAGATGTCTGCGTTCAATAGCGATCTGAACTGGTGGGTTTCCACCGGAGTGAGATTATCGACATACTGCTCGTCGATCTCCTGCAGGAAACGGCTTGGTTCCGCATCGATGAGCTTTCCCCACCGGTACCGGTTTTGCGTATATGTAAGGTAGGCCTGCTTCTCAGCACGTGTCAGGGCAACGTAGAACAAACGCCTTTCTTCCTCCAGCTCACTGCGCGTGTTCATGCTCATGGCCGAGGGGAAGAGGTCCTCCTCCATCCCTACGATATATACATACGGAAACTCCAGCCCCTTGGCCAGGTGTATGGTCATCAGCGCCACCCGGTCGTCATCCCCTTTGTCCATATCCAGGTCTGTGGCAAGGGCCACATCTTCGAGGAACTCCGTAAGATTGCCCTGAGCATCCGCAAGCTCTTTCTGACCCTCCACGAAATCCTTGATCCCGTTTAGCAATTCCTCAATGTTTTCCATCCGGGCAATCCCTTCTGGAGTACCGTCCTTCTTGAATTCGATCAAAAGGCCGGATTTTTTGGCCACATGCTCTGCCAATACAAACGCATCTGCATCCCGGTTAAGGATTTGAAAACTCCGGATCATGGTTACGAAATCCTCAAGCTTACGGCGGGTTCCGCTATTTATCTTGATCTCTATACCCCCCAAATTCTCCATGATCTGGAAAATCGTCTGTCCGTACTGATTTGCAGCTACGGTAAGCTTGTCGACCGTGGTCTGCCCTATGCCCCGGGCTGGAAAATTGATCACCCGTTTCAGGGCTTCTTCATCTCCGGGGTTGATGACCAATCGAAGATAGGCGAGCACATCCTTAATCTCCTTTCGTTGATAGAAAGAGAGTCCTCCATAGATTCTGTAGGGGATATCTCGTTTTCGAAGGGCATCTTCAATGGCTCTGGACTGGGAATTCGTCCTGTACAAAACGGCAAAGGCTCCATTGGGCAATTGAAGCTGCATTTTGTTCTCAAAAATGGAACCGGCCACATACCGGCCTTCTTCTGCATCCGTCGGACTGCGGTGCAACCGGATCTTGGAACCTTCTTCATTGGCCGTCCATACCACTTTTTCCAGCTGGTTTTTGTTGTTGGCAATGATGCTGTTGGCGGCCTGCACGATGTTCTTTGTCGACCGGTAATTCTGTTCCAGCCGGTATACAGACACCTCATCATAATCCCTCTGGAAGTTGAGGATGTTGCTGATGTTGGCCCCTCTGAAGGAGTAGATACTCTGGGCATCGTCACCCACTACGCAGATGTTCTGATACCGGTCCGCAAGGGCTCTTACAATTAGATACTGGGAGTGGTTCGTATCCTGATACTCATCCACCAGGATATATCGAAACCGCTCCTGGTATTTCATTAGGACTTCCGGGAACCTTGCCAGGAGCTCGTTGGTCCTCAGCAGCAGGTCGTCAAAATCCATGGCGCCGGCCTTAAAGCAGCGGTCCACATAGTTCTGATAGATCTCCCCGAGGCGCGGGCGCTTTGCCATGGCATCGGCTTCCTGCAGCTCGGGATTCTGAAAATAGGCCTTAACGGTAATCAAGCTGTTTTTGTAGGAGGAGATGCGCTGCTGGACCTGTTTGTATTTATAAACATCCTTGTCCAGCCCCATTTCCTTGATGATGGAAGAGATCAGCCGCTGGGAATCCTGGGTGTCATAAATGGTGAAATTACTGGGGTACCCAAGTTTGTCCCCATCGTAACGCAACAATCTTGCAAAAATAGAATGGAAGGTTCCCATCCAGAGGTTTTTGGCTTCTGAACCACCTACCAGATCCGCAATCCGTTTCTTCATTTCCCTGGCTGCCTTGTTGGTAAACGTGAGGGCAAGGATATTGAAGGCGTCAACCCCCTGATGCATCAGATGTGCAATCCGATACGTGAGTACGCGCGTCTTTCCCGATCCTGCTCCGGCTATGACCATAAGGGGGCCTTCCTTATGCAGGACTGGTGCTTTCTGTGCGTCGTTTAGATCCTCCAGGTACATGGGTTGAAGAAATTATTCCAGGGGCTGAAGTTAGCCATTATTCACTGCAACCTCAAACCTACTCCCTGGCGATTTATGAACATGACCTATCCGGATTAGGCCTTTTTGAATATATTTAAGCCCAGACTCAGCGTAAGCCTATGATATTCCATAAACCTATTCTTTTATTCCTTTGTATTACTACCCTGCCAATAGTCGCCCAGAAGGCTAAAACTGGCCCGGTCATTCCCGATTTTGGCCCTGTCTGGGAGATTCCGAATGCCACCTATCCCACCGACACCTCCAAGATGTACAAAGCCGTCTTCGATGTAATGAACAGCCCGGAGGACAAGACACAGGTGAATCCATGGATGGAAACGGCAGCCCGCTTTCTCAATATGCATGCACAGAATGGAGTAGCTCCCGAGCGGATGAAAGTGGCCCTGGTGGTGCACAACAAAGCGAGTATGGACCTGTTGAATGATGAGGCCTACAAGGAGGCCTTCGGAATACCCAACCCAAATGGCCCGCTTTTAAAGCAGCTCATGGAGGCAGGCGCAGATATCCTGTTCTGCGGACAATCCTCCATAGCCCGGAAAGTACCTATTGAAAATACTGTGGAGGGTGTGCAATTATCACTTTCTGCCATGACTGCCCTGATCCAGTTACAGGACCAGGGATACCGACTGATAAAATTCTAATTCTCGAACCATGAAAAAATTCCTTTTTACCGCAATACTGTTATCCGGACTGTCCGCTTCGGCCCAGGACTGGAAGCTCGACTCCGACTACCGGGCCGTAGAACCCAAAGTGATCGAATGGAGGCGTGACATTCACCAGTTTCCGGAGCTTTCCAATCGCGAATTCAAAACTGCAGAGAAAATTGCGGCCCACCTGACTTCCCTGGGGATAGAAGTGCAAACCGGGGTTGCCCATACGGGCGTGGTGGGAATCCTCAAGGGATCCCAACCAGGCAAGGTGGTAGCCCTCAGAGCGGACATCGATGCCCTGCCGGTAGCCGAGCGAAATGCTTTGCCTTTCCGTTCCGAGGTCACCGCTGAATTCCTGGGTGAAAATGTAGGGGTGATGCACGCCTGCGGGCACGACACCCATACCGCCATCCTTATGGGCGTGGCCGAGGTGCTCTCCAGGAACAAAGACAAGATCCGGGGTAGCGTGAAGTTTATCTTCCAGCCTGCCGAGGAGGGGCCTCCCCCCGGAGAAGAAGGTGGTGCGCTCCTGATGGTCAAAGAAGGGGTTCTGAAAAACCCCGATGTAGATGCCATTTTCGGCCTGCATATCAACTCCCAGACCCCTGTGGGGGTGATCAGGTACAAGTCAGGGGGTACCATGGCCGCTGCCCAGAGCTTCACTATAAAGGTAAAGGGAAAGCAAAGTCACGGATCGCAGCCATGGTCCGGGGTTGACCCCATCCTGATCAGCGCAAAGATCATCGATGGCCTGCAAACGATCATCAGTCGGGAAGCTAATCTGACCAATGAAGCGGCCGTGATTACGGTGGGCAAGATAAAAAGCGGTGTACGGTTTAACATTATTCCGGAAAGTGCTGAAATGATCGGAACCATCAGAACCCTGGATTATGACATGAAAGACCATATCAACCAAAGGATGATGGAGATGGTTCCCGCCATTGCCGAAGCTTATGGAGGAGAAGCCAGCATCGAGATCAGGGATGCCACAGACATTACCTACAATGATCCCGATTTGGTGGCCGGCATGATTCCCACCCTGGATCGGGTCGCCGGAAAAGAAAACGTACAGACCCAGAAAGCGGTTACCGGTGCAGAGGATTTTTCCTATTTCCAGCGGGAGGTCCCTGGGTTTTTCTTCTTCCTCGGAGGGATGACTCCGGGGAACAAGGAGCCTTATCCACACCATACCCCTGATTTTATGATCGACGAGGATGGGCTGATCTTAGGCGTGAAGGCCCTGACGGAGCTCAGCCTGGATTACCTTAGTCGCGGTTAGAAATCCCGTCCTTACGGTTCCCTTTTATCAAACGCGACGCACTGCTGATTGCTTTGGAATATACCTGTATGATCATCAGGCTTTCCGGTTAGGGCTTAGCGGTGTATATTTGCCCAAAATTACATTTGGCACATGATCAGAACTACCCTACCCATTACTACGCCCTGGTGCATGATCCTGCTACTGCTTATTACGAGCATGAATGTAGCTGGGCAGCGCAAATCCGACCTAATCAAACAGATCGACAGTTTGGAATCTCAAGTCCGGGGGCTGCAGAACTCCCTTGCGCAGTCCCAGGCAAGTGAGAAAGCGAGCCTGACCAGGGCTGAATCATATGAGCAACAGGTAAATGAACTCAAGGAAGCCAACAATACGCTGCTTGAGAACCTGGGAAATTTTGCCGATGTGTCCAATAAGAATTCTGCAGCCCTGAATCAGGCACTGGGGTCGCTGAATGCCCGGGAACAACAGTTAAAAGGCATCGTGGACAATATCAGCAGCAATGATTCTACGATTATTGCCCTGTTGACCGATGCCAAAGGCACCCTGGGCGCAAACACCCAGCTGAAGGTCTCGGCAGGAAGCCTGGTTATCTCTGGCGGCCTTACGGAACTTTTTGGAAGTGACACCGGGACTGAGCTCACCGAAGAAGGGAAGGCCTGGCTCAATCGGGTGGCGAACCTTTTAAAAGCCTATCCGGATTTTGGGATCAGCGTGGACGGATTGTCCATGACCGGGGACCTCAATCTGGCCGCACTACAGGCCACCTCGGTCATGAATGCGCTGAGGACCGACTTCGGCATTCCCGAAACCCGTATGTATGCACGGGGAAGGGATGGAAACTTCAGTGAGGGCGTGGATATCCTCCTGCATCCGGATTACCGCAAGTTCTACCAGTATGTTAAAACGGAGTTCAAAAACTAGGCGAAAAGGTTCTCACAGGTAGCAGATACTTTTTGATCGTATCTTTCGTTTAATTTGACGAAACCCAACTAAACCCAACCTAAATGAGCGGAGCAGACATCCTTCAACTCTTTGCCTATCTCCTTCCAGCGGTGGTTACCGGAGTAGTGGCCTTTTATTTTTTCAGATTGCATACCCGCAATGAAGAAGGCAGAAGACGATACCTCCTGCACCAGGACACCCAAAAAGACACTTTGCCCATCCGCCTCCAGGCCTATGAGCGTATGGCCCTTTTCCTGGAGCGCATTTCCATCACCAACCTTGTAGTGCGCGTTGGGCCGAAATCGGCAGATAAAACGGAATACGAGAACCTGCTTATCCGCAATATCGAAAATGAGTTTGAGCATAATCTTTCCCAGCAAATCTATATGACGGATGAATGCTGGAATGTAATCAAGGCTGCCAAAAATGCTACCATACAGGCCATCCGCAAAACTTCAATGAGTGAATCCGACAGTGCGGATAAGCTGCGGGAAGACCTCCTGAGCGATACGATGGAGAAAGCCTCCCCCTCGGCAACGGCTCTTTCCTATGTAAAAAAGGAAATCGGAGCCCTTTGGTAGGGACTAGTCGAGCTCCAGTTCACTGCTTTCCTCACTGCGGGATGCGGCATAGAGAAATCCGCTTTTCCACCATTTGGTCATCTGATCCCTGTCAAAAACAAGGGAGTTGGTGGTGAGGATGGTGGGGGTATAATAGAAATTTATGATGGCCCCGTGATGATTGGCCGTGAACTTGCCAATCTTGATGTTCTGCTCTTCAATGCGGTCCAGCATAAAGCCGAACATGTTCGTAAGCATGGAAAAAGGGTTTCGGGAAGGCATCCGGTTTAGGTGTGAGACTTCCGTGTGGAGGATGATGGCATCGACCTCCCGCGCTCCCCGATCGATCGCCTCCTCTATTGGTACCATGCTCCCAAGGCCCCCGTCTGCATATTCACATCCATTTTTGCGCACCAGGCTCATAAAGGGAATATAGTTGCAGGAGATCCACACCCATTCACAAAAATCATCGTAACTGCATTTATCGATGGATTTGTACTCTACCCGATTTAGGGAAAGATTCGACACGGTTACCAAAAGTTTTACAGGGGATTCCTGAATAGCCCGGAATTCCTCTGGCGTAATGGTTTCCCGGATGAGCGTTAGCAAATTATGGCTCTCACCGAAGGTATTGCTCCCACGGATGAAATTCCGCAACACGTTCCAGTGATTGATGCCGATCGTCGCGATGCCGTATTTGCGCTGGATGGTAAAAGGACAGTTGCTGAAAATGCTGTTTTGCGTTACCGAAGTATAGACCTTCCTGATCTTTGCAATTTTTTTCAGCGCCAGGTGGGTAATCAGCAAACTCCCTGTTGAAGTGCCCAGGAACAGGTCGTATTGTTTTTGCCTTTCCTCCAGGAGGTATTGAGCCACCCCGCCTGCAAAGGCACCCTTGCTCCCCCCTCCTGAAATAACCAGCGCTTTCATGATTCCTCCATTTTTGTGTAGACAAACCCATAAGCCGCCCTGGGAAAGGATCTGATGATCCCCCAAAGCGCCTCCCGGTTTTCGGTTTCTTCAAGGATCCTTTCAAAAAGATCCCGGGCGAATTTTCGGTATTGCCAGCTATGGTGTTCCGTAGATTGGATCAGGTCCCTGACATTCCGGGTATCCAGGCCGCGCACCTCGTAGAGCATGGCAAATCCATTCTGTCTTATTTCCCAGGAATAACCCGGTCCGGTGGTCCTTCTGAGTGCTTCCCAATAGGTTTGCTTCAATTCAGGGTCCGTCTGCGGGTCCGTAAATGCCGAAAGGAGCCACCACAATTGCTGCAACCTGATGTCAGATAAACTGCCGTTTTCAGCTATGCGCTGCAGGTATTGCTGCCTTGCCTCAGGATTGGCTACCCATAACCTGAATAGGGCCGCTTCCCGAAGGTCATAGCTCGGGGCATCCAGCCATGCTGCAACAGGGGGGATCATCCAGGCTTCCAATTCAGGGGTGGTGGACAGCAAGGCCTTGCAAACCGGCAGGTCGCATGTTTCAAACATGTGTTCCAGCAAGGGGCGGGGTACCAGATCCCTGTAAGTATGAATTAAGTGTTCACGGTATTCAGGCACCTTATGGGCGTCCCAAGCCTGCTTCAGGGCAGTAGCGTCCATCACAGGACCTGATTCCTCCCGCTGCCGGAGCTCCTGAAAGGCCCTTATGGAAGCGTCACGCCTGCTGAGATATCCAAGAGCTGTTTCCTGCGGGAATGTAGGTGCTTCCAGCCAGGTCTGTCGAAAATCTGACAGGGATTTGCCAGACGCAACTTGCATCACTTTCAGAAAGTCCTCCACGGTGGCACTTCCGAAGGAATAGGTCGTAAGAAATTCCTGAACGCCTTTTTTGAAGGCCGCCTCGCCTACCTCTTCCTGTAAAATCAATAAAGCCCATGCCCCTTTCTCATAGAAGGTTAGACTACTGGCCTTTGGATCGATCAGGGATTCCCCCTGGCCTTTCGCATTCATTTCTGAAAGCGCCATGGCGGTATCAAAGAGTTTCCAGAACACATGGGTTTCACCTATTAGCCATGCTTCCGCCCGGTAGGCATAAAATGTAGCGAAACCTTCATGAAGCCAGTGATGGGAGGCATCCTTTTCAGTGACCAGGTTTCCGAACCACTGGTGGGCAAGCTCATGTGCATTGATATTGATATAATTCTCATCCTGGAATCCAATGGAATCCACGAAATATCGATCCGCAAAAAATGTGGCTCCCGTATTTTCCATCCCGGCATACAGGAAATCGGAAACCGGAACCTGTTTGTAATCCCCCCAGGGATAGGGCAGGCCGATATCCTTCTCCAGAAGATCAAAAATTTCCCGACTGAAGCGATACGTCCATCGTGCCTTTTCCAGCTCCCCTGCAGGGAAGTATAATTTCAGAGGCACCCCGGAGGAGGAAGCGTCTTCCAAATGATCAAAACTGCCCACGGCGAATGCCAGGAGGTAGCTGCTCATAGGATGGTCCATATTGAAATCCCAACGCACCAGGCCATCCTCCATGGTCTTATCGGACAGGGTGCCGTTGGCGATCACCTGATATGCCTTGTCCATGTGCACCGTAAGATCAAATTCAACTTTTTCATCCATGCGTTCCACCACCGGGACCCAGTGGCTGCTTCCCTTGCCCTGCCCCTGGGTCCAGATTTGTTCATTTCCCTCAATATCATCCTCCCAGCCGATAAAATAAAGGGCCTGAGCCGGAGAAGCCTCATAGGAGATCAAAAGTTTGTGTTCACCGGCCGGCAAGGGTCCCTGAAGCACCAAGTGCTCAGAAGTGGCCGTGAACTGCACCGGGGACCCGTTGAGCTCCACCTTTTGGTAGCGCATGTTTTGGGCATCCAAAGAAATACTGTCCAGCGGGTGTTCCGCAATAAGGGAATAATGTACCTGGCCCGATATGGTTTTTTTAAACGGGTCCGGGCGGACCTCGATATGACCCCGGATAAAGTCCGGCCGGGGTTGCCCGGCATACATGGCCATGACGACAAAGAAAACAGTCACGGCCAGGTGCCAGGGGTTCGGTATGCAGGAGGGGTTCAGGTAACGCATCTTTCAAATTTAGTACTTTACCGGGTTGCAGGTCCATATGGATCGATGTAAATTAGATCGATGCAATCCGACAAGCTTAGCACACCCATAACGTATATGAAAGGGGTAGGCCCCGGAAGGGCCAGCCTCCTGTCTCGTGAGCTGGGGATCGGGACCTACTGGGACCTGCTGTTCCACTTTCCAAACCGATACATCGATAAAACGCGGTTTTACAAAATAGCTGAACTGGAACGAAGTCATTCTGACGTACAGATCATCGGCAGGATTGTTCACCTGAAGACTGTGGCCCAAAAAAGGGGAAAGCGCCTGGTCGCCACCTTTGTGGACGATACAGGGGAAATGGAACTCGTATGGTTCAGAGCCCAGCAATGGTTCCGTGAGCGCCTTAAGCTCAATGAGCCCTATGTCGTTTTTGGACGTGCCAACTGGTTCAATGGCAAGTTTTCCATGCCGCATCCTGAAATGGAACTGGCTGGCAAATTCAAAGAACAAAAGCGCATTAAAATGCAGCCGGTGTACCCCTCTACGGAAAAACTCGGCCAGAATGGCATTACCAACCGCCTCTTATCGCAGTGGGTACAGAAGATCCTTACTGAAACGGATGGCCTTGTTCGGGAAACACTGCCAGGGGAACTCTGTGAGAGCCTGCACTTGATGGGGAAGCAAAAAGCTTTGGAACAGATCCATTTTCCAGATTCCCAACAGTCCCTGGCCCGTGCCCGCTTTAGGCTGAAGTTCGAAGAATTCTATTACATTCAGCTTGCACTGCTCAGCAAGAAAATGCAGCGTAAAACCCGGATCAAAGGACTGCTCTTTGAAGCCGTGGGTTCGAAATTCAATGCGTTTTACAACCAGCACCTCCCGTTTGAACTCACCGGGGCACAGAAAAGGGTGATGAAAGAAATTCGGGCAGACCTTGGGAGTCATGCCCAGATGAACCGATTGTTACAGGGGGATGTAGGGTCCGGGAAGACCATTGTGGCAGTGATGACCATGCTTTTAGCCCTGGATAATGGGTATCAGGCCTGCCTTGTAGCCCCTACAGAAATCCTTGCCCAACAGCACTATCAGTCCGTACACGCCCTGTTGCAACCCATGGGAATTGGCGTGGCCCTGCTGACCGGGTCCGTTAAAAAGCGGGATCGAAAGCCCATACATGAAGGGCTGCAATCGGGGGACCTCCCTATCCTGGTAGGTACCCATGCCGTATTTGAGGAACAGGTGCGCTTTGAGAACCTGGGTCTGGCCATCATTGACGAACAGCACAGGTTTGGGGTAGCCCAGCGGGCACGGATGTGGAAAAAAAACCAGGTCCCCCCCCATATTCTGGTCATGACGGCCACCCCCATCCCCCGGACCCTGGCCATGAGCCTTTACGGGGACTTAGACATCAGTGTGATCGATGAATTGCCCCCGGGACGTAAACCGGTCAGGACAGTGCACCGAAGGGATTCGGATCGGTTACGGGTATTTGGATTTCTCAGGGAGGAAATTGCAAAGGGGCGGCAGGTATATGTGGTCTACCCGCTGATCCAGGAATCCGAGGCATTGGATTACAAGGATCTTATGGACGGGTATGAAAGCATCAGCCGTGAATTTCCCACCCCCGAGTACCAGATTTCCATCGTCCATGGGAAGATGAAGTCCCAGGACAAGGAGTTTGAAATGCAGCGGTTTGCAGCTGGAAAAACCCAGATCATGGTCGCCACTACAGTGATCGAGGTAGGTGTAAATGTCCCGAATGCCACGGTGATGGTGATTGAAAGCGCCGAGCGATTTGGCCTCTCGCAGCTCCATCAGCTTCGCGGCCGGGTGGGACGCGGAGGTGAACAGAGTTTCTGTATCCTGATCAGTGGTACCAAGCTCTCTGAAGATGCCCAGACCCGCCTACAGACCATGGTTCGGACCAACGACGGTTTTGAGATCGCCGAGACAGATCTCAAGCTCAGGGGTCCCGGGGATCTCATGGGAACCCAACAAAGCGGATTGCTGAACCTCAGGATCGCCGACGTGGTCAAAGACCGGGATATCCTAAGTACTGCAAGACACTATGCAGCCATGCTCCTGAAGGAAGATCCGGGCCTCACCGATAAGAAGCACAGGATGGTGCGGGATAATATGCTGCAGATGGACGTCTTCAGAAATATCTGGGATCATATCAGCTAAGGTCTGATAGGAGACTGTTATTAAGGCCTTGTTTTTGCGCGAAGGCCTTTACGACAAAGGGTCTGAAGGTTTAAGGCTCCCGAAAGACCCGGGGATTACATCAGCAGGTTTCTTCCATACCCCTTTTGGACATCGTAATTTGTTTTCATTCCTTTTTTCGCCCGGAAGGATCATTACTAGTTTTGTCCGTTGGATTTTTAAATGGAAAATGATTGATCATCATGCATAAAACCCTTTTTGACAAAGTTTGGGATTCACATGTAGTACGTAAGGTAGAAAATGGACCCGATGTCCTTTTTATTGATCGTCACCTGGTCCATGAGGTTACCAGTCCGGTAGCCTTTCTCGGGTTGAAGCAGCGAAACATTCCGGTCCTCTACCCTGGGCGAACCTTCGCCACGGCAGATCACAACACCCCCACCCGAAACCAGCATTTGCCCGTACAGGACCCCCTCTCCGCCAACCAGCTAAAGGCACTGGAACAAAACGCAAACCAGCACGGTATCCCGTATTGGGGGCTGGGGCATGAAAAAAACGGCATCGTCCATGTGATCGGGCCCGAGAACGGGATCACCCTACCGGGAGCTACGATCGTGTGCGGAGATTCCCATACCTCCACCCATGGGGCGTTTGGGGCTATCGCATTTGGGATCGGAACGTCAGAAGTGGAGATGGTTCTGGCTTCCCAGTGTATTATGCAGCCAAAGCCCAAAAGGATGCGAATAACAATAGATGGGGAATTAAGTGCAGGAGTCACACCAAAGGATGTCGCCCTGTTTATCATATCACAGCTTTCCACCTCAGGGGCCACGGGCTATTTTGTCGAGTACGCAGGCCAGGTATTCCGTGATATGAGTATGGAAGGAAGAATGACGGTATGCAACCTCAGTATCGAAATGGGAGCCCGGGGGGGTATGATCGCTCCGGACGAGAAGACCTTTGACTATATCAAGGGAAGGGAATTTGCCCCCAAAGGCGAAGCATGGGATCGAACGATGGAATACTGGAAAACCCTTTTCTCAGATCCGGAAGCTGAATTCGACAAGGACGTCGTGTTTGACGGGAATAAAATCGCCCCCATGATAACCTACGGGACCAACCCGGGAATGGGGGTTGGGATCAACGGGTCAATACCGCATGCCGACCAGGTGGAAGGCGGCGTTTCCACTTACCGTAAATCCCTTGATTATATGGATTTCCATGAAGGGGAAACCATGCTGGGCAAGAAGATCGATTTTGTTTTCCTGGGAAGCTGTACCAATGGCCGGATTGAGGATTTCAGGGCCTTTGCCAGTATCGTCAAGGGGCGCAAAAAAGCGCCACACGTGACCGCATGGCTGGTGCCGGGGTCCCACAAGGTAGAACAATCGGTGCGGGAAGAAGGAATACTGGATATACTGCAAGAGGCCGGTTTTGAGCTTCGTGAACCCGGATGTTCCGCCTGCCTTGCCATGAACGATGATAAGATCCCGGCCGGTAAATACGCCGTCAGCACCTCCAATCGCAATTTTGAAGGTCGTCAGGGCCCCGGGGCCAGAACCCTTTTAGCCAGTCCACTTGTCGCAGCTGCGGCAGCAGTAACGGGTGTGGTTACAGATCCCAGGGAATTATTAAGTGAAGTATTAGTTTAACATTGGAATTGCTGAGATATGGCTTACGATAAATTCAATATACTGAAAAGCACGGCGGTTCCACTGCCCATTGAGAATGTGGATACAGACCAGATCATCCCTGCGCGCTTCCTGAAGGCCACGGAGCGAAAAGGTTTTGGGGATAACCTCTTCAGGGATTGGCGCTATAATCCAGACAACACGCCTAAGGAGCATTTTGTGCTCAACAACCCCCTGTATGGCGGAAAGATCCTTGTGGGAGGAAAGAATTTCGGCTCCGGGTCCTCCAGGGAACATGCAGCCTGGGCAGTTTATGACTATGGCTTTCGGTGCGTGGTCTCCAGCTTCTTCGCAGACATCTTTCGCAACAACTGCCTCAATGTAGGGGTCCTGCCCGTGCAGGTAAGTCCCGAATTTCTGCAAAAGATCTTTCAGGCCATAGAGGCCGACCCCAATACAGCGCTCGAAGTGGACCTCCCCGCACAGACCATTCGCATCCTGGGCAGCCAGGAGGAAGAAACCTTCGAGATCAATGGCTATAAAAAACAAAATATGCTGAACGGGTTCGATGATATCGATTATCTGCTCAACATGAAAGCGGAAATAGAGTCCTTCGCGGTCAACACCCCATTATAGTTCTGACAACCGAAATAAATAGGATACTATGGCCCCCCGGCGTATAGAGATCATGGATACCACCCTCAGGGATGGGGAACAGACCTCAGGAGTCTCTTTTACGGCCCCCGAGAAACTAACCCTGGCCCGCCTCCTGCTGGAGGAACTCAAGGTAGACCGGATCGAAGTGGCTTCCGCCCGTGTTTCAGAGGGGGAATTTGAATCGGTCCGTCAGATCACCAAATGGGCCAAAGAGGCCGAATTGCTCAGGCAGGTGGAGGTATTGAGCTTTGTGGATCAGGGGGCGTCCTTGGACTGGATACAAAAGGCAGGCGCCATCACCCAAAACCTGCTGACCAAAGGCTCCATGAACCATCTTACCCACCAGCTTCGAAAGACCCCGGAGGTCCATTTCGGGGAGGTGGCCGATAGCCTGAAGCAAGCCGCTGATCTACAGATCCAGTCCAATGTTTACCTGGAAGACTGGAGCAATGGCATGCGGAACTCCAGGTCCTACGTGATGGAATTCCTCGACTTCCTTCAAACCCAGCCCGTGCAGCGGGTCTTGCTGCCGGATACCCTGGGGGTATTGACCCCGGACGAATCCCGAACTTTTCTAAATGAGATCATAACCCGCTATCCGGCACTGCACTTCGACTTCCACGGCCACAATGATTACGATTTGAGCGTTGCCAATGTTTTGGAAGCTGTTCGGGCGGGGGTCCATGGATTGCACCTAACGGTAAATGGCATGGGTGAACGGGCCGGGAATGCCCCTCTGGCAAGTGTGGTTGCCGTTATCAACGATTTTCTTCCCGAAGTGCACATCGGCATCAAAGAAGCCGCCCTCTACAAGGTAAGCAAGCTCGTTTCTGCGTTTACAGGAATCGGTATTCCAGCCAACAAACCCATTGTGGGAGACAATGTGTTTACACAGACGGCCGGGATCCATGCAGATGGGGACAACAAGAAAAACCTGTATTTCAATGACCTGATGCCCGAGCGTTTTGGGCGCAAACGCAGGTATGCACTCGGGAAAACCTCTGGCAAGGCGAATATTGAAAAGAACCTACAGGATCTGGGACTTTCCCTAAGCGATACAGAGCTGAAACAGGTCACCGCCCGCATCATTGAACTGGGGGATAAAAAGGAAAAAGTCACCCGGGAGGACCTTCCCTATATCATCTCCGACGTGCTGGGCAGTGAGACTTCCCAAAGACAGGTATTTATCCAATCCTATGTGCTGACCCATGCCAAAGGACTTCAGCCCACTACCACAGTGGCCGTTGAGATCGCTGGTAAAATCTATGAAGAGAATGCCCGAGGCGACGGACAATTCGATGCGTTTATGAATGCGCTGCGGAAGATTTACCAAACCCTGAAAAAACCGCTTCCCGACCTTACCGACTACGCCGTTCGGATTCCTCCTGGGTCTAATTCAGATGCCCTCTGCGAGACTGTGATCACATGGGAAAACGGGGATCGTGAATTCACTACGCGGGGACTGGATTCTGACCAGACCGTTTCAGCCATAAAGGCCACGGAGAAAATGCTCAATATTTGCGCCTGATTTTTTCGGCCGTTCCCTTAAAGCAAATATTCCGTGCTGATGAAGTTGGAAAGTCTGGACCCCAATAAATCCTCTACGGTCTCCACATTCAGCGAATTGTCCTTAAATGCGACAAAGGTCCGTATAGAAAAGGACCTCAGGGCATCGTGCACGCTCAAAGTGGATTGGGCCGAATCCTTGCGGCCGGTAAACGGATAAACATCAGGGCCACGCTGGCAGGAACTGTTCAGGTTTACACGGCAAACCAGGTTTACCAGGGTATCGATCAGCGGCCCCAGGGCCTGAATATCCCTTCCGAACAAACTAACCTGCTGGCCGTAATTGCTCGCGGCCATATCGTTCAGGGGCTCTTCAATCTTCTCAAAGGAAACCACCGGGATCACCGGGCCGAATTGTTCTTCTTCATAAACGCGCATATCCGGGGTAACCGGATACAGGACAGCGGGCCAGATATAATTCTCCGTGCGCTCCCCTCCCCTTTTGTTCAGGATACGGGCTCCCTTGGCCAGGGCATCATCGATCAGTTCCTGAATGTAATCCGGCTTGTCGGGTTCCGGAAGGGGCGTGAGCTTTACCCCGGGATCCCATGGGTTTCCAAATGGCAGTGCATCCACCGCCTTGCAGAACTTCTGCAGAAATTCCTCCCGGATCTTCTTATGTACATAAACGATCTTCAGGGCCGTACACCGCTGCCCGTTGTAGGAAAGCGTACCTGCTATGCATTCCTGTATCGTTAGATCCAAATCGGCATCAGGCAACACAATAGCTGGGTTCTTGGCTTCCAGGCCCAGGACCAGTCGAAGCCGGTTGCTTTTCGGGTGCTGATCCTGAAGCGCATTGGCGGATTTGCTGTTTCCTATAAGCGCAAGCACGTCCACCTTGCCGGTTTTCATAATGGGAGCCGCTACGGCCCTCCCCCTGCCGAACAGCACATTGACCACCCCCTTGGGGAAGCTATCCCTAAATGCCTCCAGTAAGGGCGTTATGAGCAATACGCCGTGTTTAGCGGGCTTGAAAATCGTGGTATTCCCCATGATAATCGCCGGAATCAGCAAGGCAAAGGTCTCGTTCAGGGGATAATTGTAGGGCCCGAGGCATAGCACAACGCCCAGGGGTCCCCTCCGGATATGCGCATATACCCCGTCGTGCTTTGAGAATCGGGCACTGTTGCGGTCCAGCTGCTTATAGTCCTCAATGGTGTCGTAAATATATTCAACCGTCCGGTCGAATTCCTTTTCAGAATCTGGCAGGGATTTGCCAATCTCCCACATCAGGAGGTTTACCACCACATCCCGCTTTTCCTCCATTTTCTTCACAAAGGTTTCCATGCACGAGATGCGGTCACTCACCTTCATGGTTGGCCAGTCCCCTTTGCCTTCGTCATAGGCTTCCAGGGCAGCCTCCAGGGCTTCCATGGCCTCTGATTCTCCCATGGTTGGAATGCTTCCCAGCAATGTGGGCTGGTAAGGCGTCTGGGCAGAAATGGTCGAATGCACTTCAGAAGTCGATCCTTCCCATTTTCGCAATTCCCCGTTTACCAGGTATTCCTGCTGATGAATCGGTTCAGCGATCTGATATGCTTGTGGGATTGGCTTGGTTGTTTCCATATGGTGATCTTGCTATTTATTGAATCCAGGGATTCCGTGATCTATAGTTCAGATTGCAGGTTTCATGGCGGTCATGGATTCCCGCAACCGCGCCCCTACCACCTCGACGGGATGGTTGCGTATCAATCGATTTACCTCGATCAGCTGTGCGTTGTCCACGCCATTATCCTGGCCTTCTCCATATACTTTGCCGATCACCTCTGTGGATATGCCCTTCATAAAGTCGGCCAGGAGTGGTTTACAGGCATGATCAAAAAGGTAACACCCGTATTCCGCCGTATCGGAGATCACCCGGTTCATTTCAAAGAGTTTTTTCCGCGCGATGGTATTGGCGATAAGCGGGGTTTCATGCAGGGACTCATAATAAGCGGATTCCCCAATGATTCCCGATTCGGTCATGGATTCATAGGCCAGCTCCACCCCTGCCCGAACAAAAGCTATCATAAGGACCCCCTTATCGTAGTATTCCTGCTCGCTTATGGACTGGTTTCCAGCGTCAGTTTTCTCAAAATGGGTCTCCCCTGTGGCGGCTCGCCATTTCAACAGGTCTGCATCACCATTGGCCCAGTCCGCCATCATGGTGCTGGAGAAATGACCACTCATTATATCGTCCATATGTTTTCTGAACAGGGGACGCATGATTGCCTTAAGGTCCTCCGATAGCCGGAATGCCTCCAGCTTCGCCGGGTTGGAAAGGCGATCCATCATATTGGTGATTCCCCCGTACTTCAATCCTTCGGTAATGGTTTCCCACCCGTATTGAACCAGCTTGGCCGCGTAATCGGGCGCTATGCCTTCGGCCACCATTTTGTCAAAACTCAGAATGGAACCGGTTTGCAGCAGGCCGCATAGGATGGTTTGTTCCCCCATGAGGTCCGATTTAACCTCGGCCACAAAGGAAGACTCCAGCACCCCGGCTTTATGCCCTCCGGTGGCAGCGGCATACGCCTTGGCCTGTGCCAGCCCCTTCCCCTCCGGATCGTTCTCCGGGTGCACGGCAATAAGGGTCGGCACCCCAAAACCACGCTTGTATTCCTCCCGTACCTCAGAGCCAGGGCTTTTGGGAGCCACCATGATCACCGTAAGGTCTTTCCGTACCTGCATGCCTTCTTCGACGATGTTGAAACCATGGGAATACGACAATGTGGCCCCTTTCTTCATCAGGGGCATGACCGCCCCGACCACGGCGGTGTGTTGCTTATCAGGGGTAAGGTTGATCACCAGATCCGCATTGGGGATCAACTCGTCATAGGTACCCACGGTAAAACCATTCTCTGTGGCATTTTTGTAGGAAGCCCGCTTTTCTTCGATGGCCGCAGCACGCAGCGCATACGAAATATCCAGTCCGGAGTCCCGCATGTTCAGCCCCTGGTTCAAGCCCTGGGCCCCGCAACCCACGATTACGATCTTCTTTCCTTTCAGGGCTTCCACCCCATCAGAAAATTCGGAGGCCTCCATGAACCGGCATTTTCCAAGTTGTTCGAGTTTTTCCCGCAGTGAAAGGGTGTTGAAGTAATTCGCCATTTCTTAGTTCTTTATAGCTGTTTAGTGTATTTAAAAATCTTATGCGTGATGAAACTTCTCCAAAAGGGCCGTAATCTGCATTTCGGCCTTCGTCACGGCAATCCTGCCGGACCGCACGAACTGCATGATGCCGTAGGGCTCCAATTCGTGGTACATCTGGTCGATTTCGTGCCTGCGCCCCGTTTTTGCCAGTACAAAGAAATCCCGGCTGACCGTGACGATCTGGCTATGGCTTTCCTTGATGATGTTTTGAATTTCGCGTTCGTCAAACAACAGATGGGAAGCGATCTTAAACAGGGCCGACTCCTGATAGATGGTTTCCTCATCCGTATGGTAGAACGCCTTGATCACCTCGATCTGCTTTTCGATCTGCGCCACGATATGGCGGGTCCAGTAATCCGTCGTATAGACTACAATGGTAAACTTAGAAACCTCTTCAATTTCTGATTTAGAAACATTTAAGCTTTCTATATTAATATGTCGCTTTAAGAATATTCCGGAAATGCGGTTCAGCAATCCCACATGGTTTTCGGAATATACTGAAATGGTAAACCATTTATTATCCATGCTGCTTATCTAATTTGTTTCAAAGGTGTCAAACCGGGTTTCGTTATTTGAGGCGGATCTCAGAGACCGATGCCCCGGAAGGGATCATCGGAAATACGTTGTCCTCTTTTTCAACACGGACCTCCAGAAAGTAGGGCTCCTTTGAGGCGATCATTTCAGAGACCGCCTCCGCCAGTTCCTCCCGCTTCTCTACCCTGCGGGCCTTCAGGTAATACCCTTCCGCTATTTTCACGAAATCCGGATTCACCATCACGGTCGAGGCGTAGCGGCGTTCGAAAAAGAGCTCCTGCCACTGGCGGACCATTCCCAGGAAATCATTGTTCAACACCACGATCTTCACCGGGAGCTTGTTCTGATAGATCGTAGCCAGCTCCTGAATGGTCATCTGGTATCCCCCATCCCCAATCACGGCTACGACTTCACGTTCCATAGCGCCCATTTTAGCGCCAATGGCCGCCGGAAGCGCAAACCCCATGGTGCCGAGCCCGCCGGAGGTGATATTGCTTTTGGATTGTTTAAACCTGGCATATCTGCAGGTAACCATCTGATGCTGTCCCACATCTGTTACAATAATGGCCTGTTCTCCAGTGGCCCCGTTGATCTCCTCGATGACCTCCCCCATAGTCAGCCCGGGCTTTGTCGGATGTATGTCTTTGTGGATGACGGTCTCGTATTCTTCTTCGTATTTGAGGTCGAATTCCTTCCTCCAGGAGCTGTGGCTGTTCTTCTGAATCTTCGGCAACAACAGTGACAGGGTTTCTTTGGCATCACCCAGGACGGCCACATCAACGGCTACATTTTTATTGACTTCAGACGGGTCGATCTCAAAATGGATGATCTTCGCCTGTTTGGCATAGGTATCCAGGCTTCCCGTTACCCGATCATCAAAGCGCATTCCGATAGCGATCAGCACATCGCATTCATTGGTGAGCACATTGGGGCCATAATTCCCATGCATGCCAACCATGCCCACATTAAGCGGGTGACTGGAATCCATGGCAGACAAACCAAGGATGGTCCACGCCGCGGGAATACCTGCCTTTTCCACCAGGGCCTTCAGTTCTTCTTCTGCCCCTCCGAGGATCACCCCCTGCCCGTAGACGATATATGGTTTTTTGGCATTGTTGATCAGTTCCGCTGCAGCCTCTATAGCTTTGGGCTCAGGCTGAGGCACGGGTACATAGCTTCGTACGCCCTTGCAGGGTTTATAGGTAAAATCCAGTTCCTCGAATTGGGCATTCTTGGTAATATCCACCAGCACGGGACCCGGGCGGCCCGATCGGGCGATATAAAACGCCTCGGCTAATACCTTCGGTATTTCAGAGGCTTTAGTGATTTGATAGTTCCATTTGGTCACGGGAGTGGAGATCCCTATGATGTCCGTTTCCTGAAAGGCATCCGAACCCAGTAAATGCCTGGGGACCTGTCCGGTAATGCAGACCATGGGCGTGGAATCGATTTGTGCATCTGCCAGTCCTGTCACCAGGTTGGTGGCCCCTGGGCCCGAAGTGGCAATGGCCACCCCCACCTTTCCGCTGGACCTGGCGTATCCCTGGGCCGCATGGGTCGCAGCCTGTTCATGGCGGGTTAAGACGTGATTCAACTGATCCCTGAATTTATAGAGTTCATCGTAAACCGGCATGATGGCACCCCCGGGGTAACCGTACATCACATCCACCTCTTCAGCAATCAGGCAATGAATGATGGCTTCTGCCCCGCTAATCCGCATTGTGGGTTGGGCAGGTTGTGTTTTGGCAACAGGCTTTACTTCTTCCATATTGTGCTGCTTCCCTTTTCTACAATTAAATTTCATCCGTTACGCAGCCCTCAGAGGCCGATGAAACGGTTTTGGCATATTTATAAAGACTTCCCCTTTTCACTTTAAGTTCAGGGGCATCCCAGGTCTTTCTTCGGTTATCGAGCTCTTCAGGGCTCAAGGCAACGGAAATCGTATTCTGCTCTGCATCAATAGTGATCTGATCCCCGTCCTGCAGGAGTGCGATGGGACCACCCACCTGGGCTTCAGGAGTCACATGGCCCACGACAAATCCGTGGGTACCCCCTGAAAATCGCCCATCAGTGATCAAGGCTACGGATTTCCCGAGCCCGGCTCCCATGATGGCACTGGTAGGTTTAAGCATCTCCGGCATTCCCGGCCCCCCTTTCGGCCCTTCATAGCGGATGACCACCACGTCCCCGGCCTTTACCTTCCCGGCTCCTATCCCGTCATTGGCATCGAATTCGCTTTCGAATACCCTGGCCGGGCCTTCAAAGCGCAATCCTTCCTTTCCTGTGATCTTGGCCACAGAGCCCCCGGGCGACAGATTGCCGTAAAGGATTCGAAGGTGGCCGTTTTCCTTTATAGGCTGATCCAGGGAATGTATGACTTGTTGTCCCTCCTTCAACGGGGGTACTTCAGCCAGGTTTTCTTCAAGTGTCTTTCCGGTAACGGTCATACAGGACCCATGCAGCAACCCGTTGTCCAGCATAAACTTCAGGACCGCCGGAACGCCTCCCACCCGGTGAACATCTTCCATGAGGTATTTCCCGCTGGGCTTAAGATCTGCCAGGAAGGGCGTCTGTTCACTGATACGCTGGAAATCCTCCAGGGTAAAAGGGATTTGAGCCGCCCGGGCGATGGCCAGAAAGTGCAGCACCGCATTGGTAGAGCCTCCCATCAGGACTACCAGGCGCACGGCGTTCTCCAGGGATTCCCTGGTGATGATATCCATAGGTTTCAGGTCCGCCTCCAGCAGATGCCGGAGTGCCTCGCCAGCCTTGAAGGCATCGGTGTGTTTCTCGTCCCCTACCGCTGGGTTAGAACTGCTGTATGGCAGGGACATCCCCAGGGCTTCGATGGCCGAAGCCATGGTATTGGCAGTGTACATCCCCCCACAGGCCCCGGGTCCCGGACAGGCGTGCTGAA
This sequence comes from uncultured Flavobacteriaceae bacterium, assembly GCA_965601625.1. GTDB lineage: Bacteria > Bacteroidota > Bacteroidia > Flavobacteriales > Flavobacteriaceae > Robiginitalea. Next base: position 31,569 of record CBFCWO010000006.1, on the reverse strand, counting down.
TAACCTCTTTATACTGTTTCTCGTCCATGTTGCCCGCAACTTTTTGCCCCCAGGCTTCAAAGGCAGAGACCACATCGAGTTTTTTGTTGTTCAGGCATCCCGAGGCGATCGTTCCCCCATAGACCATGATGGAAGGCCGATTCAGTCTTATCATCGCCATAAGGGCTCCTGGCATGTTCTTGTCGCAACCCACCACAGTGACCAGCCCGTCATAGTTCATGGCCTGCACGACCGTTTCCATGGAGTCCGCAATAATATCGCGTGACGGAAGGGAATAGCGCATCCCATAGGTTCCCATAGAGATCCCATCACTCACTCCTATGGTGTTGAAAATAAGCCCTACCAGATCTCCCTGCTGCGTGCCCGCTTTGACGTGCCGGGCAAGTTCATTGAGGTGCATGTTGCAGGGATTTCCTTCATAACCCGTGCTGGCAATGCCAACCAGGGGTTTGCTCAGGTCCTCTTCATTAAGGCCCAGGGCGTAAAGCATCGCCTGGGCCGCAGGTTGTGTAGGGTCCTGGGTAATGTTTTTACTGAATTTATTGAGCATTTTTTGGATTTACGGTTTCCGGATTATACACCGGAATTTCAAAGATATGGCTTTGTAAACCCCGTCATTCCTGATAATTCGGGCACTTAGGCGCTCATTCTAGGGGATATTTTTTTAACTGTCTGTTTGTGTGATATTTACGGCGTTCAAAATACCATATTCAACAATCCCACAGCCAAGGCGCCATTCCGTGCCATATAGCGTATCTTGGCAATGCAAAAATCAGGGAACATGGAACGAACCGTTAGTGAAGCTATTGCCTACCGCAGGTCAGTGCGCGTCTTCAAAGAAGATCCCATAGATACAAAGCGCGTACGTCAGTGTTTGGAAAATGCCCAGCTGGCACCTACAAGCAGCAATATGCAGCTCTGGGAATTTGTTCATGTCACTTCCGAAGACCTGCTTCAGCGACTTACCGCCTGCTGTTTTGACCAGAATGCAGCGAAGACGGCCTCACAAATGGTTGTAGTACTGTCCAGGCGGGATCTTTGGAAGCAGCGGGCAGATGCCAATATTGCGTTCCTTAAGGAACAGTTCAGTTCTAAGAGCGGTACCTCCTGGAAACGGAGAGAAAAATTCGCGATGAATTATTATCGAAAACTCATCCCTACCCTGTATACCGAATTTCTCGGTTTGCTGGGATGGATCAAGTATGTCTTCTCGTCTGTTACCGGCCTGTTTCGCCCAATTTACCGGGAGGTCCGAAGGTCCGATATGCGTATAGTAGCCCATAAAAGCACTGCTCTGGCCGCTGAGAATTTTATGCTTTCCATGGCGGCAATTGGATATGATACCTGTCCTATGGAGGGGTTCGATTCCCTCCGCGTAAAAAGAGCTCTAGACCTTCCAGGAGCTGCCGAAATCACCATGATCATTGGTTGTGGGATCCGGGATGAAAAAGGCGTTTACGGTCCCCGTTTCAGGATCCCGTTTAATGAGGTTTACCGCGAACTATAGCTTTAGATCCGTACAAACCGTACCTTATCCCCGAACCTTTTTTGACTTAAAAGATTTTGGGAATCCTCATCCAATTGCAGGATGCGCGGGTAACCTCCGGTGGTTTGCCCATCGCGCATAAGGATCATCAACCGGCCGGAGGGTGTAAGCTGCACCGTGCCGGGAAGGGTAGCGGAAGTAATGATTTGCATGGAATGCCCCTCAATTTGCGGACTTAGCTGGCAGGCCATGCGGTCGTGCTCCTTGGCCAGCTGGAACTCTGCTTCAAAGAGCTGTTGAATTTGTTTCTGAGTAAGACGGTCAAACTCGGGGGCCGGGTAAACCTTTAACTCTATCTCCCTCAGGTGGCCTGGGGTAGACCATTTGAGCAGTTTGGGTTCAAATTCCGTGCAGGGCTTATAGGGAATTTCCATACCCCGGTTCAATGCGGGCTGCTCCGTTACTGGAAAATACTGAGAACGGCTGCCCAGCTTTTCTTCAGAGAGGAGCCCCCCTCTCAGGGCGAGATAGCTTCTGCATCCTTCAAGTACATGGCCGCTTGTCAGCAAAGCTCCCGCACGTACAGGATATACCTGGTCCATTTGTATTTTTTCACCATCCAGCTCGGCATCCAGGGGGGCTCCGCTCAGCACTATGAATGTAGGCGCTTCAAATTCGAGTTCAGGCCCCTGCATGGTAATTTCCAGAACGGCTGCATCTGCCGGGTTTTCCAGTAACGCATTGGCCCGTTTTAAAGCCTCCTGATCCATGGCTCCTGAAACAGGCACTCCAAAATGCCGGGAGTGAAACCTACCCCGATCCTGAATGCTCGTATAAAAGCCTGGTTTATGAATTTTCAGCACGCCTCTTGCTTCTTTTATATTTATATATCCCCACTTCGCTCTCCAGTTTGTGAAGATCGTATTCTGCCTGGCTGACCGCCCTAAACCGGATATAATCTCCCGGCTCTACCAGACAGGGAGGGTCCTTGTCCGCATTGAACAGCGGAACAGGGCAGTTTCCAATGATATGCCAACCCCCGGGGGACGTCTGGGGATAAATGCCCGTTTGCGCCCCTGCCAAACCCACCGACCCCTTTGGGACCCGTAAGCGGGGTTCGTCTCTGCGTATCAATTGAAGGGACTCCGGTACGCCTCCCAGATAAAGAAACCCGGGGAGGAAGCCGATTCCATATACCCTGTACTCCTGAGCGGTGTGTTGATCAATAAGCTGGTCCGAATCCATGTTGAGCCTTTGGGCGGTTTCCTGAAGATCTATCCCATAAGGGCCTTCGTAACAAACCGGCAATTCCCAGACATGCCCGGGTTTACCGCCCTTTTCAGGACAGGCCGAATACCATTGGGAAAGGTTCAGGACTATGTGGTCAAAGTCGGATGCGCCATCCCGTCGGATCAGGGTAAGGGTGTGATAGATTGGGATCAGTTCCCAGGCCTCTTCCTTAAGGTGGTTTGTGCTCAGATATGCAGCAAACCTCAGAATATCCTCAAGAATTTCCGAATCCACACGGGCAGGCCATTCCAAAAGCAGGGCATGGGATCCGTAGGGTTTGACCTCGAAGGGGGGATGCTTCATTGTCGAATTTGGATTAACTCCCCAAGAAGGGATTCGGTAAGATACATCAAAATTTCGGAGGCGTTGGGCGTATCCCCATGGAGGCAATAGGTTTGGGCTTCCAAAGAAAAGTAACTGCCATCCCTGCATTTAACGCGATGGTGAAGGACCATTTCCTGTAGCTGAGCCCCTACTTCTTCTGCCGTGGTCAGGAGGGAACCGGGAAGTTTCCTGGAGACCAGGCTTCCATCCGGTTCATAGGCCCGGTCCATAAACGCTTCTTCCCAGACCTTGAATCCAAGTGCCCGTGCCATCCGGGCGAATACCGAACCACAAGGGACATACACCAACGCGGAATCCCTGTAGGGAGCAATGGTTTCCAGATAGTATTCGGCCAGGGTCCCCCCTTTGGCAAGATCGTTATAGAGTGCCCCATGGGCCTTGATATGATGCATTGGCGAATTCATGTCATCCAATAGCGTTTTCAGGGACAGGATCTGGCTTGAAATGCTGTCCATAAGCTTTCCTGCAGGGATATCCAACGACAGCCTCCCGAAGTTTTTCCGATCCGGATACGAAGGATGTGCTCCTATCTTTACCCCTTCCAGTTGAGCCAGATGGATGGTTTGGGCCATGGTAGAAGGATCACCTGCATGGCCGCCACAGGCAATGTTGCAGGAGGAGATATGGGGAAACAGCAGATGCTCATTGCCCACCCCCTCCCCTACATCACAATTGAGGTCTATCCAGTGCGTCTTCAATATGCGTCGGTCAGGATCCTAAAGATACTCCAAATACTCAAAAAAGTGACCAGCGCCAGGACGAGGAAGGTCCACAGGTTTTGCAGTCGGGAGTTTGCATACCCTCTCATCAGCGAAGTCTGATTGATGGCCCACCAAAGGAAAAAAGCCACCACAGGAAGCAGTATACCGTTGGCTACCTGGGCAGTGAAAATGACTTGCAGGGGGCGGACATCCAGGCTCAGGGTGCCGACGCCAACTCCCAGGACCAACATCCAGATTAAACGAAACTTCCAGTCTTTCCGATCCTCAGGCCAGCCAAAACACTGACGGGCCACAAAAGCAGCTGCAAGTGGGGCTGTAATGGCCGAAGTAATTCCCGCGGCAAAAAGCCCTACTCCAATCCCGTACCGCGCCATACGGCCGTATACCGGTTCCAGGCCTCTGGCAAGTTCCATCACCCCTTGCACCGATTCTACACCGCTACCCGCCGCTGTGATCACAATGGCCATCGAGACCAGGCCACCGACAAGCACAGACAGCAGGATGTCCGTTCGCATCAGGGATATAGAACCGATAGTCTTCCATTTTTCATTGACCAGGGAAGAATAGAGAAATAAATTGTAGGGCACGACCGTGGTCCCAATCAGTGCCACCACGGTCAGCAACTCTTCTCCCTTCAGCTCGGGGATAAAAAGCCCCTTTACCAACTCCAGGAGATCGGGTTTCGTAAGGACGGCCGTCAGCAGGAAGGACAAACTCATCAGCAATACCAGGGAGGTGAAAATCTTTTCGAGCACGCGGGAACTGCCAAACCACAATAACACAAAAGCCAGTGCGCCGGAAACTAACGCACCATAGTGCTGCCCGCTCCCTCCCGTCAGTGCCTGAAGCCCCAGTACAGCCCCCGAAATATTCCCGGCCTCATAGGCTGCATTTCCAACTACTATGGCAATGAGGATGATCCCGAGCAGGCTATATCTGAGTAGGGTGTTATGTGTGCTGTCCCGGATCAGGCCAGGGATTCCTTTTGACGTGGTCAGCCCAAGCCTTCCCGACATTTCCTGCAATACCAGGGTTGCCACTATAGAAAGGAGCAGCGCCCAGAGCAAGCCCAATTTCCAGTCTACCCCAGCACGGATACAGGTAGTTACGGTACCCGGCCCGATAAAGGCGGCGGCGATCAACATTCCCGGGCCGATGCGTTTGAACATAGAGATCAGACTGTGATTCCGGTTTAAAGATATACATTCTGCAACAGTACGGATTGAGGACGACTGAGGATGGACCTGGTTGCATTTCATCTAAAAAATACCCCCAATGAATACACAACTGTGCCGTACATCGAAATCTCTATAATATTTCCAGAAAGAGCGGGTTATTAATAACCAAACGCATTCAAACAAATTTTAATGAACTGTCTGGAGTGCCAAAAAGAACTCAGCTACCTGGACCATCGCAGGTCCATGGAATCCTATCAGGCGGAATTGTGTCCGATACACTTTAAACGCCTTAATCGCTTAATACGTCAGGGTCAGATGCCCGAAGAGGCCGGAATGCTATATTACGGCCTGAAGCAGGCAGGGGTCAAGCCCATGCTCGCCTGGTGGGACGGCAAGAAAACCGTCGACCTGGCCATCTCCCGTGTAAAACTCAATATAGAAATCGACCAGGGGTATGAATCCCTTTCGCACCAACAGGCCATGAATGATCTTGAGGAGACGATGCACTCCTTCAGGAATGGTTTTACCACGATCCGAATACCCCATTTCCTTATTCGGAATCATTTGGGAGAAACCGTCAACAATATTCTGGGGATCATGGACGGCCTGAAAGCGAACATCAAGGTGGTCTAAAAGCCAAACACCATGCAACACGAATTCCAGTATACGGACAGGTCTTACCGAATGAGCATGTGGATCCTTATGCTGCTTGCTCTTGCAGCTGTCATGATCAGCCTGAACATACAGCCCATACTCTCCAAAGTGCTTTTTGGCCTGCCCATCGTAGCCTCCGGTGTCCTGGGATTTGCCGGAACCTATTTTATTATCAAGGGGATTGATGAGCCCCTGACCGAAAAAAAGGTCATAGCCCTTACCGTTAATCTGGCTATGGTCATCCTCATGCTGGCCATTCTGGTTAGCAATACCATCTACGGATAAACCTTCCTTGCTTTTTTCCAAATTCAGAATTCCCCGGGCTTTGATTGGTAGATAATTTGTACCTTTTCCTCAAAAGGCACCAACCATGAATACTACCGACCGAAGAAACTGGCTCAAGACCATGGCCCTGGGGGGCGGCTTTACCCTCCTGGGAGGCATGCAGGGAATCGCATCTGCACCTTCATTTAAGAACACCACATTGGCCGGGCCAGTCAGGCTCAGCTCGAATGAAAATCCTTATGGCCCGTCCGATTCTGTACAGAAGGCCATTCAGGAGAATTTCAACCTGGGCTGCCGCTACCCTTTTCAGTATATAAAGGAGCTGGTCAGGGATATCGCCAGGAAAGAAGAGGTTCCCGAGGAGTGCATTGTAGTCACAGGAGGTTCTACGGAAGGCCTAAAGGCTGCAGGGCTGGTGTATGGCCTGCAGGGAGGGGAAATCATAGCTGCGGACCCTACCTTCCAGGCACTGCTCCGATATGCGGAGTACTTCGGGGCCTATGTGCACCGGGTGCCCCTTGATGAAACCCTAACCCATGATCTCAATGCCATGGAGCGAAGGATTACGGGCAAAACCAGGCTTATCTTTCTCTGTAACCCCAACAATCCCACGGGGACCCTCCTCGATCAGAACCGCCTTCGGGATTTTTGTGCTTCCATTGCCGGCAGAAGCGTCGTCTTCAGTGACGAAGCCTATTACGATTATATAACGGAACCTGATTACCCGTCCATGGTGGAGCTGGTGCGGGAAAACTACAATGTCATTGTCTCCAAGACCTTTTCAAAGGTATTTGGGTTGGCGGGAATGCGCATTGGCTATCTCGTGGCCCGTCCGGATATTGCCCGCCGACTCAAGGACTCTCTGATGGCCAACACCAACACCCTGGCGGTCCTGGCCGCCAGACAGGCGCTGAAGGATTCTGAGTTCTACAAGTTTAGCCTTGCCCAGAATAAAGCCTGTAAGGAGTTGATCTACAGCACCCTGGACGAGATGAAGCTGAAGTACATTCCGTCCCATACGAATTTTGTGTTTTTTCAAAGCGGGTGGCCTGTAAAAGCGCTTATTTCGCGAATGCAGGACGAAGGGGTACAGATCGGCAGGCCCTTCCCTCCTATGCTGGACTGGGCGCGGATCAGCACGGGTACCATGGAGGAGGTACAGACGTTCTCAAAAGCCCTGAAGAAGGCCCTGGCTTAACATTTACCCTTAAGACCAACACAGTAACTAGTCCAAAATAACTAAACCAACCTATTTATGAAGCGCATTTTGCTGTTCCTGCTGGTGATCCTGATCGTCCTGGCAGGTGTACTCCTTTTTAACACCCTTTCCCTGACCTCAAAGCAGGTGGAACCCGAACCCCTCGAATCTGTTGACATCAGCACTGAGGTCTACCGAAACCTTTCCAGGGCCATCCAGTATAAGACCATCTCCTTCAGCGAGGAGGCCATCCCGGATTCTGCGGCCTTCAATGGTTTCCACAGGTTTCTTGAGGAAACCTTTCCACGGGTGCACGCCACCCTCGGTTTGGAGAAGATCAACCAGTACAGCCTTTTGTATACCTGGCAGGGAACCGACCCCACCCAAAAGCCGATTATCCTGATGTCCCACCAGGATGTGGTCCCGGTGGACCAGCCCACCCTGGCAGACTGGGAGGCCGGGCCTTTTGAAGGCCGCATCACGGACACCCACATTATTGGAAGGGGAACCATGGATGACAAGGGTTCCCTGATCGCCCTGATGGAGAGTGTGGAAATGCTGCTTGAAGAGGGCTTCCGTCCATCGCGCACCATTTATCTGGCCTTTGGGCATGACGAAGAGGTCGGAGGAAGCAACGGGGCGGCCAAGATTGCGGAACACCTTGAGAAAAAAGGTGTTGAGGCAGCCATGACCCTGGATGAAGGCGGTTTTATTGCAGAGGGAATAATCCCTGGGATGGATGCTCCTGTGGCCATGGTAAACCTGGCGGAAAAGGGATTTGCCTCCTTCCGCCTGATCGTAGAAACCCGGGGAGGGCATAGCTCACAGCCACCACGGGAAAACACCATCGGCATGCTGGCTACTGCAATCGTGGAGCTTGAAAACAACCAGCTCCCCTACAAGCTGGTAAAACCCATCGATTATCAATTTGAATATATGGGTGCAGAACTCCCTTTCTTTAAGAAGATGGCCTTTGCAAACCCCTGGCTGTTCAAAAAACCCATCCTGCAGGCCTTAAACGCCCATACCACAACGGCCCCCACGATCATTCAGGGCGGGGTCAAGAACAATGTGATCCCTACAGTTGCGGAAGCCACGATCAACTTCAGGATCCTCCCCGGGGAAACCATTGAAAGTGTGCAGGCCCATATTCAGAAAATCGTGGGGGAAAAAATACGGGTGGAGCCCGTCGGTTTCCTGACCAACCCCTCCCCTGTTTCAGGAATCGATTCTGAAGGGTTCAAAACCCTGGAGAAAACAATCCGTTCCGTTTTTCCGGATGCTGTGGTAGTGCCTGGCCTGGTGGGCGGTGGCACGGATGCCCGATATTTTTATGACATCTCAGAGGACGTGTACCGCTTCTACCCTATTCGGATCAATTCGGAGAGCATGACCCGGTTTCACGGCATTGATGAGAAGATCGGCAAAGAAGAATACCGGGAGATGATCGAATTCACCTACCAGCTGATCCGGAAGCTAGGGACGTAGGATCAACCTCTGAACCTCCTGCAATACTGCCTGTATGGTCCCGGTATACTTCCTGCACAATGTGGTATAGGTCCGGGATGACCCTTCTGGCAATCCTTGAATTGTTGTTCAGCAACACGCATATGCCGAGATCTTCCTCGGGAAAGATCGCAATTTCATTCCTGAAGTGGTTGACGCTGCCCCCGTGGTGCCAGATGGTCTTCTGGCCTGATGCATCGCCGGAGTCATAGGTATGGATCCTCCAGCCAAGGCCATAATAGGAAGCTTTGTGACCGGGCCAGCGTTGGTAGTACTTGCTCCGCCCGGGAATTTTTATGACGGGTGTAAAGGCCTCTTTTATGGCCTGCCCGCCCATCACTTCTGGTTTGTGCCCCAGCAATAGCTGCATCCATTTACCCATATCCACCGCATTGGAATTGATCCCTCCAGCTGCTACCGCATTGAAATAGGAATCCGTCAGCCTTCCGGACCTCCAGCCCCTCCTGTATCTGACATGGGGCTTTGCCACATTTTCCGTGGCCTTGAGCTTTTCATAGTCCATGGTCGTGGAGCACATCTCCAGGGGGTTGAAGAACCGTTGTTCCAGGGCCTCTGTAAGCTCCTGCCCAGTTACCTTCGCCATCATTTCACCTGACAGGGCAAACAGGGCGTTCTGATAGCTGTACATGGATCCGGGATCGCTGATGGGGGTCACATCCTCAAAGCGTTTCGCGATATCGCCCAGGGGCAAACCGGCTTCCACCAAATTGGTATAGCTGTGATACGGAGCTCCTGAGGTATGGGATAAGAGATGTCCCAGGGTGATCTTCCCGGTGTTGTCCTGATCGCCCAACTGGAATTCCGGAATACAATCGCTTACCCGGTCCTCCCAATTTATCTTGCCTTCATGCTTCAGATCGGCAGCCAGTATACCCGTAAACCCCTTGGACAGTGAACCAAGCCTGAATACCGTATTCCCATCCACTGCTTTCCCGCTGCGGTCGTCCCGTTTGCCAAATCCTTCAGCCAGGAGGGTTTGGTCCCCCTTCACAATGCTTACCCCGGCACCTACCACATCTCCTGAGGCAATGGCTTTTCGAAAATAGGCCTGGAGGGCCAGTTTTAATTCCCGCTGCAGGCGTTCGGGCAAAACCGGATTGGGTTGTGATTTCTTTGGATCATTCGATATCCCGGAAAAATCCTTTATTGCATTTTCCGCTATAGGCATAGGGTCATTGCCGCTTACGGTGAGCCCGTAAAGGAAAAGAAGCAAGACAGTGAAACCCGCGAAAAACTTAAATCTGTGCATTTAGAAACTTACAACATGTTCCTTGCGGAACATCGTTTTTAAGGAAATGTTTGGTAATTAAACCCAATAAAGCGTTAATTATTATGTCTTTTAGGCATTTTCAACCTATAAAGGAGGTGAAAATACGAAAATCCACCAAACATTTTTGAAGGTGACATTTCCTGGACACCTCGAAATAACCCCCTAAACCGGATATGAATAGTAATCCCTGTAGGTACTAAATCCACCCCTCCCGGTCCAGGCTCCGGTATTGAATCGCCTCAGCGAGATGGGTCTCTTCTATTTGTGAACGTCCGTCCAGGTCTGCAATGGTGCGTGCCAGCTTCAGGATGCGGTCATAGGCCCGGGCAGACAGTTCAAGTCGTTCCATGGCCGTTCCAAGCAGTTTCAAAGGGCCTGCCTTAAGTTTGCAATACCGGCGGATTTGCCTGCTGCCCATTTGTGCATTGCAATGAATATTAGCCTCTTGCCGGAACCTTTCTGACTGATAGGTTCGGGCTGCTACAACCCGCTGCCGTATCGTTTTGCTGGGCTCCCCTTTCCGGGTGGAAGAAATTTCCTCGAAAGGCACGGGATTTACCTCCATATGGATATCGATTCGGTCAAGGAGCGGGCCAGAGATCCTGCTGAGATACCGCTGCACTTGAGCCGGGGTATTGGGAAATGGGGTCTGCTGGGCATGGAAATAGCCTGAGGGACTTGGGTTCATGCTTGCCACAAGCATAAAGCTGCTCGGATAGGTAATGGTGAAACGTGCCCTGGAAATGGTCACCTGCCGTTCCTCAAGGGGCTGGCGCATCACCTCAAGGACATGCCGCTTGAATTCAGGCAACTCATCCAGAAAAAGCACGCCATTGTGTGCCAGGGAGATCTCCCCGGGTTGGGGATAGGAACCTCCTCCCACCAAGGCAATATCAGAAATCGTATGATGCGGGCTTCGAAAGGGACGTTTACGGACTAGGCCCTTTTCGATCTGCCCGCCCGCCACGCTGTGGATCTTGGTTGTTTCCAGTGCTTCTTCCAGGGTCATTGGAGGCAGAATGCCGGGTAGTCTCTTGGCCAGCATAGTTTTTCCTGACCCTGGCGGGCCAATAAGAATGATGTTATGCCCCCCTGCCGCGGCGATCTCCATGCAGCGTTTTACGGTTTCCTGCCCACGGACCTCGCTGAAGTCCGGTACGGAATCGGGCAATACAGCCATTGAAGCGAGTTCTGGACAGGGAACGACAGGCAGTTCCCTGACCCCAGACACATGCTCGATTACTTGTGGAAGGCTTTCAGCACCCAGCACGGTCAATCCATCAACCACGGAGGCTTCAGCTGCATTCTGCGCAGGCAGGATCATCCCCTTAAAACCCGCATCCTTGGCACTCAGGGCAATCGGCAGCACTCCTTTGACGGGTTGAAGGGAGCCGTCAAGCGAAAGTTCCCCCATGACCACATATGCTTCGATTCCGGAGACCTCGAGCTGGCCGGAGGCGATCAGGATCCCCAGGGCCAAAGGCAGGTCATAGGCTGCCCCTTCCTTCCTCAGATCTGCCGGGGCCATGTTGATGGTAATCTTCTTCCCGGGGATATGATACCCTGTATTAAGAAGGGCCGCTGCAATACGATAATTGCTTTCACGGATGGCGTTATCGGGTAACCCCACCAGATGGTACCCGATGCCTTTGTCAATATTCACCTCAATGGTCACGGGGGTGGCGTCGATCCCATAGACCGCACTGCCGTATACTTTTGCCAGCATCGCTTCTTTATGGGCATAATAAGGTCTGTTTCCGCCGAATCCTTGCAGCAGTTCCAGGGCAGGGCTACCGGTTAAACCGTTCTTATTTTAAGAAGACTCCTATATCATTTGAGGTCTTCCAAAAACGCAAATGACCCACATCATTTCCAGCCATCCTGTTTTAACATACTTTAATTCATTATATTTAATACTGGTAATCAGAGGGATACGCCTTGTACTGCATTGGCGAATCGCCGATAATTTAGGGAAATGAAGCTCAAAAACCTTTACCGGGAACTGGTAAGGCGCAATGTCTTCAGGGCCGTTTTGGCCTACCTGGCGGTAGCCTGGGTCCTTATTGAATTCTCCTCGGTCATATTGCCCACCTTTGATGCCCCGCCGTATTTATTAAAGGGACTTATTTTTCTTCTGGCCATTGGTTTGATCTTCTGGACCGGTTTTGCCTGGGTTTATGATCTGACCCCGGAAGGGTGGCGGAAAACACCCGATTGGGAAGATAATACGGAAACGCGACAGGCAAACACCCGCAGGTTAAACACCGTAATTGCCGTCTCCGGGATAACGGCAATCCTTCTTCTGTTGGCGGGCAGCTTCTGGGCAGGGTCCCAATGGGGAAGCCCGGGTGCTTATGAGAGCGAGAAACGGATAGCCGTTCTCCCCCTGGAACCCAAGGTAGCTGAAAACGAGGAAGAATACTTTGCCTATGGGATTACGGATGGGCTTATCCAAGAGCTCTCCCAGATGGAAGAATTCTCTGTACTTAGCCTGGCCTCCACACAATTCCTGGAAGCAGGTATTCTTCCAACAGCGGACCTGTACCTAAAAGTGAGTAAGGATATTGACTATTTTATTTTTGGTACCTATGAAAAAAACGGTTATAACCTGAAAGTACAACTAAATATCAGCCGGGAAATAGATATGGCAGCTATCTGGAGTAGGACTTATGAGGAGGATTTAACCAATGCTACATTACTATGGAGCAGAGTCGCACAGGACATCTCTCAAACCCTTGGTATAGGGGAAGAGCAGACAAATCCCCTCCTGGATAAGAGTCTGCGCCCTGTCCAACCCGAAACCTATGAATTGTATTTAAAGGGTAAGTATTATCTGAACAAATCCAAGGTGGAAGATTGGGAAAGGGCTTTGGTGTATTACCAGGAAGCTGTCGACAAAAATCCTGCAGATGCTTACGCATATGCCGGACTTGCAGAAGGTTATATTACGCTGGGGCATAACGCCCTGTTTCCGCCTGAAGGCGTTTTCCCAAAAGCACTTGCTGCAGCCAAAAGGGCCATACAACTGGACTCGATGAATGCCAATGCATGGGCAGCCCTGTCGCAGTATCACACCTACTATGGATGGGACTGGGAGCTGGCTGAATACGCTTTTAAACGGGCTAATTCCCTCAATCCCAATTTAGCCTATAATCACTACCACCGTTCATGGTACCTGGTGCTTTTCGGACGTATGGAGGAAGCTATCGAGGAGCATAAACGGGCCAAGGAACTCGATCCTTTTTCTGCCCTTCATACGGTATGGCTGGGAGGTCTTTACAACATGAACGGTCAGTACGAACTCGCCATAAAAGAAGCAGATATTGCCTCACAGATGCATGACGACCATGCGCTTAGCACCGCTATTCGTGCCAGGGCTTATCTTGGTTTGGGTCAGGAGGAGAAAGGGCTTGAGTCCTACAGGGAAGCAGCGCGCATTAACAAAGGCTGGAAATATATTTTCTATGGTCCCGCACTGTTCGAACTTGGGCATCGTGAAGAAGGATTGGAGATCCTTAAAGAAGTGGAATCCCTTCCGGAATCGCCTTTCTTTTCCCTGTGTCTGGCCAATATGCATTTCCAGGACGGGAATCTGGACCAGACCTTTTATTGGCTTGAAAAAGCCAAAGAACACGCCTGGTATGCCTGGACGGTGCGTATCTTTTTTGCCAGCCCAGAGATGCTTCAAGATTCCCGGTATCTTATGTTGCTGGAAGAACTGGATCTGCCGCCTTTGGAACCAGACGGAAGCATTTTAGGCATTTAAGGAATTTCTGCCCTGCTAAACTTACTCCACTACTTTAATATTTGTTTTAATTGAAACGGGCTTGCCGTAAGAGGTAAAACCCTCCAGTCGGATCTCATAGGTCCCTGGTACCCTGGAGGTGAAAAACGTAAAGGTCTGTCCGGTCTCCCCGAGTTCTATTCGGGGTTCCCACAGGAGCTGGTAACGAAAGTCAGGGATATGTGCAGAAGGTTGTCCCTGGCGAAAGTATCTTTTTTCAGCCTGTGGGGAAAGGTAATCGAACCTGGAACCGAAATTAGATTCCCATTCAGAGGCATAGATGCGGTCGATGGTCTCGATCACCACCATACCCTGATAGCCGACCCCTCCCAGTTGATAAGGTTCACGAAGCACCTTGATCCTTGCGATTTTCCGGGCATCGTATTCCATAATAGATTCGGGCTCCGGAACCAGGATCCCATCGATCAGTACCAGGGGAGGGTCCTCCATGTATGCACTGCCGGGCCTTTCCGTTGTGGGGTTCACCCACATCGTATACGCGCCGCTGTCATTTCTTCGCACCCCCACATGGTTGACCACTTCAACCAGGGTCTCCCGCAAGGTGGGGAATCGCGTATAGGAATCCAGCTCATAGACCAGCGGAACATCTCCTTTGAAGGGGTCACCCAGGTCCGGGCTTAAAATGGAATCCGGTTTAATTTCGAAAAAACTGTTTTCTACCTGGTTGTGCACGCTCCGCAGCCTTATGGGTTCAGCCATGGTGCTGTCCAGGGCAAATGAAAAAAAGCAGGGGACCTCCACGTCCCAACTTTCGGGGGAAAACCAGGAGATGGATACAGAAGCGTCCCTTGGGGGCAGGAGTTCGGCTACTCCAAATGCACCTGAGTAGGGCCTTGTGATGTAGGAGTAAAATTTCCCTTCCTGATCCGTCAAAGCCTTCTTTACCCTGAAATCATCACCTGGCAGGGATATCGCCAGGGTTTGATTCGAAACAGGGGTATTGTCTGATCGGTCAAAGACCCTGCCTGAAACAAGGGCACCCCTCTGTTCGGGGATGGAAAGGATGTCGTTCACTCCAAGGGTGACCCCTTTCTGCAGGGAAGCATACCGCTCTGCATAAGCCTCTGCCGAGGTCAGACCGGCGTGGGGCAATTCATCGGACTTGCGAACGGAAAGGGAATAGGTGCCGCGCCCAAGGGCTCCCTTGTAATTCTTCAATTGCAGCACTACTTCTTCCCCCAGTTCGTATAGGTTCTTTTGAAGCTCAAACGTGAGTACTTCCCCGGCCTGGTCAATGGTATTTTGTTCACCCACACTATCGGGAGTTCCTGCACAGGAGGAGGATGTTTCAGGGTTCAGAAACACATTCTGGTCTGCCCGGTAGGGATTGATAAAGGTGATATCGGCCATAAAGTACTGTCCGGACCCTGCATTCTTCATCCAGTGGGTAAAGCCTACCAGCTTGTAATTGCCGGATGGCAGGTCCGTGGGAAAAAAGTAGTCCCCCTGCCCTTTTCCCCGGTCCAGGCCAACCTTTTGGGTAAAAGCTACCAGACCGCTTTCATCGATCAGTTGCACATAAGCCACCTTGCTGAGGTTGCTCAGGCGATAGTTGTTTAAATCAATGCAATAGAGGCTATAATACAGATACTCCCCCGGGAAGAACAGGGGGCTGTTGGTGTGCATATACACAGCCTCCATGGAAGTCTCCCTGAGGAGCTCCAATTCCTCTTCACTGGTGATCCGGACCTGTCCGTCTGCCCTAAAACCAGTTAGTAAAACACCGCATGCCAATATTACTTTAAAAACAAATTTCATAAATCAATTATTCTGTCCAAAACTCAGGTACTTCATTGCTTCCCAAGGCCGTGCAATCCCCGCACGCCCTGGATGTCACAAAATATGGTCCCTGGCATTCACCCGGAGGGTCGTTTTCTAAATAATATTCAATTTCTTCCAGTGCAAGCAAGTCGAGAAGTCCCTGACCACAGGTGACATTCGGGGGTACGGGCCCGTCCCGCGCAGGGTCGCCGAGCAAGGGGGCGATAAAACGCTCACAGTTCAGCCCATCAAAATAAGGTGGCAGGGGGTCCCCTGGAAAAAAGTCGACATAATCAAAAAACAACCGGGATTCCGAAACCGAACTCACTTCAAAATACCCCAGGACAAATGAATCGCCGCCTGCTACAGGACGGATGTTTCCCTGAAGCAATCCGGGCTGGACCTGGTTGAATATATTGTCGCTGGAAGAAAAGTCCTTGAGACTCCTGTAAAAACTATGCGCCTCCGGGGTCTGCAAGTATTGGCGCACCAGGATACTGTACCGGTGCGAAATGATGGGGTTGTCCCGGCTGGTAAAGCGGACCAGGTTTCCGACGGATTGCCCGTTGGTAAGGTTAGTGCCTTCAGAAAGAATTACCGCATTGGATCGTACCGTATTGTAACAGACCTGTTCTTCCTGAGGCCTTTCGATCAATTGAACGGCAGGCACACTCCCGGGCTCGGATCCGTCATTCAGGACTTCAAACTCAAAAGGTGTCCAGTTCGGAGCTATGATCTTGTAGGTTTCCTCATAGGTGTACTTATAGTTTCGGAAGGAAGCGTCCGGGGATGAACCGTCCACAAAAATCCCCACCCCGTCCACACCGGTGCTGGAAAGGATGCGGTCTGCATAGATTTCATCGATCACAGAAGTCCCCGGCAATTGTTCCTTGTTGGATTCGTATTCCCTGCCGTTTGAAAGGGTGATCCTCAGGGTATATGAACCTCCTAAATTGGCTGCAAAGGCCTTATCTGATCGGTAGGTTCCCGGTGCCGCCTCCGAAAAGGTGTGGGAAACGCCGGAACTTTCCTCCAGCACCACCACCCTGGCGTTTTGTTCCTCAATGCGGACGGTATCGGCCCCCAACGGTGATGGCTTGCTAAGCAACACATTTTGAAATTCCAGCCGATCCGTAAGCGTAGCCTCCACAACGAGAATGTCTTTCAGGGCCACAGCAGGCTCCAGGTCCGTGTTGATATCCACCTCCTCTATACAGGAATGGGTCCCCAGAAAAGCGATCCACAATATGCCTAATTTCCTTGTTTTCATTCAATCCAGAATCCGGGAACTTCGTTGCTTCCGAGTTCCGTGCAGTCTCCACAGGGCCTTTCTACAAATTGATAGGGTCCGGGACAGGTCCCCAACATTTCCTGGTTGTCGGTAGAATAAAGTGCTATCGACCCCTCATTCACACGTTCCACTATGGAAATGGGGCAGGGATTTGCCCCTGGGCCATCCGTAGAGCAATATGATGCATGTTCGAGAAGGGCCGATGTAACCCTGCAATTGGTAATATAGGGAGGCGTTTCCAGATCCGGAAAGACCTCCTCAAAATTAAAGAACAGTCGTTGCTCGCTTACCGTCGCTACTTCAAAATAGCCAATTACCGGAGCCTCGCTATTTCCGGTAGCCTGGATGTTCCCGGTCAAAAACCCAGGTTGAACGCTGTTGAATACATTCTCTGAAGAGGAAAAACTCTCAAGGCTCTGGAAATAGGAAAAAGCGGCAGGTGATTGCACGTACTGCCGCACCAGAATGCTGTAGCGATGACTGATCATAAAATCTGTCGCGCCCAGAAACCGGATGGGAAATCGCTCAATTCGCGAGGAAGCAAGGGTGGTTACATCATTCTGAATGACACGTGAGGAAGGAACCGTTTGAAAACATACCTGCTGTTCTTCTTCTCGGGGCACAATCTCCAGATTATAGGTGATGGTGGGCAAGGCACAGGGATCGTAGTCGGTCAGCAGAAAATCCTGGGGAGTCCAGAATGGTGCGATAATCTTATAGGTCTCTTCGTATTCATACCGGTAGAAATCTGCGCTGCCCTGTTCGGGGGATCCGTCCACGTAAATGAATACCCCATCCGTCCCATTCTCGTTGTTTTCCCGAACAGCATAGAGATCGTCAATAGTAGCAGTACCCGGAAGTTCCTCAGGTGTGGATCGGTATATCGTGCCATCAGGGGTGCCGATGATCAGCTCATAGGTGTTCCCCGATTCCGCGGCGAAGGCCATGTCCGAGGTATAGATTCCATCTCCTGAATGCGTAAAAGCAATAGTGCTGCCACTGTTTAATTCAAGAGAGACCTGGGCCCGGGTTTCAGGTGGAACGGAGTCCGCTCCGAAACCGAAACTCCGGGTTAGGCGTACCTGGTGTGTTTTGAATTCATCTGTGAGGGTAGCTTCCACCACCAGTAAATCCACTGCTTCCTGTTCTCCTATAAATACCTCTTCCACACAGGAAACCATCCCAAGCAGCAAAATCGCTATGTAGAAGACTTTTTTCATGATCGCATATTCGGCATCTGATTCAAAACTTGAAATTATAGGTTATGGAAGGAATGGGAATGGCAAAAATTGAGGTTTGGAGGGCCTTAACCTGTCCGTCTTCCGTAACAAAGAAGAGAGAATAGGGATTTGCCCGTCCCAGCACATTGTATACGGAGATCGTCCAGAAACTGTGGGCCAGTTTATTCTTCTTGTGATTCCCTTCTATATTGATCCCAAGGTCCAGCCTAATATAGTCCGGGATACGCTGGGAATTCCGGTCGCTGTAGAACACGTAGTCCGCATTGTTGAAATTGAACTGACCTATCGGATAGGTAACCGGCCGGCCCGTCTGGTATGAGAAATTCAGCGAAGCACTGTAGCGCTGGGTGAATTTGTAATTGGCTACCAGGCTGACGTTATGCGGCTGGTCGTAGTTGGATGGAAAGAATTCACCATTGTTGACCTGTTCCTCAGGGAACGGGCTGTCAAACCGGATCAGCGAACGGGAATACGTATACCCCAGCCAGCCATTGAGCCTTCCGATGGTCTTCTTCAGTAAAAGCTCTACTCCATAAGCCTTGCCATCTCCCTGAATAACCTCGGTCTCGATTGCATCGTTGAGCAGGATCTGCGCCCCGGTCTTAAAGTCCAGCACGTCCTGGGCCCATTTGTAGTATCCCTCCAGGCTGACCTCATACATGCCTTCATTCAGGTTTTTGAAAAACCCAAGGGTGACTTGCTGGGAGGTTTGGGGGCGAATGTTGAGATCGCTCAGTTTCCAGGTGTCTATTGGGGAGACGGAGGTCGTGTTGGTCAGGGTATGGATGTATTGGTACATGTTGCTGAAACCCGCCTTTACGGAAAATTCCGGACCAAGGAGATATCTGGTGGAAAATCGGACTTCCGGGCCACCGTAGGTCTTGATCACTTCCCCGCTTCCATAGGACAGGGTATCTATAACGGTTGCCGGGTTACGGGGTTGGTCCGGGGCGTATTCCCTTTGTTCCGAAGGGCCCAGGGCGGCAAAAACAGACAATCGCAGGCCTGCACTCAGGCTCAGTCGTTCGGTCACCATCCAGTCGTCGGAGAGGAATACCCCTCCTTCCAGGCCTTGTTCCTTTGCAAGTTCCTGAGGCACAATATCCGAATCCGAACCCAAGGGTTCGAGCGTACCGGGACGTACCCCGTAATACTTGCCTGCCAATCCATAGGTCAGGCGGTGCTGGTCATTCAGGCGATGCCGGATCACCCCCTGCAGTTCCGTTTCCTCCACGGAATACCCCAGGTTAAAGTTCGCATTCGACTGGGCCTCATATCCAATATCAAAGGCATACCGGCTGTTTGAAAGGGTAAAGGATCCTGTGCTGTGCTCGCTAAAGCGATGGTCCCACTCCACGGAGGCGGCCCGGTTGGAATATCGGAATGTCGAATCTGCTGTAATACTAAAGCGATCTTTGCTGTAATACGCGGTTGCTTTGAGCCTGTTGTTCTCATTGAGGCGATCGGTGTAGGTTCCGATCAGATCGTAAAATGAGGCGGTGCTGCTATTGAGGTCTTCATTCTCCAGGGCCCGCAATATCCAGTCGGAGTAGGCAACCCGCCCGCCCAGCACCAGGGAGGATCTATCCTTTGCGATAGGGATTTCCAGGGCCATATTGGCTGTTACCGGACCAATGGACCCCTCCCCTTTTAGATCATCGGTGCTGCCATCCTTGGTTTTGATGTCAAAAACAGCAGACAGCCTCCCTCCATATTCCACAGGGATGACCCCCTTGTAGATCTCCACCTGTTCAGTTACAAAGGGATTCAGGGCCTGAAAGATCCCAAAAAAATGCGTGGGATTGTATACGATGGCCTTGTTGAGCAGGAACATGTTCTGGTCTGTCCTGCCACCACGTACGTTCAGCCCCAGGGCTCCCTCTCCTGCCTTGGAGATACCTGGCAAGGTAGCTGCAACATCCAGGATATTGCGCTCACCCAGGACCAGGGGAATGTCTTTGCTCTCTTCGGCATCGATGATCTGGGTGCCCATGATGACTTCTTCCACATTCCGGTCTTGCTGAGCCTCGACCACGACCTCTTCCAATTGTTCCACCCCTTCCTCAACCAACCAGTCCAGGGTACCGTCATTGTACAGGATTACCTGCTTCTGCCGGGCCTGCTTTCCAATGGATCTGGATTCCAACAGGTTGACGCCGGGGGGGAGACGCAGCTCGTAATAGCCATTGATGTCGGTAGCCGTGCCAATTCCCCTGTTCTTTTCATAGATCACCAGGTCTGCTACCGGCCTACCCGTGGCCTGTTCCCGTACATAGCCCGAAAGCAGGAAGGAGCTCGCCGGGTTCGTAAGATCCTGCCTGCCGATCCGGATGGTCTCCAGTTCCGCGGTATTTTGCAGCTCTTGCTGGTTTACGAATACGGGAGCCGGAGGACCGGGGCGTGAGGTGACTTCGCCTCTCGGCACAGAAGCATCGGAAGGCTTGCCAAAGAACCCTTCGGGCAACCGGTCATAAATCTGGTTGTTTGCCGTCAGGACAAAGGTTCTTGGCCCATATCGGTATTGGCTTACCGGGGTGTCCTGCAATATGGCTGAAAGGAGGTCTTGAGGGGTAATGTCCGAATAACTCCCTGATTTGCGATCCCGGGTAAACCAGGAATCCAGGTAATATACATCGTAACCGAGGGCAGTTGAAAACTTCGAAAGAACCTCTGGAATCGTGAGTGCATCGTATTCAAAATCAACGCGCTCCTCCTGCTGCTGGGCCGTAGCCAAATATCCTAAGGCGATAAAAAGGCCGCACAGAAAGGTTCTTATCATGTAAATTATCAGTGTTTTGGGTCAAAAAGGGGTTGGAAGGATCAGGGTAAATTCACTTCCCGGGCTTTAAGATAAGCAATGATTCGGAACTTTCCCGGATGGAGGCCTCGTCGATCAGCATCTTCCGGAACTTTCCCTGTACATAGAGCTCTGCCTGATCTTTGTAATGCGGGCTGAACGGATTGCCCGACTGCCCGGTGGGCAGGATGCTCCGGCTTTCATTCAGGTCTGAGAAATCGATCACCCGACGTGTGGACGGGCCTGCAGTAACCCGGTAGTACCCGGTAGAGTCGTAGTTGAACATGAGGTTGTTGATGACCTCCCTGGTACCATTAACGGGATAGGGACCCACATTAAAGTAGGCCCGGAGGGATTCCACCCTTCCAAAGGGGTGGGCGTGTTCAACCGTATGTGCATCTTTCCAGCCCCAGGAACCCCCGAGCCCTCCAAAGTCCCGTTCAACAGAGGTAACCGCCGCCCGGAAGGCTTTCATGCTGATATTGCTTTTAGACTCCTTTACGTCCGGGGTGTTGATATCGTCCCACCAAATAGAACTCATGCGCGAGCTCATCGGGGCAATCGTTCTTTTGACCAGGTGGGTGCGCAAGAGGGATTGAAATCCTTCCGGGCCGAGTTCATCCCTGTAGGTGTGCCTGAGCCATTCGTAGATCCAACGGTGAAAAATCACCGCTTCCTTGCTCTCCAGGTTGGCCGTTCCGTCCCAATTAAGCAGCGCATCCAGGTAAGGGCGTTCCGATTCGGTCAATTCATCTGTTTCCAGGTCCGCTGCCAAATTCTCGACAATTTCCGGATTCACCGGTGAGGTGACATCGGTGATCATTTCCATCATCCCATCGCGGTCCCAATCGTTTCGCGGCTCAAGGATGTCCACAATGCGCCGCGCCCGGTTCTCAGGCAGGTAATACCCGGGCACGATCCCTGAGGCCGTGCTGTCTGGCTGATTGTTGGCGGAGTACACATAGCCCCACGGGGGATTCACGGACATCGGATTCTCCCGGAAGGGAGAAGGCTCCGTCATGGCCGTTTCCGCTCCTTCCAGGAATAGCTTTGTGGAAAGACTGTCGGGCAGCCTGTGGAGTCTTGCGGCTCCCCACCAGGCCACATTGCCCTCTGCATCCCCGTACATCACATTTAGCCCGGGGGCGTGCACGTCCCTCACAGCTTTTTCGAAATTCGCCAGATCCCGTGCATGGCTGATCCCATACAAGGCCTCCATCACCCTGTTGGGCCCCTGGGTATACACCCATGATATGCTTACCGGAGCCGTCCCTTTGAGGGACTCGATCACATCGTTCACCACAGGACCCCTGTCCGTTTTTCGGTAGCTGAAGGCAACCGGTTCCGCATCTTTTACGGATATGTTCTTCTCCGCCCGATCAAAGGACTTCCAACCCTCTGGTCTTTTGTATTGCAAACTGTCTTCAGGGTGGAGGGTCTCGGAATAGAAATCGATATCATCGTTTTCGAACATCGTCATCCCATAGGCCAGGTTGCGGTCATGACCGAGCAGGGGATACGGGATGCCAGCCAGGTAATACCCGTACTTTTCATATTCCGGAGTAACGATATGGGCCTCATACCAAACCGAGGGCTGGGCAAACCCGATATGCGGATCGTTAGCAAAGAGGACCTTTCCGCTTCGGGTCTTGGCTGGTCCCAACACCCAGGAATTACTTCCCTCCAGGGCGGGTAAAGGGGTTTTCTCCAGCAAGCGGCCAATAGCGGCGGATATGGCGTGGGAGGAGTCCGTGGGAAAACGGTCGTCATAATTACGGATTACCGTATTATTCGAGGGGGAGGTTTCCAGGAGTTCCGCCACATACTCCATGCCCAACCGGTCTTTGACCTCCATAAGAAAAGGATCGGTTTTATGTGCCATGGCAAAGCTGAAGGCCATATATCCAATGGAATTGTAAACGTCTTCCAGGGAAAAGGCTTCCTTCTCCAGGCCGGTCAGGTAATATTCAATGGGTGTGGGGCCTTCACTTACAAAATGGTTGATCCCGTCCAGGTAGGCCTGGGCGAGCTTGAAGGCCGGCGCTTCGGGGTCAATCCCCTTAAGAGTTTCCCGGGAGGATTCATCGATCCCCAGATTCAGGAAAAAACGATCATTTTCAAGGGCATCCTCACCGAAGGCTTCAGATAACCGCCCCGGGGCTACCCGCCTGAGCAGCTCCATTTGCCACAGCCGGTCCTGGGCGTGCACATAGCCCAGAGCCCGGAAGGCATCGGCTTCCGTGTCGGCATAGATATGGGGGATCCCGTAGGTGTCAAAATGGACAGATACAGGCTGTTCTAATCCCGGTACTTCCATTTCACCCTCGTAGTCAGGCCTGAGGTGTTGAACAAATAAAAAACCGGTCAGTAAAAATACAGCCAGGATAACGGCGAGGAATACCAGGATTCGTTTCAGAAGCTTCAAAGAAGAGATATTTTTTGGTTGTGCGGAGCTAAATATAGTCCGTTTCACCAAAAAAAGAAACTGTCAGAAGATGTCAGGCAGCGGATTTGTGGTCTAATCGCCGAAAGGCTGGACGTCTGCAGTCTTGAAACCCCTATCCCGCACCTGGTCCAACCCGGTCTGCAACCAAATCGCGTAGGTTTCCGCATCTGTATTTTGCACTGGGGGCGCCAGGATTTCCAGGTCTGCGGACAAAAGAACGTAATACGGCTGGGAAACCGCCCCAAAATTCAGGTTCTGGAAAGTGCTCCAGTAATCACCTACAGACTGGATTTCCTTCCGCCTTCCGTTTTGGAATTCAAAAGTGAACCAGTCATCTTCCGGCAGGGGTGTACGGTCGTCCACATATAGGGAAATCAGCACGAAATCGTCCCGCAACAATTCGAATATATCGGGATCGCTCCAAACCTGTTCCTCCATTTTTCTGCAGTTTACACAAGCCCAACCCGTAAAATCCAGGAGGATCGGTTTCCCGCTGGCTTTGGCTACCGCAACACCCTCTTCAAAGTCCTTGTAGCAATCCAGGCCCAGGGGGCAGTCAGATGCGACCTCCTTGAGCGTATAGAAGTCCGGAGGGGGGAATCCACTGAGGAGCTTTAGTGGCCTGGGGGTAAAGATCCCTAAAGAAAGATACGCCGCAAAAGCCAATGAAATCAATGCCCCGCCAACTCTCCATGGGTTGCGTTTCGTTTTGACCTGAGCCGGTTTAAACCGAAACCATCCCAAAAGGTAGGCTGCGAGCATTAACGCCAACAACACCCATAGTCCGAGGAATATTTCTCGTTTGAGCAAGCCCCAGTTCCCTACGAGATCCGCATTGGACAGGAATTTTAAGGCCAGCCCCAGTTCCAGGAAACCCAGGACAACTTTTACCGTTTCCATCCAGCCTCCGGAGCTTGGTAGGCGCTGCAACCAGGACGGGAACATGGCAAACAGTGCAAAGGGAAGGGCCAGTGCCAAACCGAACCCGAGCATCCCGGCCGTAAGGTTATAGGCCACATTCCCTTCAGCCAGAGCGGTGCTCCCAAGCAAGCCCCCGAGGATGGGGCCCGTACAGGAGAAAGAAACGATGGCCAGGGTCAGGGCCATAAAAAAGATGCCGATCCCACCACCGATCCGGGTTGAGGCACTGTCCGCCCGGGAAGCCCAGGAAGACGGCAGGGTTAATTCAAAGTATCCAAAGAACGAAAACGCAAATACCAGGAAGATGAGAAAGAAAAAAAGATTCAGCCAGATATTGGTCGCAATGGTGTTGAGGATCTGAGAATCCACTGAGTCAAAAAGGTGAAAGGGCAGGCTGAGCAGGAAGTAAATAAGCACTATACAAAATCCATAGAAGGCTGCACTGGCGATCCCTCTGGACTTGCTGCTTCCCTGCTTGGTAAAAAAAGAAACTGTGAGGGGGATCATCGGAAAAACACAAGGGGTAAGCAGGGCGATAAGGCCTCCGAGGAATCCCAGTCCAAAGATCACCCACAACCCCTTCTTTTGAACCGGTACGCCAGCGGCATCCTGGCTGAGCATCTCCCGGTTTTTCAGGTCCAGCTCCAGGGCAGCACCCCGTTCGCGGGAAGCTGCGTCCAGTGTTTCGACCTGTGGTACAAAGGGTTGGTCGCCCAGGGAAAAAAGGAAGGTCTCCTCGGCCCCGATGCAAACTTCCTTACACACCTGATAGAAAACATCCACCTGAATTCCCGCCAACTGCTTATCCGTGATCAGGATCTCCTGGGTAAAGGTGGCCGTGCCGGTAAAGAAGGTCTCATCGACCTCAAAGATATCGCTGTAGGCCGTATGGGTTTCGCTTTCACCCACAGGCCCCAGCAATTCATAACCCGCTCCAGCGCCTGAGAACATAAATTCGGTAGGCAGTGCACCTCCGTCAGGGGTATGTTGGGAATACAAGTGCCACTGGTCCTCGATCTCTGCCTGGAAGACGAGGGCATAGGTGGTGTCCGTAAGTTGTTCCAGCTTCTGGCTCCATTGCACAGGATGCCTGTCGCCCTGAGCCAGGACTGGCTGCAGAAGCCCTGCCCAAAGGAGCAGGATGCCAATTATGTTGAAACGGAGTCTTTCCATTCGATCCTTAAAATATGTTTTGTTCCTTCCCTCACCTTGAATCGATTATCGGCCCGGTGGCCTACAATCCAGACTATGGCCTCCCCGCTGCATAACAACCATTGCGATTCCTTATCAAAACGACTGAACTTATGGTCCTTGAAATACTTGGAGACTTTTTGCCTCCCCTGCATTCCGAGGGGGTAAAAATAATCCCCTTTACGCCATTTGCGTAATTGCAACCCTTCATTTAACGTTTCTTTGTCCACATATAGTACGTCAGAAGCGAATCCCGCAATCTCGGGTACACTAGAGATAACCAACCCTGAAGGGGATTGCGGATCCGTGGATTCCAGATCCAATATATAGGTTCCAGGGTCCGGCTCCTCCTTGGGTTTTAGCAACAGGAGTTCACGATCCCGCAGTAGCCGGTGGGAAGTAGAATGGATCTCCTTGCCGCTGTGACCGGTCAACAGACGTTGTAGGGCCTCCCAATCGGTAAATCCGTATTCCCTGAAGAGCTCATGCAGATAGGCATGCAAGGGACTAAGCTGCAGAAGCTTTACCACAGGGATTTCTATGGTCTCCCCTGTCCTGCTGAACAGGTCCGCTTTGACCCTTGCGATATGATTTTGCACCAGGGCCCTGCTCCCGCGGAGGTATTCCAGGGATTTCCGGAAGTTCAATTCAAATCTTTCATCCACCTGTTTCAAAGCAGGTATTGCCGTTCGGCGAAGCCGGTTTCTGAGGTATTTATCTTCCCGATTGGAGGAATCTTCCCGCCAGGCCAATCCCCTGGATGCTGCATGGGAATCGATTTCCGCTCTGGTAAAAACGAGGAGCGGCCTGCGAATGCCTGGTGTACGGTCGGGAATTCCACCCAGGCCCTCCAGGCCGGTTCCCCTGCTGAGGTTGATCAGAAACGTTTCCAGTTGGTCGTCCAGGTGGTGGGCGGTGACCACAAACCGGAGGCCCCGCGTGCCCAGCAGGGCATCGAACCATTGGTATCTTAGACTTCGTGCCGCCTCTTGAACTGAAACTTTATTCTGAGAAATATAATGCTCTGTTTTAAAACTTTTTACATGTATTTCTTTCCTGTTTAGGATCGCGTATTCTTTTACAAAGCGGGCATCTTCTTCGCTTTCCGACCCGCGCAATTGGAAGTTGCAATGGGCCACCTCGAAATCCAGGTTTAGCTGCGCACAAAGATCCCAAAGCACCATGCTGTCGATTCCCCCACTGCAAGCCAGCAGGAAGGGCTCCGTAAGCATTTCGGAAAAATGGGTCTCGATGTGATTCCTGAATACCTCTAGCATAGGACAAAGGTAGGTACAAATAGGGGTTGCCGAAAGTCAATCCTCCTTCCCGGACCCGGATGGCCTAAGGTTGAAGGACTGGGTCAGCCAGTCCGAGATGGTCGAATAGAAGGCATTGCGATCCAGGTCGTTGTGCAGTTCATGATATCCTCCCTGCAGCAGTGCCAGTTGCGTTTCGGGAGCGTCCCTGTGCAATTCCCTGCTGCCATCGGCATCGATAATGGGGTCATCCGTGCCATGCAGGATAAGGGTTTTCACCCGTAAGTCCCCGGCATGTTCCAACGCCCACTCCCCGGCATCCATGACAGGAAAGGAATACCTCGGGCTCACCCGATCATGTACAAGCGGGTCTTCCCGGTAAGCCCTTACTTCCGCGGGATCCCTGGAAATACCCCTGGGATCGAGTCCAGAAGGTACGGTGAGCGAAGGCGCCACGCGTCCCAGGAGCTTTCCCAACTGCCACTTCCACGCAGGAGGGCGGAAGGCAAGCCTTAAATAAGGGCTGCTGGCCACCATGCCATCGGGATGACCCATGCCCCTCATAGTGTAATTCAATATCAGGTTGCCACCCATGCTATGGCCAAATAGCAACAGTGGCAGTTTTGGAAACCGCTCCCTGGCAAGGCGATAGCCGCGATCCACAAAACGAAGCAACTGCTGATACCCCTCGCAATCCCCTCTTTTTCCTCCGCTCTGTCCATGCCCGACCAGATCAAAACCGAAAACACCCAGGCGGTGTGCATTGAAAAATGGGACGACCTCTTTCAAATATCGTTCGGAATGCTCTCCAAAGCCGTGCACCAGAACTACCATGCCCAATGGGGCGTTGGGGATCCGCCAGAACCCGTGGACCGGGATCTCCTCCCAGACCCCGGCAAATGTCTCACGCTTTATTTCGCCCATCTTCCAAAGGATTGTATCTGTTTCGCAGAACGTTAGAGTGACTTGAGGAATTCATTCAATTGTGCGCGGTGCAGGGATGCAAGCTGGGGATCTGTAATCCCGGATTCCGGGTCAAAATTCTCATAGTATTGCGGAAGGGAAAACGTGGAGATCACCTGCCCCCCAAACCTGGGAAGCATCTGCTCTACAACGGATCTGGATGATTGCCCGGCCCTTCTGCCCCCCGAGGTTGACATCAGGAAAACAGGGGTTTCCGACAAAAAATTCCGGTCCGATCTCGAAAGCCAATCCAGGATATTCTTAAAAAAAGCGGAGGGATTCCCATTGTGTTCGTTCACCGACAGGATCATGCCGGAACATTGCTGAAACCGCTGCTGTAGGGCTTTAATCACCTCGGGGATTCCGGACGCCTTTTCAAGATCTGCCTTGTACATCGGTATTTCATAGGAGGCCAGTTCAAGGAGCGTCGTTTGATGGTCTGACACCAACCCGGCTGTATATTTTACGAGCTGAAAATTTATGGAGGTGGAAGAATTGCTACCTGCAGTTGCCAAAAGTCCTGACATGCGTGTTGTTTTACACGAAAATAACGGAAATCAGGGCAAATGCCCGGTTTTTGTCTAATTTTGCGGCGCTTATGATCCAAAGACCCTGTTTTATAAGTATATAGGATAACAGTTGTTATGGTAGATCCAAGCAAACGCCTTTACTTTATAGATGCCATGAGGGCATGGGCCATCCTTATGATGCTGCAGGGTCATTTTATTGATGGCCTGCTGGATCCTGTATTTCGCGATCCCGGGAACATGGCCTTTGCGACCTGGAAATACTTCCGCGGCATCACCGCCCCCGTATTTTTTACAGTGTCGGGATTTATCTTTACCTACCTCCTGTTGAGGGCACCGAGGAGCGGTACTGGAAATCCAAGAATTCGCAAGGGGCTTAAACGCGGCCTGCAACTGGTGCTGATCGGTTATCTGTTGCGCACCAACCTTTTTGGACTGCTCACTGGGGTACTTTACCCATCATTCTTCCTGGTAGATGTGCTGCACTGTATCGGGATTTCCCTCTTGACTATTATAGGAGTGTATCTGTTGACCCAAAAAAGAGGTGCAGGCCATATGGCAGCGATATTGATGCTTTCCGGACTGTTGCTGTTTCTCTTTGAGCCGGTGTACAATTCCTGGGATTACAGCTGGTTGCCGACAGGCCTGGCCAATTACTTTACCCGGGCCAACGGTTCGGTTTTCACCATTATCCCCTGGGTGGGCTATACGCTGATCGGAGGGTTCCTCTCCATCGGGTTCCACACCTTCCGCAAGGATCCCTACCTCTATGCAAAGAGCATCACACTCTCCCTGTTGTCCGGATTGTTTTTAATCTGGTTCTCTTCACCTTTTTTCCACTGGATGGGAGAGCTGACCGGCATATCCCTTTTTGAGCAGATCGTGGCCAACAACTACCTGTTTATCCGCTTGGGAGATGTCTTCCTGGTATTTGCCGTATTCATGATCCTTAGGGGGCTGATGGAACAGAAAATGTTCCTGAAGATCGGGCAGAACACCCTTAGCATTTACATGATCCACTTTATTGTGCTCTATGGCAGCTTCACGGGGATTGGCCTATACAGCTTTTTCCACCACAGCCTCTCCCCTGCCCTGGTGATTCCCGCTGCCCTGGTGTTTATGTTTTGCTGTACGTGGGCAGCACTATATTATGACCGAAGGGAGCTTCAGATCAAAGCCTTCCTGGGGCAATCAGGTGACCTTCTGGCAACCCGGGGCATATACCTGGCCTCTATGGCCTATCGCCAGGGCAGGACGCAATGGTTTCGCCTGAAAAGGATGCTGAGCCCTTCCCGGGACACGAAATAATTCACAAATAAAGATCAGGAGTGCAGTGCGCGATTGTCGGTGGCTGCAAGGGCAGCCTCCTTCACGGCCTCGGCATAGGTCGGGTGGGCATGGCTCATACGGGCGATGTCCTCAGCAGAGGCACGGTATTCCATGGCCGTAACCGCTTCGGCGATCAAATCAGCTACCCGGGCACCAATCATATGCACCCCAAGCACCTCGTCCGTTTCTGCATCCGCCAGGATTTTTACAAAGCCATCCGTATCCATGCTCGCACGGGACCTGCCCAGGGCACGCATGGGAAATTGTCCGCTTTTATACGCCACACCGGCCTCTTTAAGCTGCTCCTCCGTTTGGCCCACGGCGGCTACTTCCGGCCAGGTATAGACCACGCCGGGGATCAGGTTGTAATCGATATGGGGCTTCTGCCCGGCAAGGAGCTCAGCAACCATCACGCCCTCTTCCTCCGCCTTGTGGGCGAGCATTTGCCCACGGACCACATCACCAATGGCGTAGATATTCGAAGCTGTGGTTTGCAGGGACTCATTGACCTCAACCTGTCCCTTTTCGTTTAATTTTACCCCCGCAGCTTCTGCATTCAACCCATCGGTATAGGGGCGACGCCCTACAGAGACCAGGCAATAGTCTCCCTTGAACTCCACTTCGTTTTCCTTCTTGTCCAGTGCCTTTACAACGACCTCTTTTCCTTTGCGGGTGACCTCGGTTACCTTGTGCGAGAGATGGAATTTCATCCCCTGTTTTTTAAAAACTTTGGTAAGCTCCCTGGACAGTGCCCGGTCCATGCCGGGAATGATGCGATCCATAAACTCCACAACGCTTACCTCGGCCCCCAGGCGCCGGTATACCTGCCCCAGTTCCAGGCCAATTACCCCACCGCCAATAATGATCATGTTCCCGGGAATTTCTTTGAGCTTCAGGGCCTCCGTGGAGGTGATCACGCGTTCTTTGTCAATCTCAATAAAGGGAAGGGAGGCCGGTTTTGAACCGGTGGCAATGATGCTGTACTTTGCCTCTATCTCATCAGAAGAATCCCCTTCAATTTGGATATGCGTGGCATCCTTGAAGCTTCCCACCCCATGATACACATCAATATCGTTCTTGCCCATCAGGAATTCCACCCCTTTTACGGTCTGGTCCACTACGGCCTGTTTCCGCTCGATCATTTTTTTCAGGTTCACCTTTACAGTACCAGGGATCTCGATTCCGTGCTCCTCAAAATGGGCTACGGCATCGTGATAATGGTGGCTGGAATCCAGCAGTGCCTTGGAAGGAATACAGCCCACATTAAGGCAGGTGCCCCCCAGGGAACTGTACTTTTCGACCAGGGCAGTTTTCATTCCCAGCTGGGAGCAGCGGATCGCCGCCACATACCCACCCGGTCCGGAACCGATAACAGCTACATCGTATGATTTCATAGGAATTCTTGTCCTTTAGGAAGTTTATCTGAATAAAAGCAGTGACAAAAGTACAAATGTTTTGGCTTGCCTCCCAGCAGGAAACCAAAAGGAATATCCCTCTAGTGAAACAAGCCTACTGGCAATTCGGTAGTCTGTTTGACCGTATTGATGACGAAGGAGCTGTGGGTACTTCCAATGTGCTGAATGGCTGTTAGCTTGGTCACCATGAATTCGCGATACGCCTGCATATCCTCCACACAGATCTCCAGCAAATAGTCGTATTCCCCACCCAGGTGGTAACAGCTAACGACTTCTTCCAGTTCCAGTACTTCTTTCTCAAAGGAGATTACCTGTCTCCTGATATGCTGATCGAGCTTGACCTGGCAAAATACCCGAAAATTTCGCGATACTGCAGCCGGGTCCAGCAGGGCTACATATTTACGAATTACACCGGTTCGTTCCAGGCGCTTAATACGTTCATAAACTGCCGTAGGCGAGAGGCCCAGTTTAATGGATAAGGCCTTGGTGGTTTGTTTACTGTTTTCCTGCAGTTCCCTGAGCAAATCCCTGTCTGTAGTATCCATGAGCTGAAATTTATTCCGTATGCAATCACGTAATCAAAACAAAATTAGATATATTTTCTATTATTAAGCTATAATTTAGTTTTATTAACTATAATAATGGGCTTATATTGTTAATATCATTATGTT
>CBFCWO010000005.1:0-72253 GCA_965601625.1 uncultured Flavobacteriaceae bacterium | reverse complement strand
CTGATGTTCTTCCTGGGGTTCCGCAACGCCCTCTTCGTGGGCTTTGCCATTCCCATGTCCATGTTTATGTCCTTTATGATCCTGTCCGCCATGGGCTACACCCTTAACACCATGATCCTCTTCGGACTGATCATGGGGCTGGGTATGCTTGTGGACAATGGGGTGGTCGTAGTGGAGAACGTCTATCGTCTTATGGAGGAGGAAGGCATGCCCCGCATACAGGCAGCTAAGAAAGGGATTGGTGAGATCGCAGTACCCATTATTATTTCCACCGCAACCACGGTAGCGGCATTTGTGCCCCTTGGCATGTGGCCCGGGATCATGGGTGAATTCATGATCTTTTTCCCCATAACCCTATCCGTGGTCCTGGGATCTTCCCTTTTCGTCGCAATCTTTATGAACTCCATGCTGGTGTCCAATTTTATGGAGATCGGGGAAAAGGAACTGACCCGCAAACAGCTCATCCGCCTCAGCATTTTCCTGGGAGGCTTCGGGATCTTTATCCTGATCGTGGGCGGACCCATACGGGGCCTTGGCTCCCTGATGATCGTGACTGCTGCCCTGTTCTGGATGTACAAGTACGTGATCAAAAAATCAGCCAACCGCTTCCAGCAAAAAACCCTCAGAAAGCTGGAAAACCTCTATGAGAAGCAACTCAAGCAGGCCCTGAGAGGCAGGAATGTCTATATCTACTTCGGAGCCATGGTGATCCTGCTGATCCTCGCCTTTATGAGCTTCGGGGCTTCTTTGGGCAGTGGGCGTACCAAGGTGGAGTTCTTTCCGGACAACACCCCCAACGAGATCTACGTCTATATCGAATATCCCCAGGGAACCGCCATCGACAAGACCAATGAAATTACCAGGGCCATCGAAAGCCGGGTTTATTCCATTGCGGAGGAGGATATGTATATGAAAGGGGACCTGAACCTGCTCGTGGAATCTTCGGTTTCCCAGGTGGGAAAAGGTGCAGAGAATCCCTTTACGGAAGGGGGGTCTGCCGCTGAAATGCCGCATCGGGGCAAGATCACCCTCTCCATGCGGGAATTCAAATATCGGCAGGGACAGGATAGTGAAACACTGCGCTTGAAAATACAGGACGGACTCAAGGGCATCTACCCCGGGGTAACGATCAGCGTGGAGAAGGATGCCGTGGGGCCCCCGGCGGGATACCCGATCAACATCGAGCTGGAAGGTCAGAACTACGACACCCTGATCAACCTTGCCGAGCGGATGCGAACCTTTATCAACACCAAGAACATTGCGGGGATCGAAGAGCTTAAGATCGATGTCAACAAGAGCAAGCCCTCCATGGAAGTGGTGGTCGACCGCAAAAAAGCAGGCGAGCTCGGGGTGTCCGTCGGGCAGGTCGGCCAACAGCTTAGGCGTTCCCTTTTCGGGGACAAGGCCGGGATCTATAAAAAGGACGGGGAGGATTACAACATCAATGTGCGGTTCAATGAGGACCTGCGCTACAATACCAGCGCCCTGTTTAACCAGAAGATCATCTTCCGTGACCCGGCCAACGGGCAGATCAAGGAAGTGCCTGTGTCTGCGGTAGCCAGCCAACAAAACACCTCTTCCTTTAGCGCCATCAAACACCGGGATGCCAAACGGGTGGTTACCGTATATTCGGCCCTGAGGCCCGGATTTACAGATGCCGGTGCCGTGGTTTCCGAGATCCAGGAAGCCATGCAGGAGTTTGACGGAGTCCCAACCGGGGTCAAGATTGACTACACCGGTCAGATCGAAGAGCAGAACAAGCAGATGGAATTTTTGATGGGTGCCTTTTTCTCCGGATTGGGCCTCATTATGCTGATCCTGATCTTCCAGTTCGGGGGCATCTCCAAGCCCGCCATTATCATGACGGCCATCTTCCTGAGCTTTATAGGGGTCTTTGGCGGCCTGATGCTCACTGGCTGGCCTTTTGTCATTATGATGACCATGATGGGCATCATCGCCCTGGCGGGGATTGTGGTGAACAACGGGGTGGTCTTGCTGGATTACACCCAGATCCTTATCGACCGGAAGAAGGTCGCGCTCGGCCTTGACGACAGGGACCTGCTGACCATGGAGGAAGTGACCGAAGCTATTGTAAGGGGTGGGAAGGCCCGTCTGCGGCCGGTATTGCTTACTGCGATTACCACCGTCCTGGGATTGATCCCGCTGGCGATCGGGTTGAATATTAATTTCTTCTCCCTGTTTTCGTCCCTGGATCCACAGCTCTACATTGGAGGGGATAACGTCATTTTCTGGGGACCCCTGGCCTGGACGGTTATTTTTGGCCTGATCGTTGCCACCTTCCTGACGCTGATCATCGTGCCGGTGCTCTTCAACATCACCTACCGGATCAAGATCCGGATCCGCGGAAAGCGAAAAGAGGAACCTGAAGTCCCTCAAAAACTCGAAAGGGCAGCCTGAGAATTATTATCTATACCTGAAAAACGAGGAGGGGGAAGTTTACGCAAACGCTTGTAAGCTTCCCCCTTTCCATCGTACCTTTGCGGGCATAATTCAAGCGCATATGTACAGATCGCACACCTGCGGAGAACTCAATGAATCCCATATCGGGAAGCACGTACAACTGGCCGGATGGGTACAAAAGGTACGGGACAAAGGATTTGTAGTCTGGATCGACCTTAGGGACCGGTACGGGATCACCCAGCTGGTCTTTGACCAGCAGCGGTCCCCACAAGCCCTGCTCGAAAAAGCCCGGGAAGCGGGACGGGAATTTGTGCTGCAGGTGAGCGGAGAGGTCATTGAGCGCGCATCCAAGAATCCCAGGATCCCCACGGGCAACATCGAGGTGCTGGTATCCGAATTGAAGGTGCTGAACCCCTCCCTGGTGCCTCCCTTTACCATTGAGGACCAAACGGATGGAGGGGAGGAGCTACGGATGAAGTATCGGTACCTGGACATCCGGCGCAACCCGGTCAAGGAGAACCTCATCTTCCGTTCCCGCGTGACCATGGAGGTGCGGAAATACCTTTCCGGGCAGGGGTTTGTAGAAGTTGAAACCCCTTACCTGATCAAGTCCACCCCGGAAGGCGCCCGGGATTTTGTGGTGCCCAGCCGGATGAACGAAGGGCAGTTCTACGCCCTGCCCCAGTCTCCCCAGACCTTCAAGCAACTCCTGATGGTCGGCGGCATGGACAAGTACTTCCAGATCGTTAAATGCTTCCGGGATGAGGATCTCCGGGCAGACCGGCAACCGGAATTCACCCAGATCGACTGTGAAATGGCCTTTGTGGAGCAGGAGGATATCCTCAACACCTTTGGAGGCCTTACGCTGCATTTGCTGGAGGCCATCTGTGGCATCCAGATAGATTCCATTCCACGCATAACCTACGATGAAGCCATCCGGCGGTATGGATCGGACAAGCCGGATATTCGTTTCGGGATGGAATTCGGCGAGCTGAACGAGGTGGCCCAACAGGGGGAGTTCAGGGTCTTCAACGAGGCAGAGCTCGTTGTGGGCATAGCCGTTCCCGGAGGGAACAGCTATAGCCGCAAAGAGATCGATGCCCTGACCGACTGGGTAAAACGTCCCCAGGTAGGGGCCAGGGGAATGGTGTATGTTCGCTGCAACGAAGACGGCAGCTTTAAATCCTCCGTAGACAAGTTCTACGGGCAGGAAGACCTCGCCCAATGGGCGGAATGCACAGGGGCTTCCAAAGGGGACCTGATCCTGGTGCTCTCCGGAGAGGCAGGGGCAACCCGCACCCAGCTAAGCATGTTGCGCATGGAGCTGGCAGAGCGGCTGGGCCTGAGGAATCCCGAAGAATTCGCCCCCCTGTGGGTGCTTGATTTCCCATTGCTGGAGTTCGACCCGGAGACCAACCGCTACCACGCCATGCACCACCCGTTTACCGCACCCAAACCCGGGCAGCTGGAACTTTTGGACAGCGACCCTGCAGCGGTCAGGGCGAATGCCTACGACCTGGTGCTCAACGGCAATGAGATCGGGGGAGGTTCCATACGGATCCACGACAGGGGAACCCAGGAGGTCATGTTCCGTCATCTGGGCTTCAGCCCGGAGGAAGCCCGGCAGCAGTTCGGCTTCCTCATGGATGCCTTTCAATATGGGGCGCCTCCCCACGGGGGAATCGCCTTTGGCCTGGACAGGCTGGTTGCCATCCTGGGCGGGCAGGAGTCCATCCGGGATTTTATCGCCTTTCCTAAGAACAACAGCGGCAGGGATATCATGATCGACGCCCCGGCGCCTGTCGACAACGACCAGCTGGACGAACTGCACCTGAGACTCAAAAATTAACCCCTGCCTGCCAAAAGACGGGGTTTGTTAAAAGGAATTGTAACTTGGGGGTATGGACCGGTTCCCACATCTGAACATCCTGCTGGCCAGGTTCCATAAATGGCGGTACCGTCATATTTCACACAGGACCTTTACCCAACTCATGAGCGTTGTGGTGGGGTTCCTGGCAGGGCTGGCCTCGGTAACACTTAAAAACACTACCTATTTCATCGAAGCCGCCCTGGATAAAGGGGTGCTTTTCCTGAGCAATGAGCTGTACTTTATCCTGCCCGTACTCGGCCTGACCGGGGTTTTCCTCTATGTGAAATACGTCCATAAAGAAAAGCTGGAGCACGCAATTTCTTCCATCCTGTATGCCCTGTCCCGGAAGAAAGGCATCATCGAGGCAAAAAAAATCGTGACCCCGCTCGTGACCGCCCCCCTGACTGTCGGGTTTGGAGGATCGGTGGGATTGCTTGGGCCCGCAGTGGCCACGGGTGCGGCCCTGAGCTCGAATGTCTCCCGCCTGCTGCACGTCAGCTCCAAGGATCGTTCCCTGCTGATCGCCTGTGCCTCCGCCGGCGCCATTGCCTCCATCTTCCAGGCACCCATTGCCGCAATCATCTTTGCTGTGGAGGTATTCAGCCTGGATTTGACCATGCTTTCCATGCTTCCCCTGCTGCTGGCCTCCATTTCCGGTGTGCTGACCTCGTATTTTTTCCTGGGGGATGAGACCCTCTTCAATTTTGCCCTGGTGGATTCCTTTGAGGTCAAAGACACGGTCTATTACATCATCCTTGGGGTGGGTACGGCCGTTGCCTCGGTCTACTTTACCAAAATGTACTTCCGGATCATGGATCTTTTCAAACCCCTGCGAAGCCCTAAATACAGGTTGCTGGCCGGGGGCCTCGCCATCGGGATCATGCTTTACTTCATCCCGCCCCTCTACGGGGAAGGTTTTGGATTTATCAACAGCCTTTTGGAGGGCAATCATCTGGAAGCCCTGGGGAAGACGCCGTTTGATGCCTATACGGATCAAATCTGGGTTGTGATCGGGCTCCTGTTCGGGATTACCATTTTCAAGGCTATCGCCATGACCACCACTTTTGCCGCCGGCGGGGCCGGGGGGATCTTTATCCCAGCCATGGTGATGGGGAGTGCCTTCGGGAATGTGGTGGCCAAGGTCCTAAACAACCTGGGGCTGGGGATCTCCGTAAGCGAGGCGAACTTCACCCTTGTCGGGATGGCAGGGCTTATCGCCGGGGTATTGCATGCGCCCCTTACAGCCATTTTCCTTATCGCCGAAATCACGGGTGGCTATGAACTCTTCGTCCCCCTGATGATTTCAGCGGCCATATCCTATCTGATCACAAAGAACACCCTGGACCACAACATCTACACCCGGCAGCTGGCGGCCATAGGGGCCCTGATCTCCCACGACAAGGACCAGACCGTGCTGAGCATGATGGAACTGGACGAAGTGGTGGAGCGGGATTTCAAGCAGGTAAAACTGGATATGACCCTTGGGGAAATGCTCCACCAGTCCGTGGCCAAATCGGGCCGGAACATCTTCCCGGTTACCGATGCGGAGGGGAAGCTAAAGGGCATCGTGCTCCTGGATGATATCCGGGAATTCATGTTCGATGTAAGCATGTATGACAAGATCCTGGTGGAATCCTTTATGCAGGCCCCGCCCGAACTGATCTTTTACGGCAGGGATACCATGCGGCAAATCATGGACAAATTCCAGAACAGCTCCGCCTGGAACCTTCCGGTAGTCCGGGATGGGAAGTACCTGGGCTTTGTCTCCAAATCCAAGTTGCTGACGGCCTACAGACGAAAGTTGATTACTTTTGCCCCCTGAAGATGCGCAGAAAACTACGATACCTGGTCCTGTTGATCGTCCTGGCTTCCCTGGGAAGCATTATTTATGGGTTTACCCTCCTCGAGGACACCCCGGTAACCGCCAACAAATGCATAGGGTTTGGCGTGGTGGGTCTTTTCCTGCTGGCCATGCCGCTTTTTCTGATCGTTGAGAGCCGGGGCAAGAAAATGAAGGACTATATGCTTACCGATGAAAACGTCCGGAAAATGAGGCAGCGACGGGAACAGAACAAATAGGAATATCTCGTTTTTAGCTATTTATCACATTTTCTGTTAAAGCTTCTGCCCAAAAAAGCATACCTTCGTATCCTATTAATTTCATTATTTTTTTTACAATGACTGGTACAGTAA
Source organism: uncultured Flavobacteriaceae bacterium (assembly GCA_965601625.1). Classification (GTDB taxonomy): domain Bacteria; phylum Bacteroidota; class Bacteroidia; order Flavobacteriales; family Flavobacteriaceae; genus Robiginitalea. Next base: position 65,769 of record CBFCWO010000005.1, on the reverse strand, counting down.
AATTTTTCAACGAATCCAAAGGATACGGATTCATTACCAACGATGAGACCGGAGAAGATATCTTCGTTCACGTTACGGCCCTGGATGGAGTACAACTTAACCAGGGAGACAAAGTAGAATATTCAGAGACCGAAGGCAGAAAAGGGATGGTTGCAGCAGATGTGCATGTAATCGGATAACCATATTTTATTTTGAAGATGCAGAAACACCGCGCTCGTCGCGGTGTTTTTTTTTAGTTCAGGTTTCGCTTCTGAATAAAAAACTCCTTCAGCAGGACTGAAGCTTCATTCTCCATAATGCCTCCAACCAACTCGGTCTTGGGATGGAGCTTGCCCCCCGCCACCGAAAACCCCCGCTCGGGGTCATAGGCCCCAAAAACCACTTTTGAGATCTGGCTCCAGTACAGGGCCCCGGCACACATCTGGCAGGGCTCCAGGGTTACATAGAGGGTACAATGGTGCAGGTACTTGCCCCCCAGGAAATTGGAGGCAGCGGTGATGGCCTGCATTTCGGCATGGGCGGTTACGTCCCCCAGGCGTTCGGTAAGGTTATGGGCCCTGGCAATGATGCGATCGCTGACCGTAATCACCGCCCCAATAGGTACTTCGCCCTTTTCAAAAGCGGCCTCGGCCTCCTGCAGGGCCATTTTCATAAAATAGGTGTCGTCCAGTTGGAATTCCATGGCTTAAAAATACAATTTCCGCCAAAGTCCGCATAAGGGCCGAATTTTCAAATTGAGGTATCTTTACCCCCGATGTTGAAACTGTTGCCCAACATAGGATCTCCTGAAGACCTGAAAAAGCTCCGGGAAGACCAGCTGCCTGACCTGGCCCGGGAGCTGCGGGATTTTATCATCGATGTGGTCTCGGTCAAAGAAGGCCACCTGGGTGCCTCCCTGGGCGTTGTGGAGTTGACCATCGCACTGCATTATTTATTCGACACCCCGGAAGACCGCATCGTGTGGGACGTCGGCCACCAGGCCTACGGGCACAAGATCCTTACCGGAAGACGGGAACAGTTTCACACGATACGGCAAAAAGACGGCCTCAGCGGATTCCCAAAAAGGGATGAAAGCCCATACGACCCCTTTGGGACGGGACATTCCTCCACCTCCATTTCGGCCTTGCTCGGGATGGCCCTGGCTGCAAAACTCCAGGGCAAAGGAGACCGGCAGCATATTGCCGTGATAGGGGATGCCTCCATCGCCAGTGGGATGGCCTTCGAAGCCCTGAACCACGCAGGGGTTGCGGACACAAACCTGCTGATCATCCTGAACGACAATGCCATTGGGATCGACCCCAGTGTGGGGGCGCTTAAAGAATACCTGACCGGGGTTAAAGCAGGCCGGTCCACCTCGGAAAACCTCTTTGAATGCCTGAACCTCGCCTACAGCGGACCCGTGGACGGGCACGACCTCCCCGGACTCTTGCAGCAGCTCGGGAGATTGAAGGAACAAAAAGGGCCCAGGCTGCTGCACCTGACCACCACCAAGGGTAAAGGGCTGCGTCAGGCCGAAGAAAACCAGGTGGTCTATCACGCCCCGGGTAGGTTTGACAAAACTACCGGGGACCTGGAGGTTTCCACAAAGCATCCCTCGTTGGGCCCAAAGTACCAGGATGTTTTCGGGCATACCCTGGTGGAGCTCGCCCGGGAAAACCCGAACGTGGTGGGGATCACCCCCGCCATGCCTACCGGCAGTTCCCTGAAATACATGATGGAAGCCTTTCCTGAGCGGGCCATAGATGTGGGAATCGCTGAACAGCACGCGGTCACCTTGGCTGCAGGCATGGCTGCAGAAGGACTGGTGCCCTATTGCGCAATCTACAGCACATTTTTGCAACGGGCCTATGACCAGGTCATCCACGATGTGGCCCTGCAACAACTTCCTGTTGTATTTTGCCTGGACCGGGCCGGGTTGGTCGGGAAGGACGGGCCTACCCATCATGGGGTTTTCGACATTGCCTACCTGAGGTGCATCCCGGACCTGACCCTGATGGCCCCCATGGACAACCGGGAACTCCGGAACATCCTTTACACCGCACAACTGGGGCTGGAAGGCCCGCTGGCCATTCGCTACCCCCGTGGTCACAGCCAGCAGCCGGATTGGGAAAGTCCTTTTGAATCTATTCCAACAGGAAAGGCCCGGACCCTGAAGGAAGGTACCCGGGTTGCCATCCTGAGCACTGGACCATTGGGGCAGGAAATACAGAAGGCCATTCCCAAAACAAACTCCCCCGGGGCCTTCGGGCATTTTGATTTTCGGTTTATCAAGCCTCTTGACACGGTACTGCTGGAGGACATAGCTTCGAGATACCAGCACCTGGTGACCCTGGAGGACGGATGCCTGGCAGGTGGCTTTGGCAGTGGGGTCCTGGAATACCTCTCTGACCAGGGGCATACCATCCCGGTGACCCGCCTCGGCATAGGGGATTCCTTTATATCCCACGGCACGCCCGAAGAGCTGTATGCCTCCCAGGGACTGGATCCCGAAGGATTGCTCAGAACCTTAAACCGGTTAGTGCATGACATTTAAGGCGATCCGCTTACTACTCTCTGTATTCCTGATGGTGGTGACCGCTTTTGCCGGGTACGGTCAGGACAGCATCCCGCCCGCTGCAGTGCCCGCCCTGCCCACAGACACCATCGTCATCCGCACGACCCAGGAACCTGTGAAGATCATCCCCAGGGGGGTCTCCCTCTCCAACCCCACCATTACGTTCTACCAGACCAAGCCGCTGACCAAACGCCAGAAACGGTTTAGGGTGCCCTCCTTCTGGGAGAAGCTCAATGAACTGGAATTTCAGCTCAGCGAAGTGGCCTTTGTCAACTGGAATGCGGGGGGTGAGAATGCGGTATCAGCCCTGGGAAGGCTGTACTTTGAACGAAACTATAAATTCAGGTTCTTTAAATGGAATAACAACCTGGAAATGCGCTTTGGGTGGAATGCCCAGGAAGGAAGGCAATGGCGCAAGACCGATGACGCCATCCGGCTGAGCAGCACCCTCGACTACCAGCGGGACACGATCAGCCCCTGGTACTTCTCCGCGAAGGCAAACTTCAACACGCAATTTGCGAACGGATACAACTATCCGGACCGCACTACGCCGATTTCCCGGTTTATGGCCCCGGGCTACCTGTTTATGGGTGGGGGAGCTTCTTATATACCGGAAGGGAAGGATTTCAAGCTCTACCTTTCCCCTGTGACCTTCAAGAGTACGTTTGTATTGGACCAGGATCTGGCCAACCAGGGTGCCTTCGGGGTACAGGAGGCCATCCGGGATGCAGATGGGAATATCATAACCCCTGGAGGAAAGGTCTATCGGGAATTGGGTTTCCTGTTAACGAACACCTGGAAATTTCCGGTGGCCAAAAACGTGGAGCTGGATCACAAGCTGGGCCTGTATACGGATTACCTGAACAATTTCGGGAATATAGATGTGGACTGGCAGCTTACCACCAGATTCACGGTAAATGAATTTATAAGCGCCACCCTGCTGGTGCATTTTATCTACGACGACGACATCAAATTTGACCGGGTGGAAAACGATAACGGCCTGGTCATCGACCCCGGGGTACCCAAGCTCCAGTTCCGTCAACAGCTCGGCATTGGCATCAACTACAAGTTCTGATCCTGCAATTGTTTCCCGCTGATCTTGTTGTGAATGTGCACGGCCGCCCGGTCTGAAAGGGAAGCCACGTAGGAGCAGGCCTGCAGCAAGACCTCATAGATGGATGTTGCCCTGGGCTGTCCCTGCTCGATGGGCAGCATCTGAAGGATAAGCCTGTCATACGAAGTGGCCCTGCCCTCGAGCCTGGCCACCAGGGCTTCCGTGCTCACTTCCAGGATGTCGGAAAGGATCTTGTATCCGGCCACCTCCTTTTCAATCACCTCAGGGGCCTGGTAGATCCGGTCCACACTGAGATCGATGATGTCCTCGATCTGGGCCCGGTAGCGGCTCTTGTCCAGCAGGGCCACCTCCAGCTTTCCATTTAAAATCGCCTCCTCTTCCTCCATAAAAATGCGGACGGCGTCCTGTACCAATGTGCCGATGGCAATGGCGCGCAGGTAGCCGAGCCGGTCCTGCATATGGGGGATACTTCGGTATTTCTCCGTGTTGATCCTGTCCTGCACCAGTTTGATAAGGTACTCCAGGGCATACTCCTCGGGGACCAGACCAAGGTTGATCCCATCCTCAAAGTCGATAATGGTATAGCAGATATCGTCTGCGGCCTCTACCAAATACGTAAGGGGATGGCGACAATAACCCATGGAGGACTCCAGGTTCATGGAGGGCAGGCCCAGTTCCTGTGCGACTTCCTCAAAGGCGGCAACCTCCGTTTGGAACACCCCAAACTTTTTGGTTGCAATCGGCCCTCCCTTCCGGTGTGGAAGGGATTCCTTGGGATACTTCATAAAGGCGCCCAGGGTGGCATAGCTCAACCGCAGGCCTCCGGGGATCCCTTCCCGAGAAGCCGTTAGCAGGCGAAACCCGTGGGCATTGCCTTCAAAACGGACCAGGTCCGCGAATTCTTTGTCAGTAAGAGCTGCCTGATATTTCCGGCCGGGGCCACTGGTGAAGAAGGTCCCGATAGCCTTTTCCCCGCTATGGCCAAAGGGGGGGTTGCCAATATCATGGGCCAGGGCCGCGGCGGCCACGATAGCGCCAAAGTCATTGAACTGATACCCGTGGACTTCCCTGAGGTGTGGATGTTTCTCCAGCAGGCGGCTGCCCGCCAGCCTCCCCAGGCTCCGGCCCACCACGGACACTTCAAGGCTGTGGGTCAGGCGGGTATGTACGAAATCCGTCTTGGAAAGGGGTATTACCTGCGTTTTGTCCTGAAGGCTCCGGAAATAGGGGGAGAATATGATCCGGTCATAGTCCACCTCAAAGCCCAGGCGGGTCTCATCCTGTTCTTTCCGCAGCCGTTTATGCGTGTCCCCCTGCCGTTTAAGGGACAGGAGCTGTTCCCATTGCATCATAGTGGTAAGAATAGGCTGGAAAGGTACTGTTTTTTCCAGGGAGGCAGTACCTGAATTGTGCGGTAACATTGACTTAACCTGTTAACCTTAATCTAACAGAATAGCAACATCCTTTTAATACTGTATTAACATGACCTTTAAAGCCCCTACCGTTCTTTGCGCCGGTACTAAGTATAGCATTAAAAAAATATGAGATTACTATTGTTTGGGCTGATGTTCTCCCTATCATTTATATCCCTGGCCCAGGATAATACAGGCAGTATTGCCGGAAAGTTGACGGATCGCGAAATGAATGACGATCCATTGCCTTTTGCAAACGTACTCCTTAAAGGTACGACCACAGGAACCACTTCAGATTTTGACGGACTCTATGAAATTTCCGGGTTGGAGCCCGGGTCCTATACCGTTGTATTCAGTTATCTGGGGTATGAAACCATAGAAGTTCCTAATGTTTCTGTGGAAGCAGGTAAGGTAACCGAAATTAACGTCCCAATGTCCGCCAGCGAAGGGGTATCCCTGGATGAGGTAGTGGTGGCCGTTGTGGCTCGGAAGGATTCCGAAGTGGCCCTGCTCCTGGAGCAGAAACAAGCCGTTGAAATCAAGGAAAGTATCGGAGCAATCCAGCTGGCCAAGATCGGGGTTTCCGATGTGGCCACAGCCACCACAAAGATCTCCGGAGTCACAGCAAGTGAAGGGTCTGGAGATATCTATGTACGGGGATTAGGAGACCGGTATCTATCCACCACGCTCAATGGCCTTCCCGTTCCCTCGGATGATGTGGAAAAAAAGAATATTGACCTGTCGCTTTTCCCTACGCGGGTAATTCAGAATGTAGGCATCAGCAAAACCTACGGAGTTCAGAACTACGCGGACCAGGCTTCCGGAACCATTGATATTACCTCCAGGGAACTAACCGGGGATTCTCAATTTGCCATCGGGGCTCAGGGGGGAATCAATACGAATGTAGCCGGAGTATGGGATAATTTCAAAGTCTCGGTGAATTCAGAGGATACACGGTTTGGCTTTTATACAAGGCCTTCCGGATCCACCCAGGATCTGGTCACTTCCCAGGGCTGGAATACCAGGCAGGTAGACAATCCGGTGGATTACCGCTTCAGTTTTGTGGCAGGAAAGCGTATTGCCGAAAAACTGGCCGTATTGCTTACGGGTTCCCATGCCAAATCCTATGAATATGGCGAGGGGATTTTCAAACAATACCGTTCAAATTTCGTCGATGACTCCATCAACGATGCAACCAACTGGAATGCCACGACATTGACTACCGGTCTTTTAGACCTTACCTATTTCATCAACGAGAAACACAAACTGAAATCGGCAACTACCTTTATCAATACCGTTCGTGAAGAAATATATGAAGGGGGCCGTGATGGATCAGGCTGGATCTTTGAGGAAACCGATATAGACGAAGGACTAAATCAGTTTATCCGGGACCAGAATACGAAACAGACGCGCATCCTGGTAACCCAGTTATTTGGAACACACCGGCTTTCTGACAAAAACACCCTGGAATGGGGAGCCTCTTACAACCTGGTAAATGCAGACGAGCCGAACCGTATCCGCAATGAGGTGAATGTTGACCCGACTACGGATTTTGAAAATGACGGGTTTGTCCAGCTTGGTCGCACCGGCGGCTTCCAGCAGCGGAAATCCAGCCAGGAAATCGAAGATAACGAATACAATGGGTACCTGAGAGACCTCATTAAGATCATCGAAGAGGACAATACCGGTTTCGATGTAGAAGTGGGTGCCATCTTACGAAATAAGCAACGGGATTTCAGATCGCTCTTTGTGGGCGTGGAGGAAGCTTTTACCAACGCCATCAACCCTCCCAACATCGACAATATCGAATCGATAATGACCGATGCGAACTTCGAACAGGGATTGTTGCGCTATAATCTCCTGCAAGCCGACCTCTATGACGGAACGCTGGACTCCAAATCTGCCTATGCTGATATCAATGTTCGGAAGAACCGCTGGAATTTCAACGGTGGGCTGCGTTTTCAGCAGGATGAGATCGACGTGAACTTTGACGTAGGGAACTTCCCCGGGCGGACAGGCAACAGCAATAAGACGTACAGCAACCTCTATCCGAGCCTGAATGTAAAATACGACCTGAACGAAAAATCCGCGATCCGGGCGGCCGTTAGCCAGACCATTACCCTGCCGGAATTCAAGGAAATAGCACCTTTTGAATACGTTTCCCAGGTAGGGCAGATTACAAGGGGAAATCCGGACCTGGAGGCTTCCCGAAACCTGAATTACGATTTAAAATGGGAGTTCTATCCCTCAAACGCCGAGCTTATATCAGTTGCCGCCTTCTACAAGGAGATCAACGACCCCATAAACCGTGTCCAGGACCGTGGGGCTGCCGGTATTTTTTCCTATTTCAACTCAGGCGAAAAGGCTGAAGTATTCGGTTTGGAGCTTGAAAGCAGGTTGGGATTGATCAAGCCTACCTATAATGAAGATCTAGGTGTGGACGAAGGCATTGGCCTGGACCTGATCTTTAACGTGTCCCGCATGTGGCATAATCAGGACCTGAAGGAAGTCTTCAATGAAGAGGGTGATTTTGTGAGGACTTTCCGCTATGCCGGAAAGACGAAAACGGACCTGCAGGGAGCTTCAGACTGGATCCTGAACACTACCCTGAATTTCAGCACCCCTGGGGAAAATCCCTGGAATGCATCCCTGATTGCGAATTACGCAGACGACAAAATTTTTGCCCTGGGCGCCCCCGAGATCCAGACCCAACCAGACGTTTTCTACAATGACGAGATCATCGAAAAAGGCTTTGTAGTCCTGGACGCGGTTGTGATCAAATCGATAGGGGAACACTGGAGGATCCGGGCAATCGGTCGAAACTTATTAAACCCTGAAATAAAACGGACCCAGCTGGTCAGGCCTAGTACCACCAATATAGAAACGGAGGAAACCGTCCGAAGCTATACTACCGGCGTTCAGATCAGACTGGGTCTTGCTTATACTTTTTAATCCTTAATTATTAATTATTAATTCGTTCATCAACGAGAAAATTCAATTTAAACCCCGTATTATGAAAACAAACACAATGAAATTACTGATGGCGTTTGTTATGGTCTTTGCACTTTTCGCAACGAGCTGTAGCAGCGATGATGACAACCCTGATCCACCCAGCTGTACCGATGGGATACAGAATGGGGATGAGGAAGGCATAGACTGTGGCGGATCATGCCCCAATGCATGTGACCCTGTTGGACAGACAGACCTTGAGGGAAGCATTACTGAAGACACCACTCTGGACAATACTCTGGTATACCGTCTGCGTGGAACCCTTAGCGTTGAAGCAGGGGCTACCCTTACCATTCCTGCCGGAACTACGATTGTTTCCGATTCAGGAACCGACAAGTACATCGTGGTTCAGAAAGGTGGTCAGATCGACGTACAGGGAACTGAAGCCAGTCCGGTACTTATGACCTCGGCCAACACTACTCCCGGTGACTGGGGTGGCCTGGTAATCGCTGGGGATGCCACGACTACAGAAGGCACGGACGCCATCGCTGAAGTGGGAGGCATTGTTTATGGTGGCACCAATGACAGTGACAGCTCAGGTTCCATCTCCTACCTGATCATCGATTATGCAGGTGCTCAGATCAATGCTGAATCGCAGTATAACGGTCTTTCACTCTATGCTGTTGGATCTGGAACTACCATCAATCAGGTTGCTATTCTCAATGGTACCGATGACGGTGTGGAATTCTTCGGAGGAACCGTTAGTGCCTCCAACTTCTACCTGGAGAACAACGAAGATGATGCAGTAGACTGGACAGAAGGTTGGAACGGAACCCTGACGAACACCTACGTTTTGCATACTATAGAAGGATTTTCTACAGCTGTTGAAGCCGACGGAGAAAACAAGAATCCATCCCTGGTAAACTTTACTGCGCTCTCTACCGAGGGGGGTACTGCGCTCCAGTTCAAGAAGGAATCCGGCGCCACCATTACAGGTCTGGCATTGATCGGGTACATCACTTCCATCGAGATGCGTGACAATGGACCGTTAGCAAACATCACCATCGATGGTGAGGTAGCGGACCCTTCCAAAACCTATATCGCAGAGCCTACGGTAGATGTTGAAACCTTTGCCTGGGTGAATTCTGACAACCGTTTGGATACAGAAGAACTCAATGGTGAGATCACTTCCAACACCACCCTGGACCCCACCAAGATCTACCGTTTGACTGGTAGCCTGAGCGTGGACAATGAATCTATCCTTACCATTCCTGCCGGAACGCTGATCATTGCAGATGCTGATGCCGGAGCCGCAACGGATACCTTTATTGTAGTTCAAAGAGGTTCAAGAATTGAGGTTAATGGTACCGAGGAAGATCCCGTGGTCATGACCTCTACCAACCAACAGCCCGGAGACTGGGGTGGCCTGGTCATTCTCGGAGCATCTACCGGTACTGAAGGGGTAGACGCCATTGCTGAAGTAGGTGGATTTGTCTACGGAGGCACCAATGAGGCAGATAACTCAGGAAGCATCAGTTACCTGGTGATCAACTATGCCGGTGCCCAGATCAACGCTGAATCTCAGTACAATGGTCTTACCCTCTATACCGTAGGATCAGGAACCACCATCGACAACGTGGCCATCCTGAATGGTACGGATGATGGCGTGGAATTCTTCGGGGGAACCGTAAGCGCTTCCAACTTCTACCTGGAAAACAACGAAGATGATGCTGTGGACTGGACTGAAGGATGGAACGGTACACTGACCACTACCTATGTGTTGCATACCATTGAAGGCTTCTCAACTGCCATTGAGGCAGATGGCGACGACACCTTCCAGGGTCAACCAACCATTGCCAACTTTACGGCAGTTTCTGAAACCGGAGGTACTGCACTGCAGTTCAAGAAGGAAACCGGCGCAACCATGACAGAGGCTAACCTTTCCGGTTACGACACCAACGTTGAAATGCGTGACAACGGAGATATCGGAAACGTTTCTGTAGATGGAACGCCTCTTACCTCTCCAACTGACAATGTCTTCAACGGAACGGCTGTAGATCCTGCTATCTTTAGCTGGGTTCCCGGAAATGAATAAACCATTTTCCTAATAATATGGATAAAGCCCTGTCACGAATGTGGCGGGGCTTTTTCTTTATTTTGTTGCCCTGTTCGTATCTTGGCGGATTAGGCACTGAATATGTATAACTTTACCATTTTTTAACACAACTACCGAATTATAATAGGACTTTTGTCCAAATCCGATCTTTTATGGGAGACGATATTTACCTGTACATGACCATTGCCCTGGGCATTCTTGCCATATCGGACCTCGTGGTGGGGGTCAGCAACGATGCGGTAAACTTCCTGAACTCCGCCCTGGGGTCCAAAGCGGTCCCTTTCAGGACCATCATGCTGGTTTCAAGTATAGGGATTGCATTCGGGGCACTGTCTTCCAGCGGGATGATGGAGGTCGCCCGAAAGGGCATCTTCAATCCCAGCGAATTCGTGTTTGCCGAGATCATGATCATCTTTATGGCGGTGATGATCACAGACGTGCTTATCCTGGACTTTTTCAATACGCTGGGGATGCCCACCTCCACCACGGTGTCCATCGTTTTCGAGCTCTTAGGGGCCGCGGTTGCAGTAACCCTGATCAAAATGTCTGGAGCCAGCGAAAACCTGATAGAGCTGGGCACCTATATCAACACGGCAAAAGCTACGGAAATCATCCTGGGCATTCTCTTATCGGTCTTCATAGCCTTCACCATTGGGTCCATCGTGCAATCCGTTGCCCGGGTCTTCCTGACCTTTGAATTCCACAAAAAGCCTTCCTGGAAAGGAGGCGTATTTGGAGGTCTCGCCATTACAGCCATAATTTATTTCCTGCTTATTAAGGGCCTGAAAGGTGCCAATTTCTTTGATGGTGCCCTGCTGGATTTCGTCGGCCAGCAGACGACGATCTTCCTGCTGGCCAGCGCTCTTGTTTGGTCCCTTATCTCCTGGGTAGTGATCCGCTACGCCAAAATTAATATCTACAAGCTGGTGATCATCTTCGGAACATTTTCCCTGGCAATGGCCTTTGCCGGGAATGACCTGGTGAACTTTATCGGGGTGCCCATCGCAGCCCTGCAATCCTTCCAGGACTGGCAGGCGGCAGGTGTCCCTGCGGATTCTTATTCCATGGAGGGGCTTGCAGCAGCCGTGCAGACTCCTACCGCCCTGCTGTTGCTTTCAGGCGGGATCATGATCCTTACGCTTTGGTTTTCCACCAAAGCCCTGTACGTCACTGAAACGGAAATCAACCTTGCCAGGGAGGGGGATGGGGAAGAGCGTTTTCAGCCGAATTTTCTTTCCCGTCAGATCGTTCGCCTGAGTGTCCTGGCAATTGAGAATCTTTCCGTTATTCCTCCTAAGCATATTCAGACTGCTATTGCAAAACGATTTGAAAAAACAACTACGTATACCGCCAGGATCAAATCAAAAGATCGTCCCGCATTTGATATGGTTCGTGCTTCGGTGAACCTAATGGTGGCAAGTGTGTTGATCTCCATTGCCACCTCTATGAAATTACCTCTTTCCACAACCTACGTAACCTTTATGGTGGCCATGGGGACCTCCCTGGCGGACAGGGCCTGGGGTTCAGATAGCGCTGTTTACAGGGTGGCTGGTGTTTTGAATGTTATCGGCGGCTGGTTCTTTACGGCCATTAGCGCCTTTATTGGAGCGGCAGTAGTAGCTTTCCTCATCCATGTTGGAGGGGTGTGGGCCCTGGGATCGCTTTTTGTTTTTGCCATTTTTATCCTTATCCGAAACTACCTGAATCACAAAAAGAAAAGCAAAGACCTCAAGGAAGAATTCAAATTGCGCAAGGCAGAAAGCCGCAATATTCAAAGTTTAATTGAGGAGAGTTCCAAGAATATTGCGAATGCCATACAGCGCGTAAACAAAATCTTTTCCGCAAGTACCGACGGACTCATCAAGCACGACCTGAACACCCTCAAAAAAAGCACTAAGGGAATCCGAAAACTGAACCGTGAAGTAGAAGGCTTGCGGGAGAATATCTTTTACTTTATCAAAAACCTTGAAGATGAAAGCCAAAGGACTACGGACTTTTATCTCCAAGTGCTGAGATACTTGCAGGATATCACCCAGTCACTCGATCATATTTCGGCCTCTTCCTATAAGCACGTAAACAACAACCACAAGCGACTTCGCTTTAGCCAGCTCAGAGACCTGAGGGAAACCGATGAATTTGTGACCTCCTTTTTAAGAAGGGTAGAAGCTTTATTTGAAGAAGAATATTTTACAGACCTGAATGAAACCCTCGTAGAGCAGGAAGGTTTGATGCGAATGGTGGATGATAAGATCTCAAAACAGATTCACCGGACACGGGAAACAGAAAACAGTCCCAAGAATACGGCGCTCTACTTCAATATCATGCAGGAAATCAAGGACCTGTTGGAAGCGACTTTTAAACTGCTCGAGATCTACGATCTGCATGCCAACCAACCGAATGTCGACTATTGAAAATAAAAAAACCTGCGTTGTTCGCAGGTTTTTTTATTCATTTGAATATGTGAGTTATCTATTAATAGCCACAGGCTCACTGCTATTCCAGCTTACCACATTGACAATCTTATTGTTGGAGAAATCCACCTCCTGTAGCAGGTCCTTGTTCCAGAAGAACCACTTACCCGTTTTAACCCCTTCGTGATATTGTCCGATGGCAATTTTCTTTCCGGCCGGATCATACATGATCCATTCCCCATGTAGTTTTTCCTTCAACAGATAGCCCACCTGGGCAATTTCCCCATTGTCATGAAAATAGGTTGCCTTTACCATATCCCCTTCTTTTTCAAAGAGGGGTTCGACATTTTGTGCCTGCAAATACAGTGCTCCACAAACCAACATCAGTAAACTCATTATCGTTCTCATAATCCCGTGGTATTACATTTACATCCTTAACATTAACGTTACAAAAGTACATTTATTTTACGTTAAAGTAAACATTATTTTACGATTAATTTACATTATGTTTACATTGCGCGTGTATTTAACTCTTTTACTGATGTTTACGATCTAATATTATTTGCGTTTTGTGTGAACTATAACCGCAAAATCCCTTAGTGAGGAAGCCCTACAACTACTTCCGGAAATTTGCTTATATCGCCGGAAACGATACTGTCGGGCTTATAGAGGAGCTCCGTTACGAAGATTAGGTTCTCGATCAATCCATAGAGGTTGTCGTGATCATTTAGCAAGGAAGAGGCCATATCAGGGGTGATCTGCTGTTCCCGGATCAGTTGATCGATCCTAAGGTTCCCGGCCTGAATGCTCTCCACAGTTTGCCTGGACAGTTCCCTTAGATGTTCTTCATACACGGTAGTGTCTTCCTCAGAGATAAAGCCACGGATAATGCGAAGCGTCTGAATGATCTTTTTCCTTAGGGTGTCGTATTCAGAAAGCATGACCTTATGCGGGGACTTGAGAAATCGGGAAACATTCCTGTTCAGCTCATTGGCGTCCACTATAATGACGACCATCCTGCGGTTGGCCAGTTTTATTTCCATCAACCGGTGATGCTGCGTCTCAGAAAGGGGGAGATCGCTTTGTGCGTGCACGGCAAACGCGATGATCTCGCTGTAGATCCGCTTGACCTTCGTCAAATACAACTCCCGCACATCCACTTGCAGGTCTTCCCTGGATTTACTGACCACTTTTTTTGGCTTTATTTCCGAGAAGATGTGGTGTTGATGCAGGCTAAAAGCATGCGCAACGATTTCCAGGACGGTGTGTTCAAAAAGGTAGCGGGACTCCTGCTCTGCCACCGCAACAGCAGTTTCGGGATAGGCAAGGGCTTCTTTTGTCAGGAATTTGGGGGTTTCTATGGGCCGGTCCGGAGGGGCTTTTTCAGGTATGATCTTGCTGACCATCCAGGAGATGGGCCGGACGAACCAAACCATGACCAGCGTATTGATAAGGTTAAAGCAGGTATGGAAGAGCGCTATAGCTACCGGTACAGCTGCAGCTTCCACATAGGGAGAAGGCGAACCCAGCCGTCCGGTCAGCCAGGTCACTCCTTTGAGGAAGGGGTAAAAGGCCAGCAACATCCACACTACCCCGAGAAGGTTAAAGATCAGGTGGGCCATTGCGGTTTGCTTTGCCCTGAAATTACCCACAAGAGCCGCAAGATTAGCAGTAATGGTAGTCCCAATGTTTTCTCCCAATACCATAGCTGCTGCGGCTTCAAAGGGGATCCAGCCCTTGGCGCTCATCAAGAGGGTCAGCGCCATGGTGGCACTGGAAGACTGGATAAGCACGGTAAGCACCGTGCCGACAAGCATAAAAAGGAGGACAGAAGCAAACCCGTGTTCGGTGTATCGCTGCAGGAAGGCCAGGATCTCGGGGTTGCCCTGAAGGTCCGGCAAATATTCCTTTAGGAATTCCAACCCGACAAACAACAACCCGAAACCGATCACAAAACTGCCCCAATGTTGCCATTGCTTCCCCTTCGAAAAGGTAAAGGCCACGCCCAGGCCGACCAGGGGCAGCGCAACGGAGGTCATGCTCACCTTGAACCCCAAAAGGGTGATCAGCCAGGCAGTCACAGTAGTACCGATATTGGCTCCCATGATCACGGCCACGGCCTCGGTCAGGGTCAAAAGGGAGGCGTTGGCAAAACCGACCACCATAAGGGTGGTGGCAGAGGAAGACTGAATGACAGCCGTGATCAGAAAGCCCGTAAGCACCCCTTTAAAGCGGTTGGAAGTAAGCTTTGCGAGAATAGAGCGCATCCGCTCCCCGGCGAGTTCCTGCAGGGCGTCACTCATCTGCTTCATCCCGAAGAGGAATACGCCAAGCCCTCCGATCAATTGTACGATTTCTACAAAGCCATATTTCATGAAGTCCGGGACGTATGTTGAATTTTCATATCTTAATTTAATATACTATAAAATTAAATGCCGATACCCATGACCCCTTTTACCCAATCATTTCTGTTCTTCCTATTTACAGGATTACTCGTAAATGCCGGATACTCCCAAACCACAGATGCCCTGGAAGTTCTCGAGAAAAGCATCCGATACCATGACCCGGACGGGGTCTGGGGAACGTACCGGGGGTCCTTTGTGGTGGTGATGGAAACCCCTGGAGAAGCTCCCCGGCGCAGCCAGATCACCATGGACCAACCGTCAGACCGGTTTCACCTCCACGTCCGGCGGGGGGAAACGGAAAAGACCTATGAATGGAACGCAGGGTCCTGTACCCTGAGCTATAACGGAAACACTGAATTCTCAGAGGAGGTTGCCGCAGCGCACCGGCTGACCTGCGAGCGGGCCCAAATGTACCGGGATTACTACTCCTACCTCTACGGCCTGCCCATGAAGCTCCGCGATCCGGGTACCCGGATCACTCCTAAGGCAGAAAAACGCACCTTCCACGGCAAACCGTATTGGGTGATCGAGGTTCGCTATGACCCGGAAGTGGGCAAAGACCTCTGGTACTTTTATTTCAACCCCGAGACCTACGCCCTGGAAGCCTATCAGTTCTACCACGACAAGGCCGAAAACGATGGAGAATACATCCTCCTGGAAGGGGAATATGAACTGGACGGCATGCGCCTTCCGAAAGCGAGGACCTGGTTCACCAACAAAGCAGACAAACTCCTCGGAACGGACACTTTAAAGAATTTATAGTGCATTTCATCGATTATCTACTGCATAGCGGGCCTTCCGAAGACTTTTCCTACTAACTTTAAAACAGTATTATTTGGGGCATGACTACAGATCTTTTCGAAAAAACCTATCTCACCACCCATGAGTTGGATATCGGAACCTTCAGGTTTTACGATCAGGTAGTTATCGGAGAGATCAAAGAAGGGAGATCCATCAACCTGGACACTGCCCTCCCCCTGCTTGCCCTCGCCTGGGAGCACTACAAAAAGAAACCTGTGGTCTATATCTCCAACCGCAAGCATTCCTATTCCCTGGACCCCACCATGCATTTCGAAACCCTGAAGCTGGTTCCGTACCTGGCTGGTTACGCCTGGGTGGTCTACGATGACATCAATGAAAAAAACGCCCGCCTGGAAGCGCGTTTCCTGCAATGCCCGAATTCCGTACACCGGTCGATGGATACAGCACTGGCATGGGCTTTCAAAACCCTTAGACGGCAGGAGCTGGATTAGCTGCTCCCCCTATTCTTCCCCGGAGTCCAACAACTCATACCCCTGGTTTATACCTTTTTCCACGGCCGGAACCCCGCGTTCCATCCAAACAGGTTTAGGCGCCCCCTTGAGGTAGTGATCAAAGAACTGCGCCAGGCGGATGTTGAAATCCTCCCGGTTCTGTCGCTTTAGGGGCCAGTGCGGCTCCCCGTTGTAGTTGAGGAACCAGGAGGGCTTGCCGAGCCTTCGAAGGCTTACAAAAAACTCGATCCCCTGGTACCAGGGCACATGCCCGTCTGCATCATTGTGCATGATCAGCAAGGGGGTGTTAATCTTGTCGATATTGAATATAGGGGAATTCTCCAGGTACCGCATGGGATATTCCCAGGGGGTCCCCCCGATCCGGCTCTGGGTATGTTCATACTGGAACTGCCGACTAAGGCCCGTCCACCAGCGAATCCCGCCATAGGCACTGATCATGTTGGGGACCGGAGCACCTGCCTCCGCCGCCTTGAAGAGGTCGGTCTTGGTCACCAGGTACGCAATTTGGTATCCGCCCCAGCTATGACCCTGTACCCCTATATTGTCCTTATCCACAAAACCCTTCTCGATCAGGGAGGTGACACCGGGGATTACACAGTTATACGCGCTTTCCCCCGGATACCCGGTGCGGTAATACACATCCGGGTTAAAGATTACATATCCCCGGCTGGCATAGAAGGAATAATTGATGGTCGACCGCCCCGGGGAAGGGGTCCAGTGACGGTGCAGCCGATCGGAGCTCTTTTCATAGAAGTTCACGATCATCGGGTACTTCCTTGCAGGATCAAAGCCCTCGGGTTTTACAAGCATCCCGGTAAGCTCCTTCCCGTCCAGGGAATTCCATTTCACCAGCTCGATGCTGCCCCAGCGGTATTCCGCCTGTTGGGGGTTTGCCTCACTGATGCGTGCCTGAGTCTTAAAATCCATGTCGCTTACATGCAGGTCGGGGAACTCCTGAAAGGATTCTCTGGTAAAGAGCAGCTTTTCCGACTCCCTGGCCTTTACAGGCCTGCCATACCGGTATGGGCCGTCCAGGAGCTGGGTGACCCTGTTCCTTCGGGGATCAAAGAAGGCATAGCCGCTGCTTTTGTCCGTTTCGTTAAACGAAGTCAACAGCCAGGGTTGCTTTGGATCCAGGAATTTTTGTTCCTCATCCAGGGTCACATAGCGATAGACCGTACGGGTCTCCCTCCCACGGGTGAGCCGCTCGGATTCCCCCGTTTCCGGGTCAAGCTTCCAGAGGTCATACCGGTCGTAGAGGATCAGATCTTTATCCTTTTCCGTCCAGCCGGCAGCCCCATACGGCCAAGGCGGACTGGGTGAGTCGTGGAGCTCGTTGTAGAACTTCTGCCCCCTGGTCAATACGGTGCGTTCCTTCTGGCGGGTGTTGTACGAGAACCAGGTGCTGTCCAGCAAGTCATAGCCATACACATAGGATCCTTCAGGACTCAGGTTGACCCTGCCGGCCACCCGGGTCAGGATCTCACGGGTTGCACCATCTGCCAGGTTCACCAGAGCGTAATCCCGGGCGCGCAGCCCGGTCCATTGCCGCTCCAGGTCATAGGGGGTGCTTGTACTTGCCAGGGCAAAAGGCGCATTCCCTTCTGCCCCAAGCTGCAGGTCCGGATATGTCTCAGTTGCCAGTTGACGGATCTCGCGGGAAGCAAGGTCCACGACAGAAGTATAGGCCTTTACCGTGTCGTTCTTCACCTGCAATTCCTGTACGGTGTACAGGCGGGGTTCATCATAGGTCCAGACCTCCACGTTGACGATCTCCTCATCCAGGAGGGAAGTATCCCGGATTACGGGCGCAGCCGCCAGGCCAAAGTACATGCGGGACTCGTCTTTTGAGAAGTGCAGGTCGGCATAACGGGAAGGCCTCATGGCGCCGTTTACAGGGTCTGGGCCTGCCAGTGGCTCGGCTGTCTGCATTCCCTCAGTCCAGTAGTACAGACGCGTGGGCCTGACCTGTACTTTGGTGGTATCTTCATCGGTGACAAAGCCAAGGTGTTTTCCCGAATCGCTGAAATTCATTTGATGGTACTTCGCTTTCTTTGCCTGGTGGACGGTCCGGAGCAACTCTTTCTCCAGGTCGAGCACATAGAGCCCGGCCCCCTCGTCCCCGGTTTCGCCTGTGGTAACAAAGGCCAGGCGTTTGCCTTTTTTAGCAAAGCGGTAGTCCGTCACGAACTTAAAGGTGTCCTGCCGTCCGCTCTCCAGCTCCCGCACGACCAGGTGATAGCCGTTTTTCTTGCCCGCTTTTTTCGCCTTTTTATCTTCCTTCTTGCTGGTGGTGTCCTTCTCGGTTGACTTTTCTTCCGGGGCTTCTTCCACCTGATAGGCGACATAGCCGCTCCACTGCTCGGGAACCTTATATCCGCGTATGCGTGCAATCTTCTCCAGATTCCCCTCGGTGAGGTTATAGATGCCCAGGCTGTCTTTGGGAAGGTCCTTTTTCTTGACTTTCCGGCGCTTCATTTCCAGAACGCTGTCTTTCCAGGCTTTGATGGTGAAGAGGGCATACCTGGAATCGTGGGTGATCCGGCCATCCTCCGCCCGGTCGTACTCAAATACAGGGGAGCCGTCACCCCGCCGGATCTTGAGGAACTGATTGGCTTCTCCCCGCTCCAGGCTGTAGATCACATAGTTGCCGTTAGGGGAAATGGCTTCATTTTCAATGGTATTCCAGCGGTCGAAGTCCGCGTGGTCCAGCATCTTTTTCTGGCCAAAAACCGCGGTTGAAATCAACAAAAGAAAGGCAGCAAACAGGGGCTTCATAGGATGGGTTTTGATGTTCCGCCAAAGATAACATTTCTGCTCCACCTCCTGAAGTCCCCACGCCTTCGGTAAGCAGCCGCCTACCGGTAGAAGTTCATCTCATCCATATAGGTCCAGACAGCCTCCGGAAGCAGCGGCCGGATGTTCTTGCCGGCCTTGTGTTGTTTGCGGATAAACGTGGCCGAGATCTCCATGACCGGTGCCTCCACCCGATGGATACGGGCATGCCCCCGGAACTGCTCGGGGACTTCTTTTCCCGAAATCCTGGGGTATACATAGAGTTCGTAGTATTCCAGGATAGCCTCGAAGTTTTTCCATTTATGGAAGCCCTTGAGGTTGTCCTCCCCCATGATGAGGGCAAACTGGCGCCCCTTCCCGTGTTTCTCCTGCAGGCGGGTAAGGGTGTCAACCGTATAGTTTGGCTGGGGAAGCTTGAATTCAATGTCGGAAACACTCAATTTCGGATACTCCCGTACCGCCTCAAAAACCATTTGATAGCGGTGGTGGTCTTCCAGCAGGCTGGCCTTCGCTTTGAACGGGCTTTTAGGGGTGACCACAAACCACACCTCATCCAGGTCAGCGAATTCCACCATGTGGTTGGCTATGACGAGATGCCCGATATGAATGGGGTTAAAGGTGCCGAAAAACAAGCCGGTCTTTTTCATGACGCAACAGATCTCACCTAGGAAGTGGCTTCAGGTTCCTTCCCGGAAACCCCTACGAATTCGGCCACCAGCTGGTAGGCCTCCTGCAGGGCAGTATCCAGGTCGTAATTTTTTATGATCCGGTCAAACTGGGGGGCCGTGGCCAACTCTACCGAAGCTTTGGCGATTCGCATGTTGATCTTATCCTCGCTTTCCGTGCTCCGCTTTTTCAGCCGGATCTTCAGCTCATCCACACTGGGGGGCTTGACAAAAACCGCCAGCGTCTGTTCGGGATATTTCTTCTTGATGCGAAGGCCTCCAACCACATCGATGTCAAAGATCACGTGCTTCCCTTCGGACCAGAGCCGCTCCACCTCGCTTTTTAAGGTGCCGTAGAAATTGTCCCGGTATACCTCTTCCCACTCGAGGAAATCCTCATTTTTAATATGGTTCTTGAACTCAGAAATGGTCATGAAGTAATAGTGCTCCCCCTGTTTCTCTTTGGGCCTGCGCGGACGGGAAGTCGCAGAGACCGAAAAGGCGAGGTTCAGCTCCGCCTGGGCGAGCAAGTGGCGAACAATGGTCGTCTTGCCACTTCCGGAAGGAGCCGAAAATACGATGAGCTTGCCTGCTTCCATCAGAGCACGTTAAGGATTTGTTCCTTGATCTTTTCCAGCTCGTTTTTCATCTGCACCACCACCCGCTGCATGGGCGCATCATTGGCCTTGGACCCGATGGTGTTGATCTCGCGCCCGATTTCCTGGCAGATAAAGCCCAGTTTCTTTCCATTGGATTCCCCAGAATCCAGGGTGTTTAGGAAGTACTCGAGGTGCTTGCCCAGGCGAACTTTTTCCTCGGTGATGTCGTACTTTTCCAGGTAGTAGATCAGCTCCTGCTCAAAACGGTTGGGGTCAACCGTCTCCTTCAGATCCTCCACGGCCCGCTCCAGGCGCTGGCGAATACTACTGATCCGTTCTGCGTCCAGCTCCTCCACCTCTTGCAACTGCTTCTGAATGGTTTTTATCCGGGTGGCGAAATCCGATTCCAGGGTCCTTCCTTCCTCCAGGCGGAAGGCCCTAACATCCTCCAGGGCTTTTTCGAGCGTTTCCCGTATGGATTTAAACTCCTCCGCATCCACCTCCTCCCGCTCCGTGCGGAGGGCGTCCGGCATGCGCAAGGACATTTCCAGCAACCGAAGGGTGTCCCCGTCGGCGATCTTTGCCAGCTGTTCCATATAGTTGCGGACCACGGGTTCATTGATCTGGGAAGAGGCTTCCTGCCCGTTGGTCTCCACATAAAGGCCAAAGTCGATCTTGCCGCGGCTGAGGGCACGGGCAATGGTATTTCGAAACTCGAGTTCCTTTTCCCTGTAGGCCTGCGGCACCCTGGCATTGATATCCAGGTTTTTGCTGTTGAGGGATTTCAGCTCTACCGTTATCTTTTTTCCGGGCAGCTGAAGGACGTGCTTCCCGAACCCGGTCATGGATTGGATCATATTTTAAAAGGAGTGTTTTGCCAAAGGTAGTAATTTTAGAAGGGCAGTACTCTCCTCAGGCAACCCATCAGCTGGGATTCCCTGAACCAATCCAAATCTTTCTTTCCGGCAGTTTTTAGGTGGCCTTTAACTACTCCGGGATAAAAACAAATTCAACCCCGGAAGGCCATTCCGCAATGGTCGTATAGTGGTCCTTTTCGATATAGGTCTTACCATCCGTATCGGCGAATACTTTCTCCACCTCATATTTGACCAGATTCCAGCCTTTTTTTAAATCGAGGTCGTAGTGCACCGTCCGATCGTACATTGCCCCACTCAGGGTGCCCGAATTCAAGGTACAGGTTCCTTTAACACTTCCAGCCTCATCCACATAATACCAGTCCAATGAATACCCTTCCTTGAAGGTATAGGAGCCAAGGTTCCTGAATGCCGCCACGAACTCTGGGGAAGAGGCCGGCATCATGTCGCCGAATTTCTGTTTCTTTTCCCAATTGGCAATCATAAAGAAGCCCATGACGGATAGTGATGTGAAAGGCTGGTCCCCATTTGTCACTTCCACGGTCCCCTCATGACAGGGATAGGCTTCATCCAGGGTCATCAGGGATGATTTCCACTCCCTGGAGTCATCTGCGTTATCCGCTTCCATCTGCTGTTGTACCTCACTGAGGTAGTCCGCTTTCAACTGAATGTTAAAGGTCCCTTTGCCATCAATAGCCCCTATAATGCTGGGGGTCATCAATCCGGTGAATATCTCCCCTGACCCCTTATCCCAGTCGGGAATGGTTCCTTCAAAGGATCCCTGTGCAACAAGGGCGAAGCTAAATATTTGGGCAACGAGTATGGTGGTAAATTTGCGAATCATGGTTGATACAATTTTTGTTCTAATAGTAATAAGAATGCGATAGGGCCTACATACCCATCAGGCTGTTGTAATCTGCTTTGTTGATGGTACGGGAATCTTTCTCCAGGCGCGTGCACTGCATCCGGGCAGGATCGTTCTTCCCGGTTTTGTCCTCCATGTTCATCTCCATGACCATCCCGGTCTTGTCATCCTCCCTGATCCACTCCATATCAAAGCTCTTTGGGAAATGCTCGGACTTCTTATACATATCCGAGAGGCTGACATCGGTCTCGAAAGTGGTATAAACCTGGAATTTATACTCATCATCCTCCATCTCGAACCCTTTACATTCGTACCCCAGGATCTCTTTGCCGGGGATCTCACGCAGCTCATATCCTTCAGAGGCATCAAAGTCCTCTCCTTCCATCAGTTGTTCTGAAATTCGGGTGGCCGTCGCAAAATTCTCCCCTTCATTTTCCATAAACATCACCGTGAGCATGTTTTCCACATCAAAAACCATAAACAGGGACACCCCTTCCTGTATGATGTTGGCCCCCCAATATGAAGCTCCCTCCTTGAGGTAGTACGTCATGCTGACCGGCTGATCCACCTCATCGGTCTCAATGGCGAGCTCATAAGCCCACTCGAAGTCGTACGAAGCCGGGACTTCGTCCAGGGAGACCTGCTCTGTTCCCACCGGAAAAGGACTGTTGTCCCCCAACTGCCCCTCTATCATTTTGTCCATCATCTTTCCCGCTTCCTGTGCAGCCTTATCGGCAATCTTTTCGGTTACGGTTTGTTCCACCCGCTGTTCCACGCGCTTTTTTAACTTTTTCAGAAACTGGCCCTGCATAGGTATTCCAATGACCAACAAGAGCATTAGGATTGAGATTCTTCGTACTGGTTTCATAGTGTGCTTATTTTGATTCGTATTCTTCATGAAATTTAGGGGACGCAGCAGAATCACCTGGGCAAACCCGGGAGACCTCTGGTGAAGGACCCTAACCTATTCAATATACGAAGCGTAACCCCTATTTTTTGGAAAAGATGTAGCGTCCAACAGTTTACCTGTATGACAGGGTGGATATTGCGTATATCCTGTTGAATCAAGGAGTCAGACGATGTAGAAATTCCTGCCTGGAATGCCTTTAAAGTTCTCGCACCCAGATGTTCCGGTAACTAACCCTGCTGTTGTCCCCATGGTCCTGAAGGCGGAGGGGACCCTTTCCGTGAGGCGGGTTTTTCGGCCATCCGATGTAAGGGGTTGTCCCCTTGATCTCCGCGTGGTCCTGAACGAGGACCCCGTTGTGCAATACGGTCAATGTGCCCGATTTGATCTTCCCTCCGGCCTCGTTAAAGACGGGGGCGTGATAGATGATGTCGTAACTATTCCATTCCCCGCTCGGAACCGAAGCCCTGGCCAGCGGTATATGTTGTTTGTAAATGGAAGCCACCTGTCCGTTGACATAGGTGTCATTGTCATTGTTGTCCAGCACCTGGACCTCATAGAGGTTGTTCAGGAACACCCCGCTATTCCCCCGGCTTTGACCTTCTCCCTGTATTTCTGAAGGTGAACGCCATTCGATGTGAAGCTGGATATCCCCAAAGTTCTGTTTGGTCTGTATATCCCCGGTCTTGTCCCGGACCGTCATGCTCCCGTCCTCGTTTAAATGCCAAACTACTTCTGAACTGTCCCGCGTCATGACCCACTGGTCAAATCCACTGCCGTCAAAAAGGACAATGGCATCGCTTGGGGCTCCGTTCTGGCCTATGGGATCCACGGTTCCGGGAACGGGCTGGTAAACTTCGGTTGCCCCGGGCTCAGTGGGTTCCTCCCCCTGGTATTCCTCATATACAATGACCTGCGGCCCATCAGCTTCGGAAGCACCTTCTTTCTCTGCGGTTTTATCCGGGGCACAGGCGGCCATTCCCAAAAGGACTAACCATAAAATTCTGTTATGCGGCATCCTAGAGGGGTTTTATCTTAATGTTGCGGTAGGCCACCCAGTCGTCGTGATCCTGTAGGCCGATCTTTCCGGTATGGAAGATCCCAAACCCGTCCCAGCCGTCAAACTTGGATTTGGACACCATGGCATTCCAGGCTTCATCCGTGAGCGGGAATCGCACGATCTCCTCCCCGTTCATCACTACCTTCCCTTCACCGGCATTGTAGTCCACGGTAATCTCACATAGGTTCCAGTTCCCGGCGGGCCTGGTAACATCCCTGGCGGGCGCCACCATGTCGTAAAGGGCACCAGCCTGGTGGGTCGTGCCGTTTTTGGCATCCGGGTGGGAGGCATTGTCCAGCACCTGGATTTCCGGGCCTGTCTCATACGGTTGTCCATATTTAGGGTCCTCTTTTACCCCCCAGAATATGCCTGAATTCCCCCCCTCGGAAATCTTCCATTCCAGGGACAGTACAAAATTTGTGTATTCCTCCCGGGTCACCAGGTTATAACTCGCCCCTTCGGGCTTGGTTTCAGGAGGGTCAAACACCATGGCCCCTTCCTCGATCTTCCAGTGCTCCGGCAGATCCTCCATGCCGTAACCCTTCCAGGCCTCCATGGAAGTCCCGTCAAACAGGGTAATCCAGGTACTGGTTTCGGTGCTTTCGTGGCTCGCCGGTGCTTCGGGTGATGCCATTTCAGAGGTTTGTTTTGAAGGTTGGTCCTTGCAGCCCCATACAATCAGGGATGCCAGAATAAAAAAACAGGTTTGTAGTTTCATGTCTCAAGAATTTAGTCCCAGGATCTTTCGAAGCATTTCCCGGTCAATATCGCCTCCGGCAAAGTCGTCAAAAGTCTTTTCCGTGGCCTCAATGATGTGGTCCTGAATAAATCGGGCCCCTTCCCGTGCTCCCTGCTCGGGTGATTTTATACAGCACTCCCATTCCATGACCGCCCAGACATCACAGCCGTACTGGGTCAGTTTGGAAAAAATGGTTTTAAAGTCGATCTGCCCGTCTCCCAGGGAACGGTACCTTCCTGCCCGGTCTCCCCAGTCGTTATACCCGCCAAAAGCCCCTTTCTTTCCCGTAGGATTGAACTCGGAATCTTTCACATGGAAGGACTTTATAAAGGTATGGTAATGATCGATATACGCGATATAATCCAGCTGCTGCAAAACAAAGTGGCTGGGGTCATACAGGATATTCACCCTGGGATGGTTTCCGGTAGCTTCCAGAAAGCGCTCAAAGGTATCCCCGTCGTGCAGGTCCTCCCCCGGATGGATCTCATAACACACATCCACTCCTTCTTCTTCAAAATGGTCCAGGATGGGTTTCCAGCGCCTGGCCAGTTCCTCGAATCCCATTTCAACCAGGCCAGGAGGTCGCTGAGGCCAGGGATGCCAGGTATGCCAGAGCAGGGCCCCGGAAAAGGTGGCATGGGCGCTGATCCCAAGGCGGCGACTGGCAGTAGCTGCCTTCTTGACCACCTCCACGGCCCATTCGGTGCGGGCCTTTGGATTGTTCTTTACGGCATCGGGGGCGAAATTGTCAAACATCAGGTCATAGGCCGGGTGCACAGCAACGAGCTGTCCCTGCAGGTGGGTGGAGAGTTCGGTGATCTCCAAACCATAGGAATTGATCTTTCCTTTCAGTTCGTCACAATACGTCTGACTTTCGGCCGCCTTGTCCAGATCGATCAGAAAGGATTCCCAGGTAGGGATCTGTATTCCCTTATAGCCCAGGTCAGCCGCCCACTTGCACATCCCGTCCAGGGTGTTGAACGGGGGTTTTTCATCCACGAATTGAGCGAGAAATACGGCAGGTCCTTTAATTGTCTTCATAGGTGGTTTATCAGATTATTTGGCCAGCGTGTTCCATCCGCGAATTGCGAATAATGCCCTATATTTATCAGGAAGTACTCACTGGAGACCAGCGTCTGGCTCAGACGTCATAAATATAGAAAATACCCGAGAATAAATGAATCCTAAAGCCCCTTCCCCCAATGAAGAATTCGATGCGATTGTGGTTGGAACAGGGATTAGCGGGGGTTGGGCAGCCAAGGAACTCTGTGAGAAAGGTTTGAAGACCCTTGTATTGGAACGGGGACGCATGGTGAACCACATTACGGACTATCCTACCATGAACATGGATCCCTGGGACCTTCCGAATGGCAATGTGCTCACCGGGGAAGAGCGCAAAAAATACCATAAACAGCTTCGCGTTGGCTGGGCCCCCAGACCAGATGTGGCCCACTTCTTTGTGAACGACCTGGAGCATCCCTACCAGGAGACCAAACGCTTTGACTGGATCCGGGGGTATCAGGTAGGCGGCCGGTCCCTGACCTGGGGGCGGCAGAGCTACCGTTGGAGCGACCTGGACTTTGAGGCCAACGCCCGGGATGGCGCTGGGGTGGATTGGCCGGTCCGCTACCGGGATATCGCCCCCTGGTATGACAAGGTGGAAGCCTATATAGGGGTGAGTGGCGAAGCCCTTGGCCTGCCGCACCTGCCGGATGGAAAGTTCGAGCCACCCATGCAGCTCACCTGCCCGGAAAAGGATCTGAAAGAGGCCCTGGCCGCCTCCTTCGAGGATGGCCGGTTACTGACCATTGGACGCGCCGCCCATATTACCGACCCGGAACAAGTGCATGAAGGGCGGAACCCCTGCCAGTTCAGGGACCGGTGTTGGAGAGGCTGCCCGTTCGGGGGTTATTTCAGCAGCAATTCGGCCACGTTGCCGGCCGCAGAACGCACGGGCAACATGACCCTGAGGCCACATTCCATTGTCCATGAAGTCGTCTATGATGAGGCCACTGGGCTGGCTTCTGGGGTAAAGGTGATCGATGCCGAAAGCCACGAAAAACTGGAGTTCAGGGCAAAGGTTATTTTTCTTTGCGCCTCTTCCATGGCTTCCGTGGGTATCCTGCTGCAGTCAAAAAGCACCCGTTTTCCCGAGGGGATTGGAAACAACTACGATCAGCTGGGAAGGTACATCATGGACCACCACTATAAGCTCGGAGCCAATGCCAAAGTGCCGGGACATTTGAACTCCTACTATAAAGGGCGTCGTCCGAACGGATTCTATATCCCGCGCTTTGTAAACCTCCCCGGCCAACCCGGGAAGGAATACCTCCGGGGCTTCGGGTACCAGGGAGGGGCCAGCAGGTCGGATTGGTCTGAGGCTGTTGCCGAGATGGGCTATGGCGAATCCCTTAAAAAGGAGATCCTCAAACCGGGGCAGTGGCAAATTGGGGCGACCGGCTTTGGGGAAATGCTTCCCTATTTCGAAAACCGGGTACGTCTCAGCCCTACCGAAAAAGACTCCTGGGGGCTCCCCCAACTGGACTTTGATGTTGCCTTTAAGGAAAATGAGTACAAGATGCGGGAAGATATCGTGATGCAACTCAAGGCCATGTTTGAAGCTGCCGGGTTTACGGATATACAGACCTTCGATGAAGAAACGGGGCCGGGGCTGGGCATTCATGAAATGGGTGGGGCCCGCATGGGAAGGGATCCCAAAACCTCTGTAGTCAATGCGAACAATCAGGTGCACGAAGTCCCGAACCTCTACGTAACGGACGGAGCCTTTATGACTTCGGCCTCCTGTGTCAATCCTTCCCTCACCTATATGGCATTCACCGCCCGCGCAGCCGATCATGCTGCGGCCGCATTTAAAAAAGGGGCTTTTTCCTAACTTCAATTTCAAATATGAAGAACCTATCAGCCAAAACCCTGTGGAATAACTTTCTGGAACAGCACCCGGAGATGATCCATGATAAGGAACCAGGGGTAGACCATTTCGGGGATACCGAAGAGATCGCGAATACCTGCCTCTGGCTTGTTCAGGAAGGCAAGAAAAAGGCCACAGCGCATTCCCTCCTGGGCCTTCAATTTCGGAACGAACCCCTTCCCAGGATAGGAGACCTCACCATTATTACAGACTGGTCAGGGGAGGCAAGATGCATCATCCGAACCGTAAAGGTCACCCTGAGGCCCTTCTTTCTGATCGGGGCGGATTTCGCCCTGCTGGAAGGCGAGGGGGATGGCTCCCTGGAGTACTGGAGGAACGCCCATTGGGAGTACTTCACACGCGAGCTGGAACCTTTTGGGAAAGGCCCGACAGAAAGCATGATTGTGGTTTGTGAGGTTTTTGAAAGAATCTGGAGCACTAAAAAACCCGGCTGACAGCCGGGCCTTTTGTTTTCTGCACCTGGGGGTCCTAGTCGAGATCCACCCAGATATTGCCCCCCTTGTGTGAGGCAACTGTGGCCTCGATAAAATTCATCCCGCGAACCCCGTCGGTGATGGTTGGGAATTCCCCTTCATTGTATTGCGCCCCCCGGATGGCTTTTGCCACTCCGCGGTAGATATTCCCCATGGCATCGAATATTCCTTCCGGATGGCCCGCTGGGAGTTTGGTCCCGTCCAAAGACAGCTCGGAATTATACGTATGTCCCGGTTTATAGACCTGTACCGGGGCAGTATCACTTAACTTATAAAGGAAGTTGGGACGTTCCTGTTCCCATACCAGTCCCGCATTTTCGCCGTAAATGCGAATAGCAAGGCCATTTTCCTCTCCGGTGGCCACCTGGCTGGCGCGAAGGACGCCTTTTACGTGCTGGTCCAGTCGGAGCAAAACCGTTCCGTCCACATCCATCTGATTGTCGTCGTACAGGTAGTTGAAATCGCAGAGAAGCGACTTTATCTGCAGACCGGTGGTGAATTCGATCATGTTGAAGGCGTGCACCCCAATATCCCCCATACAGGAGCTGATTCCCGCCTTTGCGGGGTCCAGCCGCCAAACGGAAGCGCGCTTTTCCGGATCGTGGATGACCGGGTTGATCCATCCCTGGTAGTAACGCGCATCTACTTTATGGATCTTTCCAATTTCCCCCGCCCGGATCATCTCCCGCATTTGGCGTACCATCGGATATCCGGTATAGGTATGGGTGACCGCGAAGACCGTCCCGGCCTTTTGATGGGCTTCCCGAAGGATCTGCGCCTCCTCATAAGTGGTGGTCATCGGTTTTTCGCAGATCACGTGGAATCCGTTATCCAGAAGTTTTTTGGCCATGGGAAAGTGCAGGAAGTTCGGCGTTTGTATGGAACACACCTGCATCCGCTGGTCCGCCGGCAGCTTCATCTCTTCCGCTACCAAAGTATCAAAGTCCTTGTAAATGCGGTTCTCCGGGATATCGATTTCACGCGCAAACTCAAGGCTTTCCTCTACGTTGGGGCTGAAAACCGCCCCTACGATCTCATAACTGTCATACATATGGGCGGCCACACGGTGAAGCACTCCAATGAGGGAATCCCCTCCACCTCCGAGGATCCCAAGTCGTATCTTTTTTGGCATAAGTTCTAAGCTTTGAATTTTACTCTTTGTATTCGATGACTTCGTTTTTGAAAAATATGGCAAACAGCACGGATACCACCAATGCGAAAATGGCCGGGAAGGTCCAGATGCTATTCCAGTCGTGCATGCTTTCCGAAAGGAGATTCATGTCATAGATCTTTCCGGCAACCCAAAATCCGATAAGCATCCCGAAACCATAGGTCGCCAGGGTAATGAGCCCCTGGGCCGCGCTTTTGTATTTTTCGCCTGCTTTGGAATCCGTATAGATCTGGCCCGATACAAAGAAAAAGTCGTAGCAGATGCCGTGCAGGGCGATCCCCAGGATGAGCATAAAAGCAAGTTCCCCGGCATTTCCGTAGGCGAACAGGGCGTAGCGGATGGTCCAGGCAATCATGCCTGCCATGATGGTCTTTTTAAACCCAAACTTCTTGAAGAAAAAGGGAAGCAGAAGCATGAAAAGCACTTCGGAAGCCTGTCCGATGGTCATTTTGCCCGTGGGATTGTCCATCCCGATTTCAGCCAGGAAGGGATTTGCATTCTGGTAGTAAAATGCCAGGGGGATGCAAATGAGGATGGAGGAGATAAAAAAGATCAGGAAGTTCCGGTCTTTGAGCAACTTTAGCGCATCCAATCCAAGAATAGCAGAAATCCCAACTTTTTCATCCCGCCCTGCTTTAGGCGGGGTTTTAGGCAGGAAGAAACTAAACAGCCCCAGGATCGCAGAAGCCACGGCCACCATCAAAAATGTATTTTTAAGCATCCCCTCTGCCCTGGCTTCGGGGGAATCCCACAGGAAAACATAACTGATCATCAACCCGGCGACAATCCATCCGATGGTCCCGAAAACACGGACCAGGGCAAACTCCTTGGCCGGATCTTTCATTTGGTTGAATGAGACTGAATTGACCAGGGCAAGGGTGGGCATATAGATGATCATATAGCCCAGCACATACGGATAAAAGCCCGCGAAATCAACTGAAGCATACATCTGGTACATCAAGACCGCCCCCGCCAAATGCAGGATTCCCAAAATGCGCTCCGCATTGAAGTACCGATCTGCGATCAGCCCGATGATAAACGGGGCGATGATGGCTCCCCAGGACTGGGTGGAAAATGCCATGGCTATTTCACCTCCGGCAGCCTGCAGGTTGTCCCCCATATAAGTGCCCAGAGTAACAAACCATCCACCCCAGATAAAGAACTCCAGGAACATCATCAGGGATAGCTGAAATTTGACAGTGGTTTTCATAGGTTGGTTGGTTTAGCGTTTAAAATGAATGTAATCCAGCGTTGGAGGTTCGATGCCATTGGTTCGGAAGTCCATGGCTATCTGCCCCCGGTGATGGGTGGAATGGTTGACAATGTGGAAAAGGATGTCCTGAAGGCTGTTGGAATAGGTACGCCCGTCAGTGGTTTCATAGCTGATCCGTTTGTCGAGCGGTTCCGCGTTGGTGATGATCTCAAAAGACTCCCGCTGGTTGTCGTAATGGATATCCCCCCAGGCCTCTACCTTGTGGATCTCCCAAACCCCGTAGTCGGGTTTTCTTCCGTTGATCCGGGCATTCCAGATATTGTGGCCATTGAGGATGTGGCTGAAGCGTTCCAGGCTTTTTTCGGGAACCTTTTTCAGGCCCGCACAGCTTTCGATAAGTTGCTTGTTGCAAAAGTAGTTGTAGTCAAAAAGCTGATGCAAATATGCCTTCATAGGTCCTGCCTGCCTTAAGAAATCTGTTTCGCGACCTTGAGCAGTAGGTCCCGGGTGGCGATGATCCCTGCTTCCTCTCCCAGTTCGTCACCTTCATATTCAACGCCTATAAATCCTTTATAACCGGCATCTTTAACGATTTTAAGCATGCGCGTATAATCGATTTGGATTTCATTTCCGGATGCATCAAAGTCATTTGATTTGGCACTGACTGCTTTGGCATAGGGCATCAGTTCCGAGACGCCCTTATAGCGATCATACTCTTCAACACAACCTGAATCACTATCCTTGATACAGAAGTTGCCGAAGTCCGGCAGGGTTCCGCAATTCTCCATTCCCACCTTTTGCATCACCTGCGTCAGAAGGCCGGCGTTAGAAGATAACCCGCCGTGATTCTCGACAAGCACATTGATGTTCTTTCCCTTGGCATAGGTGGCCAATCGGGTGAGCCCGTCTATTGAATTCGAAATCCAGGATTCGGGATCACTGCTTCCATTGAGATTAACCCTTACGGAATGACACCCCAAAGCTGCTGCCGCATCTACCCATATTTTGTGTTTTTCCACGGCCGCAATTCGATCGGCTTCTGATCCGGTGGCGAGTTCTCCCTGATGGTCTATCATGATCAGCACATTTTGAAGACCGTGTTTCCGGGCTTCTTCATTGGAACGGTCCACAAAGCGCTGCATCGCTTCTTCGGAAAACGAAGCGGGCTTCAGTTCGTCATCGTACAACTGGGTCACATACTCCAGCCCGCTGAAACCCCATGCTTTTGCCTTTTCAGCAAAGCGATAGGGGTCGAGCCCCTCCTCCCGAATCATATTATGTATGGACCACTGGGCAAGGGATAACTTGAAAAAGGGAATGTCTTCCGCAGGTTCCTCCGCAGCAGCCTGAGCTGCTTCTTCCGGGGTTCCCGCTTTCTTTTCCTGTTTGCATGCCGCCATCCCCAGCACGGAAAAAGCGACGCCTGCCTGCGTACTGCGGTAGATGAATTTTCTTCGTTTCATTTAATGCATTGTGATTTTTGGTTTCTGTCCGCGGCTTATCAAGGACTTAAGTGAGTCCCTGTCACCATGCGGACCTGTATTGCCAAATCCCTAATTTCAGGGCATTTCGATTGACAATCCGGACGATTTAACAGATTTTAAATGTAGAAAATTAATTTAATATTTAATACTTTTAGCAACCAAACAAATCCGTAGATGAGTAAGTTCTTATACAATGAGGAAGCCGAGTCCTACGACGCTATTGTAGTGGGCACAGGAGTTAGTGGCGGATGGGCCGCCAAGGAATTATGTGAAGGCGGCCTGAAGACCCTGGTCCTGGAACGGGGACGGATGGTGAATCACATCACCGACTACCCCACTGCCAACATGGACAACTGGGATTTCCCCAACGGGGGTAAGTTGCCCCGGGAAGAGCAGGCTAAACAATTGAAACAGGCGCGCACAGGCTATACCACAAGGGCGCCTCACAATTTTTGGTTCGTCAATGACCTGGAGCATCCTTATAACGAAGTCAAGCGCTTTGACTGGATGCGCGGATACCACGTGGGAGGCCGCTCCATTATGTGGGGGCGTCACAGCTACCGGTGGAGTGCCATGGATTTTGAAGCCAACAAACGGGACGGGATTGCCGTGGACTGGCCCGTGCGCTATAAGGACATCGCTCCCTGGTACGACAAAGTGGAAGCCTATATAGGGGTAAGTGGCGAGCCCCTGGGCCTGTCACAGCTGCCGGACGGGATCTTTGAACCCATGATGGAGCTCAACTGCGTGGAACAACACGTGCGTGAAAAAGTGGCCGAGAATTTTGATGGCCGGGTCATCACCGCCGGTCGGGTGGCCCATATCAACAGCGACAAGCAATTTGAAGGCAATAACCGGATGCGATGCCAGTTCCGGAACCGGTGTATTCGGGGATGTCCATTCGGCGCCTATTTCAGCAGCAACTCTTCAACCCTGCCGGCTGCGGAGGCTACGGGAAATATGACCCTGCGTCCGGATTCCATCGTCCATGAGGTCATTTACGATCCGGACACCAAAAAAGCTACGGGAGTAAAGGTCATCGACCGCGTGACCAAAGAACAATACGAATTCAAAGCCAAGGTGATTTTCCTCTGTGCTTCGGCCATCGCCTCCACGGCCATTATGATGCAGTCCAAATCCGACCGCTTTCCAAATGGTTTGGGGAACGATTCTGATCAGCTTGGGCGCAATATCATGGACCACCACCTGGATGTAGGTGCCGATGGAAAATTTGAGGGATTTGAGGATAAGTACTACAAGGGCCGCAAACCTAACGGGGTTTATATCCCGCGTTTCAGAAACCTGGGGGGCAGTTCCAATACCGACAAGTTCATCCGGGGCTACGGCTACCAGGGAGGGGCAAGCCGGAGGGACTGGCAGGAAAGTGTCAAAGAGCTTTCCTATGGTAAGGACCTGAAAGAAGCCATTCTGAAACCCGGGGACTGGAACTTTGGGATTGGTGGATTTGGGGAAGTCCTGCCCTATGAGGACAACCGCATGTACCTGGATTACGACAAGCCCGACCAATGGGGCCTGCCTACGGTAACCTTCGATGCGGAATTCAAGGAGAATGAATGGGCCATGCGTGAAGACATGAAAGAGCAGGCGGTTGCCATGCTGGAAAAAGCAGGCCTTAAGGATGTTAAACCTCACGACGACCCCGGAGCGCTGGGGTTGGGGATCCATGAAATGGGAACCGCGCGAATGGGACGGAGTCCGAAGACTTCCGTACTAAACGGATTCAACCAGGTCCATGCAGTTAAGAACGTCTATGTAACCGACGGGGCTTTTATGACCTCAGCTGCCTGTGTAAACCCTTCACTGACCTACATGGCCTTTACGGCACGCGCGGCGGATCACGCGATAAAAGAACTCAAAAAAGGAAATATCTGATGGATAGAAGACTCGCATTGAAGAATATGGGGCTGGCTCTGGGATATACCGTGGCCACTCCTACGGTCATTAGCCTGATGCAAAGCTGCAAACAGGAAACGGGACCTGAGTGGACCCCATTATTCTTCACTCCAGAAGAAGGATCCGTCCTGGTTATGTTGGCAGACCTGATCTTGCCGAAAACCGATACTCCTTCGGCCTCTGAAGCTGGCGTACCCACCTTTATCGACCGTTGCTTCCATGAGGTTTCTGAGGAACAGCAGCAGAATTTTGTGAAGATGGGGCTTGGCAAATTCATTGAAAAGGCCAAAACAGATTCGGGGAAGGAAAATACTTCAGATCTCACATCAGAGGACCTCGAGCCTGTCCTGGCAGAAGCCCTGAAAAAGCGCTCCGAGGAAGAGGAGGCCGCCATGTTTGAAGCCATGACGGCCTATGACAAGGCCATGGAAGAGGGAACACCTGCTGAGCTCGATGCAGCCTTTGCCCGGAGGGCCTTTGCCACACAAATGCGTGATGACGTTATATGGGCCTATAAAAACTCCGAAGTAGTGGGTGAAGAAGTACTGGCCTATCTCCCGGTACCGGGAGAATACATCGGCTGCGGGGACCTGAACGAACTGACGGGCGGAAAGGCCTGGTCCATATAATACTTAAGTCTTGAAACGACGCGGCTTTGTCAAACGAACCGGGCTTGCCGGATTCGCGGCAATGGCCCTCCCTCAATATTTTCACGCCCAAACCCTTTGGGAGGCAGAACCCTTCCGGATGCATTTTGCCCCGCACCTCGGTATGTTCGGGGAGCTTGCCGGTAAGGACCCGCTGGACCAGCTCAACTTCATGGCCGACCAGGGCTTCACAGCCTTCGAGGACAATGAAATGAAGCAGCGCCCGGTAGCCCTTCAGGAAAAGATGGGGCAACTATTGGCAGATCGCGGCATGCGGATGGGGGTTTTTGTGGCACACACCATCGCATGGAACAATCCCAATCTGGCCTCTGGTGACCCCGACATGCGGCAGGCCTTTCTGGAAGAAATCCGGGAATCCGTGGAAGTGGCAAAGCGGACCGGCGCGACCTGGATGACCGTGGTCCCCGGCCATAAGGACCTGAGGCAGTCCATGGGGTATCAAACGGCTCATGTGGTGGAAAGCCTTAAACGAGCTGCGGAGATCCTGGAGCCCCAGGATCTGGTGATGGTGCTGGAACCGCTTAATTTCCGGGACCATCCAGGATTGTTCCTCTCAGGTTCCCCCCAGGCCTACGAAATCTGCAAGGCGGTCGATTCCCCTGCCTGCAAAATCCTCTACGACATCTACCACCAGCAGATTCAGGAAGGCAATCTCATCCCAAATATAGAAGCCTGCTGGGATGAAATCGCTTATTTCCAGATTGGGGATAATCCCGGCCGAAAAGAACCCGGGACCGGTGAGATCCACTATGCCAATGTCTTTAAAGCGATTCAGCAGGGTGGCTTTGATGGGATTCTCGGGATGGAACACGGGAATTCCCTCCCCGGAAAAGCAGGTGAAAGGGCAGTGATCGAGGCCTATCGCAAGGTAGACCCTTAAGCGTTTCATCGAAAATTCAGGTTTCGTATGGGTATAATTGGTATTTTGACCGGGAATTTGAACGCATAGTCGTTCAGCTTCGATAGAAACCCAAATCTATCCTACTTATGGAATCTTTAGAACTATACCTCTGGGTACTGCTCGCCTATTGTACCCTCTTCCTTGCTGTGAAGTTTATTTTTCGATGGTTTTTAAAGGATTTTTCCTCCGAAATTACGGGTGGAAGAGTCCCTGGAGAAAAAAACAGCGCTCCCTGACAATTTCATAACTATTTCGTAATCCATAGGATACGCTTTGCGCGTACATATATTATAGATGTACTTGCACCCCATGGAATACTATGTTATCGTCTTGTTTTTTTACCTTCTGATGCTGGGGATAGGACAGAGTGCTTACCAGTTCCTGGATAAGGAATAACAGGGTGGAGCGCCTGCAGATGTATTGCCCGGCATAAAGAATGCCCCGGCATGTGAACTTTAGTTCATGCTGAGGCATTGAAATAAACACTAAACCATTTTTTTTCGGATCTGGGGCGTATTTTATGCCCTAAGAACCGCACATCAGGCAATCGTCATCGGCCTCTCCTGCCTTGGTTTGCGCAATCAGGGCTTTCATCTCCTCCGGGCTCATGGGCTCCACATTCACTTCCTGCTCGGCAGGGGTGGCTTCCACCCCGATATTCGTTGCCGGCTCTACAGCGCTTTCCTGTACCTCGACTGCCTCCACGGGCTGCTTCTTCCTGGAGTTGTCCAGGGTGAATTTGATGGCATCCACCGCCGCCTTAGTACGCAGATAGTACATCCCGGTCTTCAGGCCACTTTTCCATGCATAAAAATGCATGGAGGTCAGCTTTGCAAAATTGGCGTTCTCCATAAAGAGATTCAGGGACTGGCTTTGGTCTATAAAGTATCCGCGCTGACGACTCATGTCGATGATATCCTTCATGCTGAGCTCCCAGACCGTTTTGTACAGCTCTTTGATCTCCCCCGGGATTCCGTCAATGTGTTGCACGGATCCGTTCGCCCTCATGAGTTCCTGCTTGAGCTCCTCATTCCAAAGACCCAATTTCACAAGGTCCTCCAGCAAATGTTTGTTCACCACGATAAATTCTCCTGAGAGCACCCTGCGGGTGTATATATTGGAAGTATAGGGCTCAAAACATTCATTGTTGCCGAGGATTTGTGAAGTGGACGCCGTAGGCATGGGAGCCACAAGCAAAGAATTGCGGACCCCGTGCTTTTTAACCTCCTTCCGGAGTTTCCCCCAGTCCCATCGGCCAGAGAGTTCCTTATCCTCAATTCCCCAAAGGTTATATTGAAACTTCCCTTCCGAGATCGGGGAACCCTTAAAAGAAGAGTAGGCGCCCTCTGCTTTGGCAAGTTCCATCGAGGCGGTAACGGCTGCAAAATACAGGGTTTCAAAGATCTCCTGGTTAAGCTGTTTGGCCTCGTCACTGGTAAAGGGAAGACGGAGCGAGATAAAGGTATCTGCCAATCCCTGTACCCCGAGGCCTACCGGCCGGTGCCGCATGTTGGAATTCTCCGCTTCAATTACGGGATAATAATTCCGATCGATGACCTTGTTCAGGTTTTTGGTCACCCGCTTGGTCACCCGGAACAGCTCTTTGTGATCGAAGCTTCCATTCCTGACGAACATCGGCAGGGCTATGGAGGCCAGGTTGCAAACGGCGATTTCATCGGGGGCCGTGTACTCGATGATTTCGGTGCAGAGGTTGGAGGACCGGATGGTGCCCAGATTCTGCTGGTTGCTCTTCCGATTTGCCGCATCCTTGTAAAGCATGTAGGGCGTTCCGGTTTCAATCTGGGATTCCAGCACCTTTTCCCAAAGCTCTCTTGCCTTGATGGTCTTGCGTCCCTTGCCTTCTTCTTCATACCTCGTATAAAGGGCCTCAAATTCCTCCCCATGGGAGGTAAAAAGCCCCGGACACTCATTCGGGCACATGAGGGTCCAGTTGCCGTCCGCTTCCACCCGCTTCATAAAAAGATCCGGGATCCAGAGCGCATAGAACAAATCCCGTGCCCGCATTTCTTCCTTTCCATGGTTCTTTTTCAGTTCCAGGAATTCAAAGATGTCGGCATGCCAGGGTTCCAGGTAGATCGCAAAGCTTCCCTTCCGCTTGCCCCCGCCCTGATCTACATATCTGGCCGTGTCATTAAAGACGCGCAGCATGGGTACCAGGCCGTTGGACGTGCCATTGGTGCCTGCAATATAAGAGCCGGTTGCACGGACATTGTGCACGGACAATCCAATCCCGCCTGCGGACTGGGAGATCTTGGCCGTTTGCTTCACGGTATCGTAGATGCCGTCAATACTGTCTTCCTTCATGGCGAGCAGGAAACACGAAGACATTTGCGGTTTTGGAGTACCTGAATTGAAAAGCGTTGGGGTGGCATGGGTAAAGTACTTTTTGCTCATCAATTCATAGGTCTCCCTGACCGCCTTCAGGTCGTCCAGGTGGATCCCCACCGCGACGCGCATCAACATGTGCTGGGGGCGCTCTACGATCTTTCCATTCAACTTCAGGAGATAGGAACGCTCCAGGGTCTTGAAGCCAAAATAATCATAGCCGAAATCCCGGTTGTAGATAATGGTGGAGTCCAGCTCATCGGCGTGTTCTTTGATGACCTGATAAACATCGTCCGCCACCAACGGAGCCTTTTTGCCCGTCCTGGGGTTTACGTACTGGTACAGATCCGTCATGGTTTCGGAAAAGGACTTCTTCGTATTCTTGTGGAGGTTGGAAACCGAAATACGTGCAGCGAGCTTTGCGTAATCCGGATGGGAGGTGGTCATGGTGGCCGCTATCTCGGCCGCCAGGTTGTCCAGTTCAGAGGTAGTTACCCCGTCGTAAAGCCCTTCGATTACCCGCATGGCCACCTTGACAGGATCCACAAGATCGTTCAGACCATAGCATAACTTACGAATTCGCGCGGTAATCTTGTCAAACATTACCGGCTCTTTGCGGCCGTCTCTCTTTACTACGTACATGTCAGTGGTTTGAGTTTAGTTGATCATTTCAGTTAATGGGTATGCTCAAATAGATTCAGGTCTATAAGCCTTAAAGAGCCAAACCGGGACAGGACCCAGTTAGAAATCCGCATCAAAGCTGATCTTCTGCGAATCTGTGTCCTTCTCCTTGTTGAGAACACCGGCTTTCTGGTATTCAGAAACGCGTTTTTCGAAGAAATTGGTTTTGCCCTGCAGGGAGATCATGTCCATGAAATCGAAAGGATTGGTCGAATGGTATACCTTTTCGCACTCCAGTTCAACCAGCAGGCGGTCCGTTACAAATTCCAGGTACTGCGTCATCAATTTTGCATTCATGCCAATCAGGCTTACCGGAAGGGATTCAGTAATAAACTCCCGCTCAATATTCAGGGCATCCACGATGATCTCCGTGATCCGTTCCTTGGGCACTTTGTTGACCAGATGTTTGTTGTGAAGGTGGACTGCATAATCACAATGCATCCCTTCATCCCGGGAAATAAGCTCGTTCGAGAAGGTGAGGCCCGGCATCAGGCCGCGCTTCTTCAACCAGAAGATCGAACAAAAAGCACCTGAGAAGAAGATCCCCTCGACGGCGGCAAAGGCGATCAACCGTTCCGCAAAACTGGGTGATTCTATCCATTTCAGCGCCCAGTCTGCCTTCTTCTTGATGGCAGGGAAATTTTCAATAGCCTGGAACAAGGTGTTTTTTTCACGGTCCTCCTTGACATAGGTATCGATCAAGAGTGAATAGGTTTCAGAATGGATGTTCTCCATCATGA
Organism: uncultured Flavobacteriaceae bacterium; assembly: GCA_965601625.1. Taxonomy (GTDB): domain Bacteria; phylum Bacteroidota; class Bacteroidia; order Flavobacteriales; family Flavobacteriaceae; genus Robiginitalea. Next base: position 26,526 of record CBFCWO010000005.1, on the reverse strand, counting down.
TCTGAAACCCATAGAAGAACTTGGCTTCGGAATACTGTACTTCATTGACGAAGTTTTCAGCAAGGTTCTCATTTACGATCCCATCAGAGGCCGCAAAGAATGCCAGTATATGCTTGATGAAGTAGCGCTCATCCTCATTGAGCTTGTTGTTCCAATCCGTAAGGTCCTGTTGCAGGTCAATTTCCTCTGCCGTCCAAAAGCAGGCTTCACATTTCTTGTACCATTCCCAGAGATCGTGATGCTTGATGGGAAATATCACAAAGCGGTCCTTGTTTTCCTGTAATATGGGCTCTACAGCTGCAGTCATGGTTCTTTTTTTTCGGTTTAGCGTTAGATTTCGATATCCACGCGACTATCAAAGGTTTAAAATTGCCGGCAGAATATAAAACCTGTTTGAAGGAAGGACCTTCAAAGTTTTTAACACAACCTGTTGAAATCTAGGGCGAACACACAGAATATGGGAGGTGAAAGAACGGGGGAATCTCGAAGATAAATCAAAGGGACCTAAACAAAAAATAAAGACCAAACGGTATTTTATTCAACATACTGTTCAGTTTAATAAATGCCAAACGGTGCGACCCCCGGACGTGTCTTATTGCATTGAACCGGGAAATGAATCAGGTAGTTCCCCCGAAACCTGAATTCAACTGACAGAGAATAGTCAGTCCACATGTTCAACAACGCCCTTAATAGCTGCTATTTCAATAACAGTCTCACGGGAATCGCACGTATGTTTGGCAATCCATATAACAGCAAGACTACCGTTTTACGACCTGAATACTCGAGGGCATGGGCAAGGCTTTGAAACGACCTTCAAGCCGTAGTTTGTCCCCATTGCCGTTGTCCAGCACAATATCGATCTTGCCATTTACCTTATCGCTGCTGATTTCAGAAATTGCTATCCTTCCCTTGTCGGCAAAGTATAGGGCTGCAGGATGTTGTTTAAAATCAGCATATCCAAATACGGACCCATGTCCGTTCATAAAACCCTTGCTTTCAGGATCTACCTTATAGGTCTTGGCGTGAATTTTATCTTCAGCATCTGCAAGTGGGATTAAGAACCCGAAACCCGGGCTTTCCTCCTTTGCCCCTCCTAAAAAATGAAGCTTGAAGACTTCAAAATCTACCACACCACGCTCATCTTCCGAGTATTCGAAATAAACAGGGCCATTGTATATAATGCGCTCTTCATCGCCTGTGGCCTCCATAATATATTGACCGGAGGCGATATTACCGTTCAAATCCACCGGTGCAGGGACTATATAGGAAATCGTGCCAATCAGCAAAACTCCTAAAAGAAAGGGCCACCCACGGCGGAGGACATATGAAGTAACAGACATCAGGGCTCCTGTTTGTAGTCGGGATAAACGCTTGAATTCTCTAAAAGGGTATATTCAGAAATTGCACAAGAATCCTGGGGAACCACCATGATTTCAGCAGCGATCTCAGCGCTGGCGCTGAGTTTAACCGCTGCATGGGATATCTTGGAAGCCGTGGCGATTCCAACCGCCGCCAAAAACCCAAGGAAATAAAAAACACAGCGTTTCATAGTGTTTACAGGCATGAGTAATCCGTTTTAAGGACAAAACGGATGCCAATCTAAGCGCTTTCCACTTTCTGATCAGGGTTAATTGTATAGACAGTGTTAAAACTTGTGTAAACCGCAACAACGAGGGCGAAGAGGTGTAAATACGTGGTCCGGGCATTCTTCCCGGATAAGGCACCTCACACACCCTGTACTTCCGAAAACCTCGTGCGGAAAGGCATTCATGGAGTGCGGAAGATGGATTAGGTCAATCATTCGAGGGCGTATCACTCAAAATTTTTTACCTTAGGCAGAAAGATTTCCCACATGATTGAGGTCATACTGGTCGATGACGAAGAAAAAGCCATTCAGAGTCTTCAATGGGAGCTTAAGAATTTCTCCAGGGAAATTGAAGTGCTGGCCACTTTTACAGATCCCTTCGCCGCCCTTGAATATTTGCAGGACCACACCCCGGATTGTGTCTTCCTGGACATTGAAATGCCTGCCATGGACGGCTTTCAATTCCTGCAGGAAATGGAGAACAGGGATATCCCGGTAATCATTACCACCGCCTATAATCAATATGCCATTAAGGCCATCAAACAAGAGGCCCTCGATTACCTCCTTAAACCCATCGACTCCGATGACCTGGTCGATACCATCGCAAAGATCCGCAAACATAAGGACCAGAAAACCAGCCGGGAACAACTTAAGGAGCTGATTTCCCATCAGGAGAGCTCCACCCGGGAGAGTCGTAAAAAAATCACCATAAATGCCGATGGCAAGTTGCTTTTCCTGGACGATGAAGACATCTTGTACGCACAGTCGGACGGAAATTACAGCACCCTCTACCTTACAGGAGGACGCAAGATCGTGCTGACCAAAAAATTGAAAGAAATCGATCAAATGCTGCCCGGAGCGCATTTTTTCCGAATCCACAACTCCTATATAGTCAACCTGCGGAAAGTAAGGGAGTACCTGAAAACAGACGGATATGTAATACTGGAATCGAATCGCAAGATCCCGGTCTCCAGGAAGAAAAAATCTGCCTTTCTGGATCTAATCTAATCCGTTACCTTATGTTCCGCTTGAATCCAACATATCTGCTGATCATCCTGGGCGTGCTGATGCTCCAATCCGTCGGGGCACAGGAAAAACAGGAGGGTTTCAGGAAGATTACGGACAGCATCCTGGACAATCGACTGAATTCCCTTCAAATCTTTGATGGGGCGATGAAACCCTACAATCGGGACTCCGTACTACTGGAATATTTCATCGAGGAGAGCAAGGCTGAGAACCAGTGGGAAGGCCTGTCCTATGGTTTGAACCAGATGGGGGAAATGCACATGGATGCGGCTCGATATGAAAGTGCCATCAGATACCATGAGGAAGCCCTTGATGCAGCCCTAGAGGCCGGCAATATTGAATTCAGGATCTACAGCCTGAATATGTTGGGGGCAACCTATTTCCGCATTGACTCCATCAAAAAAGCCCTGGATTATTACGAGGCAGCCCGTCTGCTGGGAGAATCTGTCAATACTTCCAACGAAAGGACATTAGATGAAATCAGCCGGGCTTTTTCGGGAATTGGGAAAATTTACCATTCCATGGGACAGTATGTCCTGGGTATCCGCCAGTTCCAGAAGTCCCTGGAATTGTATGAGAAAAGCGGAAACAGGGTAGGTTTGGCTACCGCTTACGGGAACATTGGGGAGTGCCTGGAAGCCACAGGCGACCTGGATGAGTCCTTAGCGCATTACCAAAGATCCCTTGGAATCAGTAAATCTGTGGGTGCAGAAAAAATTGAGATTACCAGCACTACAGGGATAGCCCATGTACTGGCACACATGGACCAGGGAGAGGAGGGGGTGAAGCTAATAGAACCGGTGTTGCAAAAAGCCCGTGCAATTGGAGATGAAGAGCTCCTTTCGCTCGTTCATATTCAGACAGGCTGGGTACTGATTCATCTCGAGCAGTACGACAGGGCCATGGAGCACTTAATGCAAGGACTCGCACTTGCCAAAAAGCAGCAACTGACACCATACCTCTACGATTCCCATTTGTTCATACATACCATACTTGAAGCGCAGGGGGATTATGAAAACGCACTGATACATTTTAAACAGGCGCAGACAGAACGGAATAAAATAGCCAACAAGACCAACAGGCGATATATCTTTGATGCCCTTTCAAAAACCGAGGAGGCCAAATGGAACAATGTGGTGGAAGGACTTTCCAAGGAAAACGAAATCGCTTACCTGCAACTGAGGAAAAACAGGAATACCCTGCTCATCGGAGCGCTGCTTTTAATCTTGTTTTCCCTTATCCTTTATATCATCTACAGACAATACGCCCAGAATAATGAAAGAAAGATCATGGCTTTGGAACAAAGCCGGCTGCGAAGCCAGATGAACCCCCATTTCCTGTTCAACTCCCTGAATTCCATTAAACACTACATCATTAACAATGAACAGAAAAACGCCGTCCATTACCTGAATAAATTCTCCAAACTGATCCGCAAAATACTCGAGTCCTCCACTACCAAAGAAATCACCCTGGAAGAAGAGCTGGAAACCGTAACCCTCTACATGAACATTGAAAACATCCGATTTAATGATGATATCGATTTCAAGGTGGAGATCGCTCCCGAAATCAATCCGGCCACGGTAAAAATTCCATCCCTGATTTTACAGCCTTTTCTTGAAAATGCACTCTGGCATGGCCTCTCGACCAAAGAGGGAGAAAAGAAAATTCGCCTCGTCATCAGGCAGGACAGCCCTGGAATCATCTCCATAGCCATTCGGGACAATGGCATTGGCAGGGATGCCTCCAAAGTGCTTAAGGAACAGAAGGTTCTGAAACGCAAATCGGTGGGCATTTCCAACACCCGCCAACGTCTTGCCAGTTTTTACAAGGTTTACCGAAACTCCTTCAAAATTCTGATTGAGGACCTCTATAAGGAAGATGGGTCTGCAGAAGGGACCAACGTTCTTATTCAGATTCCGGTCATTTGAGATATTCAGAGGCTACCGCTTCCAGCTCATTGTACCAATCTTCCCCAAATTTGCGAACCAGGGCCTCCTTTACGAATTTGTAGATGGGTACTTCCAGGGACGCTCCCAACTGGCAGGCCGGATCGCAAATATGCCATTGATGATAATTCACGGCGGTGACCTGGGTATATTCCCGCACGCGGACCGGATACAAATGACAGGACAGTGGTTTTTTCCAGGAAGTTGCACCTGCCTTTTGCGCTCTTTCAATCCCGCACTGTGCTGTGCCTCCCTCAAAATATACGTACGCGCATTCCCTGTCGTCCACCAGGGGTGTTTCCCACTCCCCGTCTGTGCCCTTTACATGCGTGCCCTGTGCTTCAATAGCCCGGATTCCCTCTGGCCTTAGAAAAGGGCGGACATCCTCATAGATCTGATCCAGTATTTCCGTCTCTTGGGCCTCAAGTGGTGCTCCCGCGCTTCCCTCCACGCAACAAGCCCCTTTGCAGGCATTAAGGTCACAGACGAATGCCTTTTCCAGTATTTCTTCTGAAACCAGGTGTCTTCCAAGTTGAAACATACGCCAAATTTAGGAGGTATAAAGATATTGAATCTGCGTCTACAGCCTTTTAAATGCTACCCGTCACTTTCGGGGTTTCCCATTCCGGCGTACCTTTACGCCCGTTAAACGTTTGAGCCCATGAATCTGGATTTAAGGGAAATCACTTCCGCAACCATGATCCTGTTTGCCGTAATCGATATCGTCGGCAGCATCCCCATTGTGATTGACCTCAGGAGCCGGGCAGGACATATAGAATCCGAAAAAGCCTCTGTGGCAGCCGGCGCCATAATGGTGGCCTTCCTGTTCATCGGAGAAGAAATCCTCAATCTGATCGGCATCGATGTAAATTCATTTGCCGTTGCCGGGTCTTTTGTGCTTTTTTTTCTGGCCATAGAGATGATTCTTGGGGTAACCCTGTATAAAGATGAATCCCCCGAGTCTACCTCAATTGTTCCCCTGGCATTTCCATTGATCGCCGGAGCAGGGACCCTGACTACCCTCCTGTCTATCCGGGCGGAATATCAGGTTGTCAACATCATTATAGCCATCGTCCTGAATGTTATCTTTGTATACATCGTCCTGAAATCCTCCTCGCGTATCTCAAGGATCCTTGGGAAACAGGGCCTGAGTGTCATACGCAAGGTATTTGGAGTGATCCTGATGGCGATCGCCGTCAAGCTCTTTGCCACAAATGTCAATGGATTGTTTTAACCAGAAAGCGCTACAAAATGAACAAAACCCTGCTCATCATACTGCTTATCCTCGCCATGGGACTTATTGTTTTTAACGTTACCCTGATCGATTTTGAGCACCCCCTGGAAGGTGAAAGCCTGATCGCCCTGATCGGGATCCTGGCAGCCCTGTGTGCCATTGTGCTTTTGTTGATCTACCAGACTTCCAGGCAGATCCAGAAAAAAATTGAAGAGGACTGACCTGCCTCAGACCTATAAATCGATGGCTTTGCTTTGAAGGGTGGGGCTGTCCAGTTCGATGACCTTTTGGAGCATCCGGTCCGCAGGTGCCAGGATCTTAGCCTTGAGATCGGGAGAGAACAACTGTTCGGCAATGGCCGCTTTTACGTATTGTTTTAAAAGGTCTTCATGCTGATAGAAATCCATGTTGAAGCTATACCCGCCCACGTAATCCATCAGCTCTTCGAAAAGGATATCGTCCGTTGAGAAATCGCTGAAAAACTCCTCAGCGGTATAACCGGCATACCTGCCGCGATCCTCCTCCAGGTGTTCAAAGGCAAAAGCAGCAAAATACCCCCTGGCATCGAGGGCTTCCAGAGCCTCTTCCTCATTGCTTCCGATGGGAACGAATACGTCGGGAATGATCCCACCTCCCCCGTAGACCACCTTGCCTTTGGGAGTGGTAAACTTCAGGGAATCGGCTACCTTGATGCTGTCTACTGTGGTTAATTCACCATTGTGGTAGCGCTCCATATAGGTTTGGTAATAGTCCTCCGACCCGTTGTGGTAATCGCGTTGAATGGATCGTCCTGTGGGGGTATAGTACCTGGAAACCGTCAGCCTGACAGCAGATCCGTCCCCCAGGTCCATTTCGCGCTGCACCAGTCCTTTTCCAAAGGACCTCCTCCCGACAATGGTCCCAATGTCGTTGTCCTGGAGTGCTCCGGCAATAATTTCAGAAGCGGAAGCCGAGCGCTCATTGATCAGCACATAGACTGGTTTGTTTTCAAAACCGCCTCTGGAAGTGGCAAAAGTCTTTTCAACCTGGCCTTTTTTATTTTTCGTAAACAGGATGATCTTCCCCTCGGGGAGAAAGGTGTCGGCAATACCCTCGGCAATATTGAGGTATCCACCGGGGTTGTCCCTGAGGTCCAGCACCAGCTTTCTGGCGCCCTGCCCTACAAGGTCGCGCAACGATTCCTTAAATTCTTCAAAGGTGGACTCGGCAAACCGGTTCATCCGGATATAGCCCATATCCGGCCGAAGCATATAGTATGCATCAATGCTTCGGATCGGTACGCGGTCCCGTTGGAGCCGCATCCTGAAGGTCCGGTTTTCCGACTTTCGAAAGACGGTCAGGACCACCTGGCTTCCTTCCTGTCCCTTAAGCCGTTCCACGATGCTCTCATTGGACATTCGCCTTCCAAACAGCGTGTCCTGATCGGCTATCAGGATTTTGTCACCTGCCTTAAGGCCGCGACGCTGGCTGGGGCCACCCTTGATGGTGCGGGTCACGGTTATGGTGTCACGGAACATGTAGAAATTGATCCCGATGCCTACAAAGTCCCCTTTCATGCTCTCGCTGACCCGTTCCATTTCATCCTTGGGGATATAAACCGAATGCGGGTCCAGCTTGTCCAGGATATTGTTCACCGTAATATCCACGATGCTATCCGTGTCGACTTCATCGACATATTCATAGTCTATATAATCGATGAGGCGGTTTAGCTTGTCCTTTTTGGAATTCGTGGTGAAGAGCTTCTCCGGAGTGTCGTCGAAATGCAATTTTCCACCCACAAAGATCCCAAGGGCCAGGGCAAAAGCCACTACGGCAGGTCCTATGTAATACTGCTTCCTCACATCAATCCTTTTCAAATTCTACCACATCCTCGATCACTGGCAAATGCAGGAGCTCTACCCCCGCACGCTCCAGGAAACTCAATCCGGAATTATCCTTGTAAGCGCGTTGGTACACCACCCTGGTAATGCCGGACTGGTGGATCAGCTTGCTGCATTCTCTGCAGGGGGATAAAGTGATATACAGCGTGGCTCCCTCACAGGACTGGGTTGAGGAGGCTACTTTTGATATGGCGTTGGCCTCTGCGTGGAGCACGTACCATTTTGTATAGCCCTCTTCGTCTTCGCATATGTTCTCAAAGCCCGTGGGGGTCCCGTTATAACCATCTGAGATAATCATCCGATCCTTCACAATGATGGCCCCTACGCGCTTGCGATGGCAGTAGGAGAGCTTCCCCCATTCAAAGGCCATTCTCAGGTATGCCCGGTCGTATTTTTCCTGCTTTTTCTTTCTCACTAAACTGAGTGATATCCGATCCTCGAATGCAATTACTGCTGGAATCCACTAAGATACCCGCTTTTGTAACGCCTTACAAACCTGTCCGGGTTAATTTTAAGTGAAAAAAATCCGTTCCAGCCTAGAAAAAGATCAGTTTCAGCGAAATCAGGGCAATGGCCAGACTGATGCCCCAGACGTAGTAGGTGCGGTTTAATCCCAACCGGTTCAAAAAGATATACGAAGCTAAAAGCACGACCAGGATCACCAGCAATTGAGCGCCTTCAATACCAGCAGCAAAGCCGAACAGCGGGCCCATTTTCTCTTCTTCCCCGGCCATGAGCATCCTGAAGTAATTCGAAAACCCCAGTCCATGGATAAGCCCGAAAAATCCGGTAGCTGCCAGGTCGATACGAAAGGCGTGCTTCAGGGAATCCCCCCGCCTTTCAATATACAAATTGAACAGGGCCGTGATCAGGATCGTGATGGGGATCAGGAGTTCGACCAGGTCCGAATCGATACTCACCAGGCCAAACGCCGCCAGGGCCAGTGAAAAACAATGCGCCACGGTAAATAAAGTGGCAAGCCAGAAGACCTTCTTCCATTGGACAAAGGTAAACGGCAGGGCCAGTGCTGTAAGGAACAGCACGTGGTCATAGCCGTTGGGGTCCAACACATGAGAGAACCCGAGTTGTGTATAAAACCAAAAGTCACTCATAGCATTTCAAATAGTTCTTTAAGGTATGCAGCTTAAATCCCACGTTCCTTCTGAATCTGCTCATAAGCCTTTTGCACCTGCTTGAACTTCTCCTCCGCCCCCTTCTTGATCGCCTCGTCCTTGGAGTTTACCCGATCCGGATGGTATTTCTTTGCCATGGTCCTGTAGGCCTTCTTTACCTCTTCATCCGTGGCAGTGCGTTCGATCTCCAAAATGGTATAGGCCGTATCCGCGGATTCAAAGAACATCGCTTTGATGCTCTCAAAATCACGGGCGCTGCATCTCAGATATCCGGCAAGCTCGCGGAGCTTGGCCACCTCAGCCGGGCTTACCACCCCATCCGCCCCGGCGATCCCAAAAAGGAAGTGAATCAACTGAAGGCGCACCTCGTAGCGGGTTCGTTGATTGAGGTAAGAACAAATGCGCTGGGCAGAGACCTCCCGTTTCTTGATTACCTCATTGAAGGTCCTGAAAATGGCATTGGCCTTCTCCTTGCCATAGGTGCTCAGGAAATATTGGCGGACGTAATCGAGTTCCTGCTGGCTGACCTTGCCATCTGCCTTGATAATAATGGAGCATAGCGAAATCAGGTGCAGCTCAAAGTCCTGGGGAGAGACCTGTGCCCTTCCAAAATCCCTGAACATAGAAGCTCCGCGTCCTGACATCCCATCGATCAGGCTCCCGACAAAAAAGCCGAGAATAGCTCCGGGAAACCGAAACAAGAAATATCCGATAATGGCTCCAAACCACTTGGCCATACTCCAAAAATTTGCGCAAAGATAGCGGATTCAACAGGAATTAACCCGAACGGATTCCCCTCTTTGAGCCCCTTGGAACTTGTGTTGTTTTTGTACATTTGCAAAACGCAACAAAAAAAAGAATTCTATGTATCCAGCAGAGTTAGTAAAACCGATGAGAGAGGATCTGGCGTCGGCCGGGTTTGAAGAATTATATACCGCAGATACCGTGGAGACGGCCATCAAACAGGATGGAACCGTTTTGGTGGTTGTCAATTCCGTCTGCGGGTGTGCCGCTGCCAATGCACGCCCTGCGGCAAAGCTCAGCCTTCAGAACGGAAAGAAGCCGGACCGCCTGATAACCGTTTTTGCAGGAGTTGACCGGGAAGCCGTGGATGCGGCCAGAAACCTCATGGTTCCTTTTCCGCCTTCATCTCCAAGCATGGCCCTGTTTAAAGATGGCGAACTCGTCCATATGATTGAACGCCATCATATCGAGGGCAGGCCTGCTGAAATGATCGCCGACAACCTCGTACAGGCTTTTGACGAATTTTGCTAGCCAATTTCGATTGGCTGCTGCAAAAAACCGCTTCTCGTAAGCGGTTTTTTTATTTTTGCCTCAGCATGCAAAAGATCGTATCGTATCCGCTTTCGGTGATTTACCTGGTCTTCTTTGGCCTGTGCCTGGTCCTGTTCCATCCGGTCCAGTGGATCTGCCTGAATTTTTTTGGATATGACGCACACAAAAAAAGTGTCAGCATACTAAACCTGTGCCTTCTGCGTACTACGCATATCCTGGGTACGCGTTACCGTTTTCAAATGGCGGAAAACATGCCTGACACCGGCCCCCTGATCATCGTGGCCAATCACCAGAGCATGCATGATATTCCCCCGATTATCTGGTATCTCAGGGCCTATCATCCCAAATTTGTAAGCAAGAAAGAACTCGGGAAGGGATTCCCCAGCGTGTCTTTCAACCTCAGACACGGCGGCTCAGTGCTGATCGACCGAAAGGATCGGAAACAGGCCATTTCTGCGATCAGGCAATTGGGGGAATATATCGAAGAGACCGGGAGGAGTGCAGTGATCTTTCCGGAAGGGACCCGCAGCAGGGACGGCAATCCAAAGCCCTTCCGAACCATCGGGCTTAAGGCCCTGATCAAAAAGGCCCCTTCTGCCCAAATCCTGCCCATCAGCATCAATAATTCCTGGAAGATGCTCCGATTTGGAAAATTTCCCCTGGGGATTGGGAACAGGATTCACTTCACGGTTCATCCGCCCATTCCGGCTTCCGACTGTGACGAAGAAACCCTTCAGGAGATCGAGGCCCGAATAGCCTCCCATATATATGTCGATTCATGAATGATGCCGAGATTATTGAGAAGACCATCGCCTATGTTCGCCAGGAACTGGAAAACGCTGAAGGGGGGCACGACTGGTTTCATATTCAAAGGGTCTTCCGCAATACCCTGCTGATCGCCAAAGAAGAAAACGTGGACGTGCTGACAGTCAGCCTGGCGGCCCTGCTGCACGATATTGCGGATGCTAAATTTCACGGAGGGAACGAGAAAGTGGGCCCGCAAAAAGCAAGAGCATTCCTAAAAACCCTGGGGATCCCCGGGGAGGTCCGCAACCACGTCATAACCATCATCCGCAATGTCTCCTACAAGAACAGCCTGGAAAAAAGGCAGGAAAAATTCGATTCGCCCGAGCTGCAGGTCGTGCAGGATGCGGACCGGCTGGACGCCCTGGGCGCAATTGGCATCGCGAGGGCTTTTAGCTATGGGGGATACGCCGGCAGAAAACTCTACGACCCCGAGATTCCGCCAAACCCCAAAATGAGCAAAGCGGAATACAAGAAGAATACCGGGCCAACCATCAATCATTTCTACGAAAAATTATTGCTTCTTCGCGATCTGATGCATACAGACACCGGGAGGAAACTGGCTGAGCACAGGCATCAATTCATGCTGGAGTACCTGGAGGAGTTCTTTCAGGAATGGAAGGGGTCTGTGTAAGGGGCTTGCTTGGTGGAAGTTTTTGTATCTTTTTGGCCAAATCTAAAATCCACCATACATGCAAAGACGATCCTTCCTGAAGAATGCTGCTGCCACTTCTGCAGCATTTACCATTGTACCCAGTTATGTCCTTGGTAAAGGAAAAACCCCACCCAGTGATACCCTTTATGTAGCAGCTTTTGGAGTGGGAGGCCGTGGAAGCGGTGTGATGCGAGGCCTGGATGCCACGGGCAAAGTAAAGTACGTGGCGCTCTGCGATGTGGACGAGCGCCGGGCAGCAGGAAGCTATGAAACCTACCCTGATGTGCGGAAATACAAAGACTTCAGGAAAGTCTTTAAGCGTCATCTGAAGGACATAGATGCCATCATGGTAGCCACCCCGGATCACACCCATGCCAGTATCGCACTTCCCTTTATGCGGGAAAAGAAACACGCCTATGTTGAAAAACCCCTGACGCACAATATCCGGGAAGCCCGGTTGATGACACAGGTGGCTGCCGAGATGGGGATCGTTACCCAGATGGGCAACCAGGGCGCCTCCAGCGATGACAGCAGGAAGGCCAGGGAATGGGTGGAAGCCGGTGTGATCGGAACCGTCGACCGGGTCGATTGCTGGACCAACCGCCCCGTATGGCCACAGGGCGTCCCCCTGCCTAAGGAGATACATGAGGTCCCCAAGGAACTGGACTGGGACCTCTGGCTGGGTCCTGCGGAAATGAGGGATTACAACCATGCCTACCTCCCCTTTAAATGGCGGGGTTGGTGGGACTTTGGAACAGGGGCCCTGGGCGACATGGGATGCCATATCATGGAGACGCCATTCAGCGTTCTTGATCTGGGTTACCCCAAAGAAGCCGAGGCAAGCTGCACCACAAACTGGGTGGGTGATTTTGTCGAAGCAGATTACAGTGCTTCCTGCCCGTCTTCTTCCATCGTCCGTCTAAAATTCGACACCCCAAACCACGGAGAGGTCGCCCTGAATTGGTACGACGGGGGCATCCTTCCAGACCTTCCGGATGAACTCAAGGACGGTGAAGGTATTGGAGATACAGGGGGAGGTACTATTTTCTATGGCTCCAAGGGAATCATGGTATGTGATGTCTATTCCAGGAATGCCCGCCTGCTGCCCTCTGAAATGATGGATTTGCTCAACCCCCCTGCTCCGAAATACCCCAGGATCCAGGGTGATGTGAACGGGCACATCAACAATTGGGTCGAAGCGTGCATGAACGGCGGAACTACCTCCTCTGACTTCAGCCGTTCCGGACCCCTTACGGAATCTGTATTGATGGGGAACCTGGCCATTCGAGCCTTCCAGTATAAGACCTTGAAAGAAGGCAAATCCCTGGGTGACTGGGATCCGTATGACTATCCAGGCCGTCGCAAAATTCAGTGGGACGGGGCCAACATGCGCGTAACCAATTTTGAGGAAGCCAACAGGTGGGTGCAGGGGAGTTACCGCAAAGGCTGGGAACTTGCATAGGCCTTGAGTGCGCTTTTGCTAGAAGAGCCTGAGCTGGCCGGTTTTATATTCGGCATGCAGGCTTTTGTTTAACCCGGGCAGGGCGCTATCCTTAAAATACTTTCTCCTGGCCACTTTGGCCATCCGGTGGATCTGATCGGCTATAGGGCCCTCCCCCCGGTTGCGCAGGCCAAACCGACTGTCGTTTAAGGACCCGCCATGACAGTCGCGTATCTGTTGAAGCACTTTTTCAGCCCGGTCCGGCATAGCCCTTTCTATCCAGGTGGTGAAAATCTGACCAATGGCCCCATTGAGGCGAACCACGCTTAATCCGAAGGAGCGGGCCCCGGCTTCCGAAACACTTTTGGCCAACTGCATGACCTCGTGGCTGTTGATCCCGGGGATGATGGGGGCCAGCATGGCGTTTACGGGTATTCCCGCACGGGAAAGCTTTTCGATAGTCTTTAGCCTTTGGGCGGTAGTCGCAGTTCGCGGCTCCAGGAGCCTGCGGGTATTCCTGTCCAGGGAGGTAACGGAAATATGTACCCCCACAAGGCGATCTTCGTTCAAGGCGCTGAGGACATCGAGATCCCGGAGGACCAGAGCATTCTTGGTTATGATCCCCACCGGATGCCTGTACCTTAAAAAAACCTCCAGACAGGCCCTGGTCAGGCGAAATTTCTGTTCAGCCGGCTGGTAGCAGTCCGTATTTCCTGAAAGCACGATCGTCTCGGCCTTCCAGCCTGGTTTTCTGAGATGTGCTTCGAGGAGGGACGGGGCATTGGCTTTAATGAGTATCCTGGACTCAAAATCAATTCCGGGGCCAAACCCCCAGTACTCATGAGTATTGCGCGCATAGCAGTACACACATCCGTGCTCGCAGCCCTGGTAGGGATTCATACTGTAGGCCATCCCGACGTCAGGGCTGTCTACCCGGTTGACCACCGTCTTTGGAAATACGTTCAGATATTGGGTCCGTACCTTCGTCTCCTCTCCATCCCTGTGACAGAATTCCTGAAAATCCGTTCGTGGTACATGGGTAAGCTTTTCGAAACGATTCGGCACCTCTTGTTGGGCCCCGCGACCTTTTGTAATGCCAGATGGTTCAGACATGATCAAAAATAGGAATAATTCCAAATATATGGATTTATTCCTATTTTTCTGTTTCGATCACGAGAATATAAGGCCACTTAATCGCCTACATCCACACCGACCAACTGTTTGCGGCTTCCAAGTTTTGCGTAGAACCAAACCTGGTCGCTTTCGTAGTTTATAAGGGGCCTGGAAACCATAAGCGGCAAACGGGCTTCCCGGCTATCGATGATTTTTTCATAGCTCATCTCTCCGGCTTCATCCAGGCGAATCACAAACACATTCCGATTCCGGCTCATGCCCTGTTTGAAAATCAATCGCTTGTTATTGATCAGCTGAGGGGCTTCGGTAGCTGAGCAAACGAAGAAATAGGTCTGCCCGTTCTTGGTATAGGAACTGTAGGAAGCATAAGCCCCGTCACCTTGTGTTACTTCGGTCTTATTGATGTTGCGTGCCCATTGCAGGGAGCCATCAGGGCCGAGACGGACGCTTACAATGTCGTTGTGGTGAAACCGCTCCACGCGAATTCTTCCCCCACTGGCATTGGCCTGCATGCTTTCGGTGACAAAGAATTCCTCTGCATTGAAGAGCAGGGAACCATCCGCCGTAAAGTACGCCCCTTTAAAAACGAGGTTTTTAACTACTTTCTCGGTTTCCTTTCCAAACTTGTCCAGCATGAATTGCTGGGTAAAGGGGTTGTATTTCCGCTTCAGGATGGACAGGTCCCCGGGATTCACTACAAAATACTGCAAGCCATTGTAACGGTTGTCTTTCCGATCGGCATAAAACCCCGCACAGATCAACTGATGGTCTTTCCAGAGGGGTTTGATGGCTTCCGAATATTTACCGGGGATATCGAATACCTGAAACTGCGTTCCCTGTTTTGAAAGGCGCACCAGTTCGTATTGAAATTTCCGCTCCTCTTTTTTAAACCGCTTTTTCTTGAAATAGGCCTTCCCCACCAGGTAAACGGAAGATAGGTCAGGTGCCACGGCGAGTTCCTCAAAAGCATAATTTTTTTCCTGACTGGGCTCTGAGAAATCGATATTAAGGATCTGTTTCATCTGGTTGTTATAAACCAGGATCCGGTGAGAATACGCTTCCTTGGTCTTTTGCTGAACGCTGATGGCAATGGTGCGGGCGTCAGGGTCTGAAAGCACTGTGGTGGTAAATCCGGATTTGAAGTTTCGATTGTAATAGTTCTTGTCCAGGGGCTGATCCACATAATCCGAGGCAACGGCGAGTAAGGGAGTTACCCTGAATTCATAGGTCCCAATAGGGCTCTGATGCAGGTTGTAGATATAGGCGCCCTGCTCCTGATCATATTCCAGGAACAAAAGGTATATTTGGCCATTGGCCACAAAGCCATGTATAAAGTCTGCGCCCCGAAACTTGTAGTTGTACTCCTCCAAGAGCTGCAGGTCCTCGTTGTACCGCTCGATCAAATATCCCTTGGGATGCAGGAGAATCCCTGTATAATAAGCTCTTATCAAAATCTTTTCCCCGGATACCGTTTCGCTGAAGGAAAGGAGGTTTGAATATTTATACCGATCCTTATATTTTTCCCCAAAGTGATACTCCAAAGGCATTTGTTGAGCGTGGATCGCCCATGCTGCCATTAGGCCTGCCATAAGGCATAGGTTTCTGAACATGTAGGTTTGATTTGGGTTTAGAACCCGGGAAATTCTGGAGTCCTTTTCTCAAGGAAAGCTGTAGTGCCTTCCCTGAAGTCCTCTGTGCCGAAACATCGCCCAAAAGCCTCAATTTCAGCATGAAATCCGGGTTTCTTACTACTAAAACCCGCATTTACTGCTTTTATTGCATAGGAAATGGCAACCGGAGAGTTTTTCACAATCTTGCCGGCCAGCTTCCGGGCAAGCCCCAGCAATTCCTCCGGAGGGGTCACATGGTTGACCAGGCCGATTTCAAGCGCCCGGTCTGCATTGATCATTCCTCCGGTCAGGATAAGCTCCATGGCCCTCCCCTTGCCCACCAGCATGGGGAGCCGTTGTGTCCCTCCGTAACCCGGAATCACCCCAAGGGAAACCTCCGGCAAACCCATTTTGGCATTCGCACTTGCGATGCGAAAGTGACAGGACATGGCGAGTTCGAGGCCGCCTCCCAGGGCAAACCCATTCACCGCCGCAATAACCGGTGTTTGCAGCTGCTCCACAAGATCGAACAATTCCTTCTGACCCCTTGCCGAAAGCTGTTTCCATTCTTCTTCCCCAAAGTTCGCAAACTCGGCTATGTCAGCGCCTGCCACAAAGGCCTTGGGTCCGACCCCTGTGAGTATGATCACCTGAACGTCCGGGTCGGATTCCAGGGAAGTAAACGCTTTGTTGAGCTCTGAAATGGTAGCCCGGTTCAGGGCATTTAGTTTCTTGGGACGGTTGATCTGCAGCAAGGCAATACGATCTTCTATTTCAAGTACCAGGTTCTCAAAGTTCATGTTGTAATGGTTGTTGATGATTTAACTTTTGGTATTCGCACGGAAAAAACGGATCCTTTCCCGGATTGGGAGGTAAAGCTGATCTCCCCTCCATAGGTCTCCACAATGGTTTTGACCATCCCAAGACCCAGGCCCATCCCACTGGATTTTGTAGTGAATTTTGGTTCAAAGATCTTGTCTTTAAACTCGGCTTCGATTCCCTTGCCGTTGTCCGCCACGGTTATCATGGCCATATCCCCCTGGGAAGCTACTGAAACCAGTATCCTCGGATCGGCTAC
This sequence comes from uncultured Flavobacteriaceae bacterium, assembly GCA_965601625.1. Taxonomy (GTDB): domain Bacteria; phylum Bacteroidota; class Bacteroidia; order Flavobacteriales; family Flavobacteriaceae; genus Robiginitalea. The sequence goes on along the minus strand of CBFCWO010000005.1, from coordinate 9,704 downwards.
TTCAGGAACGGCCTGGATGGCGTTTTTCACCAGATTGGTAATTACACGGATAAGCTGGGTCCGGTCCATCTTGGCAACCAACACCTCTTCCTCAGTGAGAAAATGTATGTAGGGCTCATTGAAAATATCCAAAGCCAGTTTGACCACCTCAACCACATTCAGCGTTTCGTTTTGCTGGGCCGGCATTTTGGCAAAGTTGGAAAACGCAGAGGCAATGCTGCTCAGCGTATCGATCTGTTGAATCAGGGTCTTTGAAAATTCCTTCACCTTGCTGTCGATCTCGGGATCTGCCGGATCAAACTTTCGTTCAAAGCTCTGAACGCTCAGCCGCATGGGGGTCAGGGGGTTCTTGATCTCATGGGCCACCTGTTTGGCCATTTCCCGCCAGGCCTGCTCGCGTTCGCTCCTGGCCAGTTTGGCCGCACTCAGCTCCAGTTCGTCAATCATCCCATTGTAGGAATCTACCAGCTGTGAAATCTCCTGACTGGGATCTTCGATAAGGATCTTCTCATTGGTCCGGGCCAGGCGTGTCTGATTGAGTTTTTCCGTAATGGTCTTCAGGGACCTGGTGATGTATTTCGATATAAAGTAAGCCAGGGCAATGGCAAGCAAAAACATAAACAGGTAAACGGCGCCCAGGCGCATGAGGAATTCCTGCAACTCCTTGTCATAAAAGGAGTTCTCCTCGTAATAGGGCAAATGAAGGATCCCTATGGGTTTGAATTGATCGTCCGTGATATACGAATAGGATGCCTGGTATTTAAACTCCGCCTCATCACTGGCCTCCACATAGCGCTTCTCCAGGCTATGCTTCAGGGAGTCCAGGACATGAATGTCCAGTCGGGCGGAGACGGAATCACTGTCAAATTGCGGCCGTGAACTCTTGATGAGCTGGCCCTGCAGATCGTACAGGTTGAAATTTGCCTTTTGGATGATGGCGATCCGATAAATCTCATCCCGGAATATCAGGGGCAGGTACTCGGTGGTGATGGGGTAGGTGGTCCGTTGCAGGGCAAAGGTAATCGCCTGCTTGATCTGTTGTTCTTTTCTGCCCAGGCGGTCTTCGTGGTAATCCCGGGACTGCTCCCTGTACTGGTATACGGTAATTCCTGCAATCAGCACAGAGGCGATCAGCACCAGAAGGATCATGGAGACAAATATCCTCGACCGCAAAGACAACTTCCTGAACAAGCTTCCGGATTTACCCGTAAAGATAGCAATTATCAGGCCAAAACCACCCTTGGGAACAGGGGGTTTGTCCATGCTCGATCATCGGGCGGCCTTTAACCCCTTCCTTCACGAATCCGCCTGTAAAGCCGGATTCCGAGCATCAGCAATACCGCCAGAAGGATCAATCCCGCAAGCCCGTACACCCACTGAAAACTGCTTTTCAAAATGGCGAGAAATACAACGGCGAAGAGAATCAGGGTAGCGCCTTCATTCCAGATCCGCATATAGCGGGAAGTATATCTGATATCCTCCCGCTGGAATCGCAGGAACATTTGGTGTGTTTTCAGGTGGTACCCGAAAAGCAAGAGGATAAATCCGAGTTTGATATGCATCCATGGCTGGGAAAGCCATGCCGGCATCAGCCAAAGCAGCCAAAGGGCGAACAAGGTGCACAGCACGGCAGATGGCCAGGTGATGATATACCAAAGCCGCCTTTCCATAACCCTGAACTGAGCTGCTAACAATTCCCGCTCTTCCGTTGACTTCTCACCGGCCTCAATATGGTATATAAACAGGCGCGGCATATAAAACAGTCCGGCAAACCAGGTGATCACAAAGATCAGGTGCAGGGATTTGATATAGTTGTAATACTCTGCCATGGTCGGCTTTTGGCATAAACTTACGCCAATGGGATGAAAGGGTAAAATTGCGGATGGCATACAGCCTTCGGGCGCGGGCTGAAACCTGTTGCTTCCTACCGAAACCTCCGGACCAGATGATAAGCCGTAAATACAATAAGTGCCGGGAGCACCCACCCCATCTGATAGGCCTGCATAGGCCACCAGGCCTCAAGCCAATCTGCCATCACCGGGATGCCGATGCTCCCCAGAAAATCAGGAACGCTGAACAGGAGCGTCGCTATGACCACCATCCTGAACAATCCGGGAGGGGACCAGTGGTCCGGAAGGGCATTTAGCAGGATCATCACAATGGTTAGCGGATAGATAAACATCAGGGGCGGCAGGGCCACTGCAATTATATAGTCCACCGGCAATTGCCCCATCAGCACGCCGAGCAGACATCCGATAAAGGCGGTTGCCCTGTAAATGGTCGTCGAATTTCCAAACCTGGATTTCATAAAGTCCGAAGCCCCCGTTATGATCCCCACAGCCGTGGTGAAACAGGCCAGTCCAATCAATACGCTCAGGAATATATTGCCGCGGTATCCCAGGGCCCAAGTACTCATTATTCGGAGGACTTCTGTCCTGCTGGAGTCCCCAGCGAATTCCTCCTGCAACAAGGCCCCTGAAAATATCAGGCCGGCGTACAGCAACAGCAATCCAAGCCCCGCCATCCAGCCGGCCCTGGACAAATGAAGGAAGCGCTCACGGGTGTTTAACCCCGGATATTCGAGATTCATTGAAATGAGTACCACTCCCCCCACCACAACCGCGCCGATCGCATCAAAGGTCTGATACCCTTCCAAAATCCCTTCTGACATGGGGTACTCCATCATGGATACCCCCAGGGATCCGGGGCTTCCCCAGATCACACTCCCAATCATCATCAGCATAACGACCAGGATAATCGGGGTCAGGTATTTTCCGATCAGGGGGATGATCTTTGACCGGTTTACGACCAGCAAATACACCAGGGCAAAGTAAACCAGGCTCGTCCAAAGGGAGGGGGTTCCAAAAAAGGGAGCGATCCCCATCTCATGAGTTACAGATGCCGTACGTGGTGCAGGCAGTGCAATGGAAATGGCATAGATCAGATAACAGTAGAGCAGGCTGAAGGCAGGGGAGACTTTCTTTCCGAAGTCAAACATGCTCCCCTGAAGTCTGGCATGTGCCAGGATCCCAAGCATGGGGATAAGGACAGCTGAAATACTGAACCCGAGCCCAGCAAGCCACCAGGAAGCTCCGGAACGAAAGCCCAGCTGAGGGGGAAGGATCAGGTTCCCTGCACCAAAAAACAGGGAAAACAGGGCCAGTGCAAGCACCAAATCGGATCTTCGCTTCATCTTTTGGATTATTCTATTACGATTTTTACCTTCCTGCGCTTTTCAAACCAGGGAAATTTAAGATTTCCGCGTAGACCAGAGTGGATTTTATCGAAAAAATCAAAAATTCAACCAAAGCATTCAATAAAACCTTGCTCCATAGCGTTGGAACATAGTCTAACAGGTACCAAATACGGTTTATATACGATCAAAGATCCCATCTAAAAGACCCGTCCCGCCCCAGGGGCCGCCATGAATCCCAAAAACCTACTCCCATGAAGAAACTGTTTTGCACCATCTTCGGCCACCACTACAGCGTATCAAAGAAAGTCACTTCGCACATCAAGGAATACTCCTGTGTCCATTGCAAAAAGCAGGTCACTACCGATGCCAGCGGGAACCTGTCTCTTCTCACGCCAGAACTTCGGGAGATCAATCAAACCCTGGAGCGCATCTATCAGAAAAGGCATCCCCAAAAACGGCATCAACCGGCCTGAAACCTAGGTTCCAAATGCATTCCAACCCTGTGCAGTAAGCGGAATGCTGTCTCCTCCCCGACCGATCATCCGGGCACCGCTTCCTTTATCGGCCATATGCCCAATCACGCTTAAGTTGGGATTTCCCTTGATCTTATCGTAGTCTTCCTGAGCGACCGTAAACAACAATTCGTAGTCTTCCCCTCCACTGAGGGCCACTAGCGAACTGTCCAGCCTGAATTCCTCGCAGGTGCTGATCACAAGAGGGTCCAGGGGTATTTTCTCCTCGTATAACTGGCATCCGATGCCGCTGGAAGTGCTCAAATGAAGAATTTCTGAGGATAATCCGTCACTGATATCGATCATTGAGGTGGGCCTGACCTTCAGGGCGGCCAGCAATTCGATTATATCCTTTCTGGCCTCGGGTTTCAGCTGCCGTTCCACCAGGTAGTCGTAGGGTTCAAGATCCGGTTGATGCTTTGGATTTACCCGAAAGACCTCCTGTTCGCGCCTGAGGACCTGCAACCCCATATAGGCCCCGCCCAGGTCGCCGCTGACAACGAGCAAATCGTTGGGTTTGGCCCCGTTTCGGTATACCACCTCCTGAGGAGCAGCCTGCCCTACCGCTGTGATTGAAAGGATCATTCCCCTGGTTGAGGAAGTCGTATCTCCACCCACTACATCCACCCCATAGAGCCGGGAGGCGAGGGAAATCCCGGAATATAGTTCTTCCAGGGCCTCCAGAGGAAACCGGTTGGAGACCGCAAGGGAAACGGTTATCTGGGTAGCCGTCATATTCATGGCATAAATGTCGCTGAGGTTCACTACCACGGCCTTGTATCCCAGATGCTTCAGGGGTGTGTAGGCGAGATCAAAGTGGACGCCCTCCACCAGCATGTCCGTAGTAATCCCGAGATGTCTGCCGCCCGCCTCGATCACAGCAGCGTCATCCCCTATTCCCTTAAAGGTGGACGATTGGGTCAGGGAGAGGTCTTTGGTCAGATGTTTTATCAAACCGAATTCGCCCAATTTCTCCAGTTCCGTCCGGTTTGTTTCCTTATTTTCCAGCATGACGCAAAAGTAATGCGCGAATGGGACAAAATACTACATCCCGGGGTGAAAGATTGCCACTTTTCTCCCACGCCTAAACACCAGCTATACAGGATTTTCGACCCTCAGATGGGTTGCACATTGCCAGCATAGCTTTTTCCAATGCCCCGATACGTTATAATAATGTTAGCAATAGGTCAAAAGTGCCCTTAACTTTCTATATTTGTGAGCTATTTAGACTAATTCCAATTAATAATGATCACAGTTTCGGATTCTGCGAAGCAAAAAGTGCTCTCCCTGATGCAGGAAGAGGGTTTCAATGCAGAACGCGATTATGTCCGGGTGGGCGTTAAAAGCGGAGGCTGCAGCGGGTTGTCCTACGAATTGAAGTTCGACAATTCCATAGGAGATTCGGACAAGGTTTTCGAAGACAATGCCGTTCGAATCATTGTTGACAGAAAGAGTTTCCTTTATCTGGTGGGCACCATTTTGGAGTATTCTGGTGGCCTTAACGGAAAAGGATTTGTGTTTAATAATCCAAACGCACAGCGCACCTGTGGTTGCGGAGAAAGCTTTTCACTCTAACAGGGAGATAAAATCTTCAGCCCCGCGTGAGGCAGGGGCCAATAACACTGAAAGATGGCATATACCGAAGAAGAACTGAAAAAAGAACTGGAAACCAAGGAATACGAATACGGTTTCTATACAGATATTGAGTCGGATACCTTTCCCAAAGGCCTCAATGAAGACATCGTAGTGGCCATTTCCAGGAAGAAAGAGGAACCGGAGTGGATGACCCAGTGGCGCCTGGAAGCCTTCCGGGCCTGGAAAGGGATGGAGGAGCCGGAGTGGGCCAATGTAACCTACAAAAAACCTGAATTCCAGGACATCTCCTATTATTCTGCTCCCAACAAGAAGCCGAAATACGACAGTCTGGACGAAGTGGATCCGGAATTGCTCGACACCTTCAAGCGCCTGGGCATCCCTCTGGAAGAACAAAAGATACTGGCCGGGGTAGCAGTGGATGTTGTAATGGACTCTGTTTCCGTAGCCACCACGTTTAAGAAAACCCTTGCTGAAAAGGGCATTATTTTCTGTTCGATCTCCGAGGCGATTAAGGAGCACCCGGAACTGGTCCGCAAATACATTGGCAGTGTGGTGCCTCAAAAAGACAATTTCTACGCAGCCCTGAATTCGGCCGTATTCTCAGATGGGTCTTTCTGCTATATTCCCAAAGGGGTGCGTTGCCCCATGGAACTTTCGACGTATTTCCGGATCAACCAGGCAGGGACAGGCCAGTTCGAGCGAACCCTGGTCATCGCAGACGAGGGCAGCTACGTGAGTTATCTGGAGGGCTGTACCGCCCCCTCAAGGGATGAAAACCAACTGCATGCAGCCGTGGTGGAACTCATCGCCCTGGACAATGCCGAAATAAAATACTCCACCGTACAGAATTGGTTCCCCGGAGACAAGGACGGACGTGGAGGGGTTTACAATTTTGTAACCAAGAGAGGCTTGTGCGAAACAAACGCCAAAATTTCCTGGACGCAGGTGGAGACCGGTTCCGCCATCACCTGGAAATACCCTTCCTGCGTGCTGAAAGGGGATAATTCCATAGGAGAGTTCTATTCTATCGCGGTAACGAACAATTACCAGCAGGCGGATACGGGCACCAAGATGATCCACCTTGGAAAGAACACGCGCAGCACCATCATTTCCAAAGGAATCTCTGCCGGAAAATCCCAGAATAGTTACAGAGGTCTGGTACAGGTCAACTCCCGAGCTGAAAATGCCCGGAATTTCTCCCAGTGCGATTCCCTTTTGATGGGCAATGAGTGCGGCGCACATACATTCCCCTATATCGAAGCAAAGAACCAAACCGCACAGATCGAACACGAAGCCACGACCAGCAAGATCGGGGAAGACCAGATCTTCTACTGCAACCAGCGGGGCATCGATACTGAGAAGGCCATCGCCCTGATCGTCAATGGCTTCAGCAAGGAGGTTCTCAACAAACTGCCAATGGAGTTTGCCGTGGAAGCCCAGAAATTATTGGAAATCAGCCTGGAAGGCTCTGTGGGATAGCCGTGACAATGAAAGGTTTAAAATACATTTTTCTCTGGTCTGTATTTCTGCTCGCACTCCTCGCAGCCTGCAAGGATACGGGCAATAAGGAGGCCATGGCCGTGGCAAACCCGGTGGAAGGTCCGGACATCCGTCTATATACCCTTGACGGGGGTACGGTAATGGTAAACAACCTGCAGCCCTTTGCCCAGGATTCCATCTACAAGGGCCAGGCCAAGGAATTTGCAGACGCCTATTACGTTATACAGCACCCGAAAGGAACCCTTATGTGGGACGCCGGGCTTGCAGAATCCCTGGTGCCCATGGAAGAGCCTTACACCACGCCGGATGGAAATTTCACCGTATCCCGTTCGGATTCGGTCCGCCACCAGCTCTCGAAGATTGGAATGACCCCGGATGATATAGATTACCTGGCCCTTTCCCATACGCATTTTGACCACAGCGGACATGCCGCCAGCGTCAAAAAAGCGTTGTGGCTGGTGCAGAAAGCGGAATACGATTTCATTACCAGTCCGGAAGTTCAAAAGGATTACCCCAATGAATACAACGCCATTAAGGACCTTAAGAACATAAAAAAGATCAAAGGAGATTATGATGTCTTTGGCGATGGGACCGTGGTAATCAAATTCATGCCGGGTCATACCCCGGGGCACTCGGTGCTCTTCCTCGATTTAAAGGAGCATGGACCATTGCTGCTGGCTGGGGATCTATACCATATGTATGCCAACCGAAAGAACAAGCGGGTACCGATTTTTAACTACGATGTAAAACAGACCCTTGAGAGCATGGAGGCCTTTGAGGCTTTTGCGCAGGAAAAAGGGGCTGTGGTTTATCTGCAGCACCAGAAAGAAGATTTTGAGAAAATGCCAAAGGCACCTAAATATTTAAAATAACGATTATGCTGACAATAAAGAACCTGCACGCCGGAGTGGACGGCAAGAAGATCCTCAAAGGGATCAACCTGGAGGTGAACCCGGGTGAAGTTCACGCTATCATGGGACCAAACGGATCCGGAAAGAGTACGCTTGCCTCGGTGATCGCCGGCAGGGAAGATTTTGATGTGACCCGTGGGAAGGTCCTCTTCGAAGGCGAAGATTTGGAAGAGCTTGCTCCGGAAGAGCGGGCCCACAAAGGCATCTTCCTCTCCTTTCAGTATCCTGTGGAGATCCCGGGTGTTTCTGTGACCAATTTTGTGAAAACGGCCATCAACGAAACCCGGAAAGCACGTGGCTTGGAAGACATGCCTGCCAATGAAATGCTGAAGCTGTTGAAGGACAAGGCGGAAATGCTCGAAATCGATCGCAAATTCCTCTCGCGTTCCCTGAACGAAGGTTTCTCCGGAGGGGAGAAAAAACGAAACGAGATTTTCCAGATGGCCATGCTGGATCCCAGGCTGGCTATCCTGGATGAAACAGATTCCGGCCTCGACATCGATGCCCTGCGCATTGTTGCCAACGGAGTGAACAAGCTGCGGTCAAAGGATAATGCGGTTGTGGTTATTACACACTATCAGCGGCTCCTGGAATATATCATCCCGGATTATGTGCATGTGATCCACGATGGAAAAATCGTCAAATCAGGTTCCAAGGAACTGGCGCTGGAACTGGAAGAAAAAGGATACGACTGGATCAAGCAGGAAGCGGTACTTTAGGTTTTTATTGACCTGTAATTGAAGGAACTATGGAATTAAAGGAAAAATTAATCGCCTCGTTTATGGCTTTTGAAAACCAGGTGGACATGAACCATCCGGTTCATGAGATCAGGTCTGAGGCCCTTAAGAATTTTGAGGCCAAGGGATTTCCGCATCGCAAGATGGAAGCCTGGAAATACACTTCCCTGGACCGCCTGCAAAAGGTAGATTTCAGCCTTTTCCCCAAGCAGGACCAGACCCTGGAGTACAAAGACGTCAAGCAGTACTTCCTTCACGAGATCGATACCTATAAGATCGTTTTTGTGGACGGCATCTATAGCTCCTTTCTCTCTGAAACCACCCATGACGGCGTGGATGTATGCCTGATGAGCTCTGCCCTGACCAAGCCGATGTATCGTCCGGTCATCGATGTGTATTTCAACAAGGTGGCCTCCAGGGATGAGTCCCTTACCACCCTGAATACAGCATTCGCCAGGGAAGGCGCCTTTATCTATATCCCAAAGAACAAAGTACCCAAAAAGCCTGTCGAAATCCTTCACTTCTCTACGGGAAATGAGGCCTCCCTGCTGTTGCAACCGCGAAACCTCATCATTGCAGAGGAAAATGCGGAGCTGCAGGTGATCGAAAGGCACCAGAGCCTTACTGCAAACGAAACACTCACCAATGCAGTAACGGAGATCTTTGCAGCCCGGGACGCCATCGTAGACTACTACAAGGTGCAAAACGACAGTGATGCCTCCAGCCTGATCGACAATACTTACATCGACCAGAAAGGGAACAGCCATGTGAGTGTCCATACCTTTTCATTCGGTGGAAAACTCACCAGGAACAACCTGAATTTCTACCAGGACGGGGAACATATTCAGTCCACTCTGAAAGGGGTAACCATCCTTGGAGAAAAACAACACGTGGACCATCACACCCTGGTCCACCACCAGCAGCCGAATTGCGAAAGCCACCAGGACTATAAGGGTATTTTCGGACAGCGCTCCACAGGGGTGTTCAACGGGAAGATCATCGTAGACAAGATTGCGCAGAAAACCAATGCCTTTCAACAAAACAACAACTTGCTGATCAGCGACAAGGCTACGGTGAACACCAAGCCCCAGCTGGAGATCTTTGCAGACGACGTCCGTTGTTCACACGGGTGTACCATTGGCCAGTTAGACAAGGATGCCCTTTTCTATCTGCAGGCCAGGGGCATTCCAAAGAAGGAAGCCTCGGCCCTGCTGATGTACGCCTTTGCCAACAACGTCCTTGAAAGTGTTCG
>CBFCWO010000004.1:0-74518 GCA_965601625.1 uncultured Flavobacteriaceae bacterium | reverse complement strand
ACTTCTTCATCCAGCATATCCTCAACATTCAGCGAGATATCATAGTCATTTGCCTCTTCGTATGTCTTCCATTCCAGGGCACCCCAGACCAACAACATTACCAAAGCCAGTCCCAGAACAAAATACAGACCGCTGTTCCTGTTCAGATCGGCTTTTTTACTCTTTTTCTCTTCCATGATTTCCGATGTTTAATGTTCGCTAATTTAACTATTATTTTCTCAAAAAAGCAATTAATCGGGCCAATTTAATGCCCCCGCCCTCCTGAGAATAAACAGGGAAAACCAACCTCCCAGGATGATCCCCATGATGTTTGCCGCCAGATCCCACCACTCAGCGCTCCGTTGCTGGCCGCTGATCCCCTGAAGTAATTCAATGACCATGCCATATCCGACCAGAAGAATCCCCAACACCACCAGAGGGCGCTGACGGACCTTCCCGGGTCGGTGCTGCTCCATCAGGAAAAGGGCACCCAGCACCATGGCAATCAGGTAAAATCCCAGGTGGGCCCATTTATCCAAATATGGTATATCCGGGCCGTCCATATCCAGGTTGTCAGCAGGGACGAGGCTTAGGATGGTCAGAAGGGCCATCCAGGCGAAAAACAAAAAACTGAAAAGCCTTTTACTAGGCACCGATGAGCTCCTTGTAGGCTTGAGCGTCCAGCAGATCGTCCAGTTCAGAGGCATCCGAGATCTTGATGCGTATCATCCAGCCTTCTCCGTAAGGGTCCTCATTGACCTTTTCCGGAACTTCCTCCAGGCTTTCATTAAATTCGATTATTTCACCGCTTAAAGGCAAAAACAGGTCGGAAACCGTTTTTACGGCTTCTACCGTCCCGAATACTTCTTCCTTATCCATGGTCTCATCCACGGTCTCCACTTCTACATAGACGATATCCCCCAGTTCGCCCTGGGCGAAATCGGTGATTCCGACAGTGGCTACGTCACCATCTACTTTGATCCATTCGTGGTCTTTGGTATACTTCAGTTCGGCGGGTATGTTCATTGCTGTAGGGTATTTTGCTCCTAAGGCAAATGTAGTTTTTTCCTTCGGGACCTGCCAAGCATGTTGAAAAAAAAGCGTCCTGCCTGCCTTGACCCACGATGCAGGTTCAGGATCAGGACAACAGCGTACAGGGAGAATCAGCGGGCACGCCTAGTTGCCAAAATTGTACCTGAGCGTAAACCCGGCATTGATGTTCGTCTGGGGGAATGCGGTGGAAACCGCAAACTGGGAGAAGGTGTGGTCGTAGAAAAACAGGGCGTTCAGATTCTTGGTCAGGGCGTAATCCGCAGTGAATTTGATCGACAACAAATTCTGTCCTGAGGTAATTTGATTGTTGTCCACATCCAGGTTTCGGATGATGGTTATATTGTCCCGAAAGCTCACGTCGGCTTTGAGATTCAGATCGCCCTTCAGCCGCTGGCGCTCCCCTCCCACCCGTGTGACAAACTGCACGTCCTTGATTCGGTAGCCAAGGCCAAGGGTGTACTCCTCCCCATTGATCTCTGTGAGCAGGTTGTTGTCAAAACTCAGGGAAAGGGCCCGGTCCGTGCGGACTTCGGCCAGAACACTAAGGCTGTTTTGCATCTCAAAGTCCACTCTGATCAAGGGGTTGAACTGGTCGTTCAGGACCACATTGTTAATGATATTCTCAGACAATAAATCCTGAGTCTCCGGGTTGATGGGTGGCTCCCCCGAATTGATGAGCTGATCCCTTTCCAGGTTGGTCTGGAAGGAATTGATGCTATAGGCAGCCCGGTAGCCATGGCTGAGGGAGAATCGCTTGAATTTTTTCCGGAACCATTTGTTCTTCATCAGTCCGGTGTACTTGATATTCCAGTTGGGCAGGGGGATGTTGCGGAAAGCATCCAGCGAAACACCTTCGGCATCCTGGCCGGCGTAGGCCGCATAGAATGCCGGCAGCAATACGTCCTGGCTGGTCTTCCCAAACAGGTTGGGGAAGCCGTCTTCATCTACCCCGGTATCCGGAAAGCCTCCTTCCCGCTGCAGGCGGTTGGCAATGGTAATCCGATTCTCCCTGAACTGATCAAAAGTTGCCGAAGTAAGCTCATCGCTGGTGGAAAAGGAGGTGCCGATCAAGATGGTGGAGATACTGAAGGTACCAAAAGTATTCGGCGTAAGGGGAATGTATTCTCCGTCCTCGATCCGGAAATTCTCCTGCAGGCTGCTGGAATACTGCCGGTCCGCAATCAGGTCTATGGTTAGCTCCGGAACGGGCAGGGCGGTGGCTGTAATATTGAGTTGTTGGTTCGTCCTTTGAATAAACTGCTGGTTGAACTCCTGAAAATCCGTAAGCCAGCCTTTTCTGGCCGCTTCAAAACGCACATCGGACTGACTCCCGAATACAAACCCGAGAGTGGGCTTGGTGGATCCAATAAAGCCAACTGACCGCGTGTACCCCGGCAATACAGTTCCATTATTCTCGCTGTAGTTGACGTTGATACGCTTCACCATGGTGAGGATATCGATGGCCGTATTGGCCAGTTTTGAGGTCTTTTTAGGCTTTTTGGGCTGTTCCCCTTCTTTGGTATTACCGGCCTTGTCTGTTCTGGGAGCGGCAATTTGGGTGGTGACCTTCCCGGAAGACTTCTTCAGGCCCAATCGGTCGTACAGCCGCTGCATGGTCAGGGCAGTGGTAAGGGAGTGGGTGTTTGCGTTTTGGACGGTATTGATGGGGGTCAGGATCAACTCGTCGTCAGGAACCCCCGGGTTCTGCTCCTTGGCCACAGCCAGGTTGAGGGCGTCTCCTCCCCGCTGCCACTCAAAGTTACTGGTGTAGGTATACTGGGCATTGATAAAATCAAGTATGGGGATCTTGTCCAGGGGGATCTCGTAGTTTAGCTGCATCTGCTGTGCGTGTCGGTTGGCTTCGCCCGTATCGAAGAAACCGTTCCAGACAGAGAGATCCTGATTGATCTCTGAAAATGGATTCCCATCCTGTTCATAATAATTCCGGATAATATTGTTGTTGGCCGCCGTAAGGTTAATACGCAGGGACTTGGAGATGGCATAGTTCAGGGTATACTGCCAGTTAAACAGATAGTTCCGCTGCTGCAGAAGCGGCAGCTCCAGGGCATCCACCCCGGGTTCGAGGACATCCCTGAAGCGCTGTTGGTTGAACTGCCTGTTGATATCTGACTGAAGCCCTATGCTGGTTGGAAGCCAGTTGAAATTGAAATCCTTGAGCCATTGCCAGTAGCTCCCTTTGAGGATAGAATCGTTCTTGGCAAGGGGAGCGACGTTTGAAGGCTTGAAGTTGTGTGCATAAATCGCCCCTGCCCGAACGGTCTGGTCCTGGAGTTCAGCCACCTCAAAATCCCTGTGATTCGTCTCGTTATAGGAATAATTGAAGGTGAAGTTTTCTATATCGTAAAAGTTGGCCTCCGCTTCCTCACTGCGGTTTTTGCGCACCCCGATAAAGTTGATGCTGGTTCGCTTGGTATAATCCTCGGCCTGTTCCCGTATGGTTTCGGCTTCCTCCGGAGTATCGGCGGCATCGATTCGGTCCTCCAGCTTAAGGTCGTCGTAAACCGGATCGAACTCCGGGGTGATCAATTCTTCAGAAATCCCGTAGTTAAAGGGGATTTGCAGGTTCCATTTTTCCGGAAAGAGCTTTCCAACTTCCACATTGGTAACCACCCCGTAGGCCACGGCATCTTCCCGCAGCCGTTCGTTGGGTCTTTGGTTGATGGCTCCGAATCCTGAGGTGGATGTATTTCCGGTGGCTGAAACATTCGCAAAATCGGCCATGTTGGCGTCCAGGGAGGCCACTGCAGCCCATCCGCCATCATTGTCCAGCCCTGCCATCCGCAATTCATTAAACCACAATTCCGTCCGGAGGGGCACATTGTCGATGTTCTTGACCCCGATCATGGCACTGCGAATGCTCCCCAAAGAAGGGTTTCCGCGGATCCCGATCCGGACCCGCCCCAATTCCCTGGGGGCGAACTCATCGACCACTACCACCTGCCCATCCACTACCTCGTAAAAGGTGATTTCTCCCAGGGACTGATCTGCGATTCCCTGTGTCTTCACCTTCTGCAAATCGCTCAATGCCACATCGAGCTCATTGATGGCAGGCCAGATCTCCTCAGCTGTCGTGGCGCTGAAATCTGTAAATACCATGGGCACTTCCAGCTGGTAGAAATTCTCCGTAAAGTCCGTTCCGATCCTTACGAAGGCCACGGCAGACTGGCCATCGGTAAACGGATCCGACTGCGAGATCTTCTCCGCATGCAGAAACATCTTGATCCGTTCGTATTGCCGCACATCAATATCAATGTTCTTAAATACGCCCCGCGAATCCCCGGGTTCGAGGTCTTCCACTTTTAAGGAAAGGGACTGCTCGTTCTGGCGAACAATAGTATTGTTGTTGTTCAGCCTTTCACGGAATACCCCTGGAGGCAACACATAGGGGATGGGGATACGGGCACTGTTTTCCTCTACGTTTACGGCGTTGACATCAAAGATCGCATTGTCGTCGGCAGGGTTGTCGTTGTCGGTTTGGAGTGACCTGGTAAAGATCCGCCAGTCTCCACGGACCAGGTCGAGGGTGGCAAAACGAAGTACCACGGGGTCCTGGAAGCCGGTAAGGTACATCCGCATAAAACTGATGGATCTGAAATCAGCTATCCCGCCAATGGCCGATGTAAATTCCCTTAACGGGATTTTGTACTGTATCCATCTGTAGTTCAGGTTCGTGCCATTGGGCAGTGTGGTAGTCAGTCCTTCCCGAATATCGGTGACATAGCGGTCCTCTACAGAAATCCCCGGGCGGATCGGAATGCGATATTCGTAATAACTGTCGATAGTATTCATCGTCAGGTCCCGGTCTACATCCTCCACATCCGGCAGGGTGGTATTCCCCCGATCCGTGTCGGTTACGGCAACCGGGGAGTTGCCCTGGGTGTTGTTGAAATCCAGATACCGCTCCAGGATCCCGCCGTCCCGATTCAGGTAGTAGACGTAGTTGTCCAGTGCCGGATCCTCCGGAGGACCATTATAGCCCTGTGCAGCTTCGGCCACATCATCCAGGCCATCCAGGCCAATATCCTGCAGGGTCCGGTTTGTTTCATCGGCATCGAAGGCATATACCAGGGATTGACCCGCCGGGACCTGACCCCAGACCGTTGGCGTGACCAAATCCGTGGTGTTCAAACCCGGAAGGCCGTTTTCATACTGTTTTCGCCCATCTGCAAGAATATCCTCACTGATATTCCCCAGGTTGATCACCAGTTCCCCCGGGCCGGTGGCATCCCCATCCACATAGGGGTCCAGGACCCAGAACTGGAGGAATTCCACATTGGCCTGTTCAAAGTTCGTGCTGCTGAGCGAACGCATAAGCCCACCCCATTTCTCCTGGGGGGACTCTCCCTCAAAATTTGGGTTTGCGTTATAAGGGCCTTTATCTCCGGGATAATAAGCGATGTCCAGGGTATTCTGAACCGTGGTCTGTCCCTGGGCAATATCGGTCTGGGGAAATACCTCATCGATAAAGATCCGGCGGGTTGAGTTGGTGGAAATATCATTGTCCGTAATGCCTGGTGGACGCTGGTTGGTAAAGAAGATGGGGTCAATGGTATACCAGGACGTTTTGGCCCGTTCAAACCCCGATTGCAGACCATCTTCCCCTTCGTCCAGGAATTCAAGGGGTGTGCTGGACAGGCTCCATCCCAGGAAGGAGCGAATGTCGATCAGGGCCAGGGTGCCTTCAAAGTCGTCCAGATAGGCCGTGGTTTCCCCATTGAAATCCGCATTTTTTGGCGAATTCGGTTCCAGGAAAGCCACCTCCCCCCGGAAAGAAAGGTTCGAAGGCACATCGGTATCCACATTGGGCAGCATGTTAGCCAGACGGGTCAGAAACGGCACCTCCGTGGAGTAATTCCCGTAAAAGTCCAGAATGGTATTGTTTACGGGCTCCACTCCAAAATTGGCCTTCTGGGTGAGCGGCCTCTCGTTCAGGTTGAGCAGGGTCCCCCCCAGAATAAAGTTTTCGTTGAACTGGTGTTCAACATTAACCGCGGTAAACCTGCGGGTCTGCTGGCCAAATACAGCATTGTTCTCCACGGAGATATTGATCGGCACATTGGAGGCCTGCAGGCTGGGATCCAGGATTTGAACCGTCCCGGCCTGGTAATTTACCGTATAGTCAATCCCTTCCTGCAGCTGGCGTCCGCCGGCAGTAACCCTGACAGACCCTCGTGGCACATTGAAGGCCCCGATGGGGATTCCCCCTCCGGATTCGGATTTATAACGCCCCCGGAGTCGAAAGCGGTTCCGCTCTGCATCTTCCAGGGAAGCCGCTTTGGTCTGTACGTACATGTTCCGGAAAACGTATTTCTCCTGGTTGGGATTATAGCCAATTTGATCCGGCGTATCGTAATCCCCTCCCCCAAGCAGATCGAAGAGGAATTCCCCAAAGGGCTCCACCTTGGTGAAAATGACCAATCCGTTTTGGGTATTCACCGTTATACCGGGAACAAAATCAAAAAATCCATCCCCCCCGGGCTGGATATCGTTGAACACATTGAGACGGTCCAGGTTAAACACATCCAGCAGGATGCGCTCCTCCAGGGGCTTTGGAGTGTCGGGCCATCCGTCGTTGGGGTCAACAGGCGTGATGTAGTTCCTTGGGGTTGGGTCATTGTAGAGGATATTCAACTTAAAATCCTCCTGGGATAACTGAAAGGCTCCCGTGGCGTAAATGTTCTTCATCATAAGGTCCCAGATGGGATCCTCGACATTGGTGATATTGCTCTTGAGCAGTTTTACCACCAGGGTATTGTTGTTGAGCTGAAGCTCTACTCCGGGATCCACCGTCGTGGCATCCACGCCCCCGTTGGCAAACTCACCTACCTGGAAGACTTCCCCCCCAATCGTAAACTGAAAGGCTACCCCAAGCACCTCATCATTGCTCAAACGCTGATTCAGGGAAATATATCCCAGCTGGGAGTCAAAGGAGTAATCCCTGCCCAGCTCCAGCTTGCGCGCATTCTCCAGGATCGCATAGTCAAAGCCCTGATTGGCTACATACCCAGGGATCTGGAAACCATCATCCACAGTGGCGATATCTCTTATTTCCCCAGTCAGGGCACCGCCGTTATCGATCAAAGCAGGGTCATAGGCATTGGCGGTATTGCTGGGTAGCTCAGGATTGGAAACAATGGGGGTAAAAAACCCGGGAGGGGCTCCTCCAAGCCCACCAATACGCGTATTTGCAGGCTCGGCCTCTCCAAGATCCTGAATGGCCACGATGTTCCGGACGTTCTGTGTTTGCTGGCTGCGGTTGGTCACCCAGACTTCAAGCCGGGTGATCTGGACCTGGCTGCGTATAAAGGGATAATCCTCAAGGGCCTGGTCATAGCGGTCCCGGAAATAGTGGGAGAGGAAAAAGTGCCGGTCCTCGTCATAATCAAGGGCGGTGAGTTCAAATTCGTTGAGGGTACCTCCGCCCTGAGCTACAACCGTATTGTTCTGGGACTGCTGTTCAGAAAATACCGCCGTGACCGAAGTCTTGCCAAACTGCAATTGGGTTTTCACCCCGAACAGGCTTTGCGCACCCTGGACCAGGGAGCTGTTCAGGGGCAGGTTGACGTTACCTACTTCGATATTCCGGATGATATCATCCTCAGTGGGCGTATAATCCAATTTGATCAGGTTCTGGAAATCAAAGGTCGCTTCTGTGTCATACTGGGCCGTGACCTGCAGCCGCTCGCCAATCTTACCCACCATGCTGAGACTGATCCGCTGGTCAAAATCAAAGGCCAGGTTGGTGCGGTTCCGGGGGGAAAGGGCCGGGTTGTCGTTCTTCTGCCAAATAACCCCGAGGTCCATGGCCACAGA
The DNA here is from genome assembly GCA_965601625.1 of uncultured Flavobacteriaceae bacterium. Taxonomy (GTDB): domain Bacteria; phylum Bacteroidota; class Bacteroidia; order Flavobacteriales; family Flavobacteriaceae; genus Robiginitalea. The sequence goes on along the minus strand of CBFCWO010000004.1, from coordinate 66,652 downwards.
ACCCTGAGGGATTACCTCGATGGTATTTCCCCCGAAAATGGTCTCAAAAAAACTGCTGTTGACGTAAAAGTTAGGAAGGAGGTTCTTTTGGGCTTCCTTGCTGCCCGCCTTTTTCCCCGTGAAGGCATCGATCTTCTCCTTGAAGTAGGATTTCATATCCTCCTTGCGGACCAGCTCGAGGTATTGTTCAGGGGTAAGGATGATGGGGTATGAGATATCGTAATCCCCAACGGTCTCCGAGTAGATATACCTGTCCAGTTTCGGATCGTAGGTATACTTGGAGACGATGCTTTCCGGATCCTCCATACGAAGCGCTCCCAAAGCAACCCCGGTTTTTACGGAATCTGCCTCGACAGGTTCAGTTTCCTGCCCCTGGGCTTTCCAATGGGAAGCCAGCAGCAGAAAGGTTAGGAAGAAAAACGGTTTGCAAAAGGATCTGAAAAAATCTGATGCCCCTGTTTTCAAACGTTTTACAAATTTTTAAGCGCACTCTTTATAATACCCTCGACGCTTAGCAAAGGATCCTGGCGCAACACCGCATCGACGGCCTTCTCTGCCGACTTCCTGGCGAAACCAAGAACCTCTAATGCAGATAACGCTTCTTCCTTATTTGTATTGTCTGATTCCGGGGAAACTTCATCCAGTTCATAAACTTTCAGGACCTTGTCCCGAAGGTCCAAAATAACACGTTGGGCCGTTTTGGCCCCAATTCCCTTTACCGATTGTATGGCGGGCACATCTCCCCCCGCAATAGCATCCCTCACCTGTGCCGGAGTCATGGAGGAAAGCATGGTCCTGGCCGTGCTGGATCCCACCCCGGATACCGAGATCAGCAAGCGAAAGATCTCGCGTTCGGCCAGGGTGTAAAAACCGAACAGGGTATGGGCATCTTCCCTCACCTGCAGATGCGTGTAGAGTCTTGTCTGTTCCTCATCCGGGAGGGCAGCATAAGTGTTCAGGGAAATATTGACAAAATAGCCAACGCCGCCGCATTCAATCACTGCATGGGTGGGGTACTTCTCAATCAGGCGACCGTTTAAGTGGTTAATCATGGGATTGGGTTCTTTGGTTAGTGGATTTTTGGGATTCAGACGGTTTTCGTCCTGGCAATCCTGCGTTTTTCCCGTTCCTGGGCATCAATAACAGCTACGGCTGTCATATTGACCATTTCCTCAACGGAAGCCCCCATAGGGATCACATGCACCGCCCTGCGGAGCCCCAACATAATGGGTCCTATGGTATCCGCACCGTAAAGCTCCTTTAAAAGCTTATAGGTAATGTTGGCCGACTCCAGATTGGGGAAAATGAGCGTATTCACCCGCTTGCCTGCCAGTTTTGAGAAGGGAAACTGTCCCTGATTCATCTCCCGGTTAAGGGCAAAATCTGCCTGTATCTCGCCATCCACCTGCAATTCAGGGTCCTGTTCGTGCAGGATACGGATTGCCTCCCTCACCTTTTGGGCACTGGGGTGTTGGGACGATCCAAAGTTGGTATACGATAAAAGGGCCATGACCGGGTCAAAACCAAAGGCCCTGGCCAGATTTGCTGTCATGCGCGCAATAGCCGCCAACTCCTCGGCAGTGGGGTTTATGATAATTGAGGTATCTGCCAGGAAGAATGGACCTTTTGGGGTAATCATAATATGTACCGTGGCAGCCTTGGCGATATCGGTAGCCCGGCCTATGACTTCAAAAATGGGTCGTACCACAGAGGAATAAGCCCTTGAATATCCGGAGATCATTCCATCGGCATCTTTTTCGAGCACCATCATAGCCCCGAAATAGTTACGTTCCCGCATTTTTAAGCGAGCTCCGTAATGCGTACACCCCTTCCGGTTCCTGCCCTTCCAGTAACGCTCGGCATAGGCTTCGCGTTTCTCCAATGAATCTTTTCCATACTGATCGATGATGGGAATATCCGCATCGAACTCGAGCTCCTGCATCAGGGTCTCGATAATCAATCGGTTGCCCAACAGGATCGGATGTGCAATGCCTTCCTCATATGCGATTTGGGCGGTCTTCAACACATCCAGTTGATCTGCCTCTGCAAACACGATGCGCTTGGGGTTGGCCTTGGCCCGGTTCATCAGCATGCGCATAACTTTCTTGTCGTCCCCGGAACGCTGCAACAACTCCATCTGGTAGCGATCCCAATCCACAATGGGAGCTTTGGCAATGCCACTTTCAATGGCCGCACGGGCTACAGCCGGCGGAATTTCTGTGATCAGGCGTGGATCAAAGGGTTTGGGAATGATATATTCCTTCCCGAAAGCCAGGCGCATTTCGCCATAGACGATATTGACCTGTTCCGGCACAGGTTGTTTTGCAAGATTGGCCAGTGCCCGCACTGCCGCCATCTTCATCGCCTCATTGATCTTGGTAGCTCTAACATCCAGGGCTCCCCTGAAGATGAAGGGAAATCCCAAAACGTTGTTGACCTGGTTGGGATGGTCCGAACGGCCTGTGGCCATGATCACATCATCCCGGGTTTCAAGGGCAAGATCGTAGCTGATCTCCGGGTCCGGATTGGCCATGGCAAAGACAATGGGATTGGCACTCATGCCTTTGAGCATATCCGGGGTCATGATATCTGCAATCGAAAGACCGATGAAGACATCAGCCCCTTCCAGGGCTTCTGAAAGGGTGTCTATCTTGCGATCCGTGGCGAATTCTTTTTTTTCAGGAGAGAGGCTTGATCGGTCCGATCGGATGACCCCCTTGCTGTCCAGCATTACGATATTCTCCCTTTTCGCCCCAAAAGCCCGGTAAAGCCGGGTACAGGAAATGGCAGCCGCTCCAGCCCCACTGACCACGATCCTGACCGAATCCAGCTCTTTTCCTGCGAGTTCAAGGGCATTTAAAAGGGCAGCGGCAGAGATAATGGCGGTTCCATGCTGGTCGTCGTGCATCACCGGGATATCCAGTTCTTCCTTGAGCCGACGTTCAATCTCAAAGGCCTCAGGGGCCTTGATATCCTCCAGGTTGATCCCACCAAAGGTGGGTGCCATGATTTTAACGGTTTCCACAAATTTGTCTACATCCGTGGTGTCCAGCTCAATATCGATCCCGTCGATGTCGGCAAAAATCTTGAACAATAAGCTTTTGCCCTCCATGACCGGTTTGGAGGCCTCCGGTCCGATATTTCCCAAACCGAGCACCGCAGTTCCATTCGAAATAACCGCTACAATATTCCCTTTGGAGGTATACTTGTAGACCTGCTCCGGGTCCTTGTCAATTTCCTTACAGGGCTCCGCCACCCCAGGGGAATAGGCCAGGGCAAGATCCCGCTGGGTCGCGTAGGGTTTTGTGGGGACTACCTTAATTTTTCCCGGTTGGGGTTTGGCGTGGTATACAAGGGCTTCCCGCCTTTTCTTTTCTTTGCTCATGCAGGGAGGATTTGAACTACAAAAGTAAGGGGTTTGTTGGATTTCAGACGGCCTGTTCTTAAAGGGTAATGTTGAATGCGCATTCTGACGTAAAAGAAGTTTTTATGCAGGCTCTCCACTCAGCGCATCGAAAACTTCGCACTGGTGGGAGATCCTGCTTTTGGATTGCATGGATACACTGTAATTTGTGATTGGGGGGTGGGGGGTTCAACCCCCCAAAATCCCTACCAGAACCAAACCACCACAATGGTCGTTAGCAACAACAGGATTACCGCCAGATATCGATAATTCTGATACCAGGGAAGGGCCCGCAGTTCTTCGGTTTCTGAGGTAAACAATTCCTTCTTATAGGTATATTCGGCAACCTTTTCCACCTCAGGCGGAGCTGTAGACAGGCTTACCACCACATGGATGACAACACTGATCAGGAATAACAGGTTGGCCTTGGCCAGGAAGTGAAATTCATTCAGGTAAGGCCAGAGGTCAAAAGAGGCAGACAGGATCATGAATACCGCAAAGATCCCACCGCAAATCAGGCTTACAAAGGCCCCTGAGGAGTTTGCCCGTTTCCAGAATAGCCCCAGAACGAAGGCAGAAACCACCGGGGGACTTGTAAAGGCAATGACCAACTGCAGATACCCCCAAAGCGAATCACTGACACGTTCAATAAAGGGTACCCAGGCAGAAGCCAGCACCACCAGGACGAGTGTAGCAATCTGGCCAGCCCGCACCAGTTGTTTGCTGGTGAGCTCAGGCTTCAGTTGCCGCACAAAGTCCATGGTAATCAACGTAGATGCAGAGTTAAACGTAGCCGATACCGAGGACATCATTGCAGCAAGCAATCCGGCGACTACCAGGCCCAGGATACCTGCCGGCAGCAATTGAAATAGTAATACGGGATAGGTGAGGTTCGGGCAATCGGTCAAATTCTCGCACATACCGCCTGTGGCCAGTGGATAATTCAGGTTGGAAATATCCAGGTCATTGAACAGCAGCAGCGCGAGAACACCGGGAACTACCATAATAAACAGGACCGGAAGCTTTAGCAATCCGGCAAAAAGAGCTCCCCAGCGTCCATGGTTCAGGTTCTTGGCTCCCAGGACCCGCTGTACCATAAACTGGTTATTCGCCCAAAAATAGAATCCGAGCAGGGCCACTCCTGAGATCAGCCCCCACCAGGGCATAAACTCGTCATTATTGGGCCTGACCAGGCTAAAAACTTCACGCGAATTCTCAGGAATATATTTCCCTTCAGCTGCCCGGTTCCCGAAATTGACCTCTCCGGCGGCCAGCATGCCATCCAATTTATCCATCATGGTATTCCACCCACCGCCTAATTCCTCATAGGCAAAATAGGTGAGCAGGCAGGAACCAATGATCAGCAGCACCGCCTGAATTACCTCGGTCTGTATTACTGAGTTCAGCCCCCCCGGAATCGTGTACGCTGCCGCTGCCAGGGCCAGGATTATGATGATGATGGTCGAGCTGGTGTCCGGGAAGAGGAGCTTGAGCACAATGCTGCCGACATATAATCCGGCCGCAGTATCCACCAGGACATTCCCAACAATGGTGATCAGGGAAAAGTAATACCTGGATCTTTTATCATAACGCTTCTGAAGGAATTCTGGCATGGTATACACCCCGGATTTCAGATAAAACGGCAAAAAGAAAATGGAAAAGAAAATAAGGATCACCACCGCATACCACTCGTAGTTGTAGACGTTGATATTGGTCTGAAACCCATCAGATGCCAGCCCCACGAGCGTGGAACTCGATATATTGGCAGAGAACAGGGCAATCCCCACAATGGGCCAGGTCATGGTCCGTCCTCCCAGGAAATAATCTTCTGAACTGCTCCGCTTGGATTTGGAAATTCCATAAATGATGATTCCAACCAGATAGACCACAATTACCACCAGGTCCAGGGTACCTAATCCGCCCATAAATATTGATTTTGCTTGTTTAGTTCAGTCAGTGTGGCTTGAGGATCTAAAGGGAAACCCCCAAATCGCCTTCAATATAGCAACTTTATGGTTCTTGGTGAAATAAGGCCGTGCCTTCAGCCATCTGCCGAGGGGAAAAAGAAGTGCCGCCTATTCCGATCCTTTTAAAAAATCAATATTGCGTTGCAGGCCCTTGAACTTGGTCCTTTTTACCGCAGACTTCGAAAACACCTTCCGAAAAACGGATTCGGTGATTTCCTCCCACTGTCTTTTATCGAATTCGAGTAAATCTTCTTTGGGCGTGAAGGCCGGTTCCCGATGCGGCTTGGAAAACCGGTTCCAGGGGCAAACATCCTGGCAGATGTCACAGCCGAAAATCCAGTCCTCGTAACTGCCGCGAAAAGCGGATGGAATCTCATTTTTCAATTCGATGGTAAAATACGAAATGCATTTGCTGCCATCTACCTCATAGGGCTGTACGATTGCCCCTGTCGGACAGGCATCCAGGCAGGCGGTACAGGTTCCGCAATGATCGGTTACAGGGGTATCATATGCCAGGTCCAGGTCTATAATGAGTTCTGCGATGAAATAGAAGGATCCCACTTCCCTGGTCAGCAGGTTGGAGTGCTTGCCCACCCAGCCCAATCCACTTCGGGCTGCCCAAGCCTTGTCCAGCACCGGGGCTGAATCCACAAAGGCGCGGCCATGGACTTCTCCGACCGCATCCTGAATATATGCCAACAATGCCTTGAGTTTTCTTTTTATCACAAAGTGATAGTCTTCTCCATAGGCATATTTAGAGATTTTATACGTATCCGTGCGCTGGGTTTCGTCAGGGTAATAATTATACAGGAGGGAAATCACCGATTTAGCGCCCGGCACCAGTTTGCGGGGATCCAGGCGCTTGTCGAAATGGTTTTCCATATAGGACATTTCCCCGTGCATCCCTTTTTTCAGCCAGGCCTCCAGGCGGGGTGCTTCCGCTTCCAGAAAAGTGGCTTCCGAGATGCCACAGGAAAGAAAGCCGAGGCGTGCGGCTTCGGCTTTAATCAATTCAGCGTATCGATTCCTTTCCACTTCGGGAAGATACGAAGGTTTGGGTTTCTATAGGGCTTAGGAAGAGGGTGGACGGTAGGCAGGAACTACATTATCTATGGGTTTGAGCGATTTAAGATACATGAAGATGGCTTCCAGGTCATCATCTGTGAGATGCTTGAAGCCTTCTACAGGCATGGGCGGCATAATTGGGCGGCTGTTATCCAGCCCCTTGTATTTGCCTTCTCTTAAAGCCTTGCCGAATTGCTCAAGGGACCAATTGCCAATCCCTGTTCCATGGGGTGTGAGGTTCCCCGCAAAGGACACTCCCCATGGGCCTGCCGCCGCCGTGAGTTCTCCATTAAATACGATCCAGGGACCCAAAGGTACATTTTCAGGGATCTCCGGCAGGGGTTGTGAAGCATCATAGCCCATCATATAGCGGTCCATGTCAATAACCGGTCCTTTGTCCGTCATTTTCTTGGGCGTATGACAATCGGCACAGCCAATAACCGTAACCAGGTATTCTCCCCGCCTAACAATATCCTCATGGGTTTGGACGGGCTCAGCCTCTACATTTTCAGGGGCTTCACCCTTGCAACTCATTAATCCAATGACGAGCAAGGCCAGGAGTATTGTTTTTTGACTTTTCATGGTCAGGCAGGTTGGTTAATTCCTTAGTAAAGTACGAACTTTTTTGGAAGCACTATCCCGGTCAGGGTACGGCCAGAATTAGGCAGGGCCCGCTCCCTCCGGAATTTTGATTTGCATATCAAACTCACCAGCCCTTTCGAGGACCCCCTGGATAAGCTCGGGGGAAAGCGATTGTTCCAAGGCATCTTCCTCCGATGCCGAAACACCAAAGGTTTCGAAAAAAGCCCTAAACCCTTTGGGGCTGTGAATGTTTATCCATTTACAGGGTACATTTTCCCTGTTGGCGAACGTATGAAGGCATCCCGATGGGATATCCACCATTTCACCTGCAGTAACTTTCCTGGCTTCCCCATCCAGTACAAATTCCATTTCCCCTTCGGTAACAAGGAATACCTCGTTGTAGGTTTGATGAATATGGGGTGGTGGCCCCGGCATGCCACCCGGTGTTACTCCCATAGCCAGATCATAGTCACCTGAAGTAGCAATGGGAGTCACCTCGTGCCCCATCACGATAAAAGAAGTAATACTTTTCATTTTATGAGATTTTTGTCTCACAATAATAGAAAAGAATTTCGGGATTACAAAATTTTATAAGAAATTTGTCTCATGAAAAATGAATATCTGAGGCAAGGCCGAACAGCGCAAAAACAGAAAACAAGGGAAAAGATCCTGCAGGCTGCACACCAATTACAGCACAAAGGGGGTGAATTCACCCTGGAAAAGGTAGCCGAACTGGCGGGTATCAGCAGGGCCACGATCTATCGCTATTACTCCAATAAGGATGTCCTGTCTGCCGAGGCAGTCCTCGATATGCGTACCCGCTCTCCTGAACAAATCCTCTTGGAGCAGAAGGACAGATCTCTGCAGGAGGCCTTTTTGGGAATACAGGCGTATTACAACCAACTGGCCCAGGACAATGAGCGCGCGTTCAGAAAGTATCTCAGTGTCTTGCTGGATGAGGATAACCAGGTGAATGAACGCGGGGCGCGAAGGGTTCGTACCCTGACCGGTGCCATGGATAAGTATGAAGTCCCCCTTTCTCAGGAAGAGAAAAAGAAACTCGTATACATGGCAACCCTTATGATGGGGATCGAGGCGCTGATCGTTACCAGGGATGTCTGCCGGCTCGAAGAAAATGAATCAAAAGAGGTGTTAAAGTGGGGTTTGAATACCCTGTTGAAAGGCGCATTTCACCAGTAGACCTATCAATTCTTGCCTGGCTTTTCCCGGGGTTGCAAATTCAGTTCCACCTTCCCGGGCTTCAGTGAGATCAGCGGATTGAGCTCCAGGGCTTCCATAGGCGTGGTGATCCTGTATTGCTGAATAAGCCATCCTACGGCCAGCTGCATCTCGTACATGGCAAAGTTGTTGCCGATGCACATACGTGGCCCGGCTCCGAACGGGAAGTAGTACCCGGTGTATTTGCGTTTGTCTTCCGGGTTAAATCGTTCCGGCCTGAAGGCTTCGGGTTCCTCCCACAGGTCTGGATGCCGGTGCAGCTCAAAAAGGCTCATCAGCCAGGTCGTCCCTGCCTGATACGCATTACCCTGCAGGGTTTCCTCTCTTATTGACACCCTGTCAATGACATATACCGGAGGATATAACCGCATGGCTTCTTCAAGGCATTGCTGGACAAATCCAAGGTTGCGTATGAGCGATAGCTTATCTCCCATTTCAAAATCCAGGTCAGCCACCGTGAGGTATAGCTTTTCCTGGACTTCAGGGTAACGCGCAAGGAGGTACAATGCAAAACTGAGGGCATTTGCCGTGGTCTCATGACCCGCGGTAAAGAGTATGATCAATTCGTCGATAAGCTGTCTTCGGGGCATCGGACTCCCGTCTTCATATCTCGCTTCCAATAGCATATCCAAAAGGTCTCCCGGGGAGCTTTCCGAACCGAGGCGCTGCTCGATCAGACGATCGAGCAGCTGACGGGCTTTTTCGGATAATGCGATATGGCGGCCGATACGCCCTGACCACTTGAACCACCATTTGAAATAGGGTTGTCGCATTTCCCGGATCAGCATCTGTTGGTTGGTTTCCGTGATTTCCTGCAGACGGTTCATATCCTTCCGAAGGTCTTCGGCACTGAACAGGGATTGTGCCACCACCTGGAAAGCCAGGTCGCTCATCCTGGGGTAAATATCGACAGGCGTATTTGTCGGAAGACCTGACAGTTCAGCCCGGATGGCTTCAAACATAAGCTCTAACAGCCCATGCAGGCGCTCCTTGTGAAAAGCCGGCTGGATCATTTTCCGGTGCCTGCGCCAGAATTCCCCTTCGCTGGTGAGAATACCCTTCCCGATATACTTTGCCAGATCCCGGGTCTGCAGTTCTGATTTGCGGTAATTTCGGTGATTCTTCTGAAGGATATGGCGGGTGATGGAAGCATCCCGGGTAAAGACGACCTTCGAAGAAGGGCCGATACTGACCTTAAAGGTATTCCCGTAGCGAACGAAATTCCTGTGGTGAAAAGGGAGCGGATTTCGCAGGATGTCCCTGCGGTTTTTTATCACCGTCCAGAGTGAAACTTCATGAATTTCAGGACCGGAACCTTCGTCCGGAGCCTCTGATGTCCTGTCCGTGGGCTTGGGCTCAACTGCCATTGGAATCCCCTTCTGAGAAAAGGCCTGGTTGCGCCCCTCCCTTGATCCTCCCCAGATGTCTGTAGGCCAATTCTGTGACCTCCCTTCCTCTGGGGGTCCTCATAATGAATCCCTGCTGGATCAAAAAGGGCTCATAGACCTCCTCGATGGTTTCTGCATTCTCGGAAACGGCCGTCGCCACGGTATTGAGCCCAACCGGGCCACCCTTGAATTTGTCGATGATGGTAGCCAGGATCTTATTGTCCATATCATCCAGGCCATAGGCGTCCACATTCAGGGCTTTAAGTCCATATCTCGAGATCTCCAGGTCGATGTTTCCATCCCCCTTGATCTGGGCAAAGTCCCGTATTCGCCTGAGGAGGGCATTGCTGATACGGGGCGTGCCGCGACTCCTGCCTGCAATTTCTATGGCTGCCTCATGGGAGATCGGTACTTTCAGGATGTCTGCAGACCGTTCCACGATGGTCGCAAGCAATTCGGTATCGTAATACTCCAGCCGGCTGGAAATTCCGAAACGAGCACGCATAGGGGCCGTCAGCAGGCCGGAACGCGTGGTGGCCCCCACCAGGGTGAATGGGTTCAGATGGATCTGCACGGACCGGGCGTTGGGTCCGGTTTCAATCATGATATCGATCTTGAAATCCTCCATGGCCGAGTACAGGTATTCTTCCACCACGGGACTTAGACGGTGTATCTCGTCTATAAAAAGCACATCGCGTTCTTCGAGGTTGGTGAGCAGCCCCGCCAGATCACCCGGTTTATCCAGGACCGGGCCGGAAGACACCTTCAAACCCACCCCCAATTCGTTGGCCAGGATATGTGCCAGGGTGGTTTTCCCCAAACCGGGAGGACCGTGTAAGAGGGTATGATCCAGGGCTTCCTGTCTCAAATTGGCCGCCTCCACAAAAACCTTAAGATTATCAAGGACTTTGCGCTGTCCGGTAAAATCCTCAAAAGTTACCGGCCGGAGGGCCCTTTCGATATCGAGCTCCTGCTGGGAAAGATGATCTGCGGTTGGATCGAGGTTTTCATTCATACCAAACAAAGATAGGAAAACTGCCCCGCACACCTGAAGCAAGGTTCGGCGTATTTCTTTTAAATTCTTTGATATTTATCATATTTTACAAGTGAAAAGTTCCGCTTCTTTGTGGTGGTTATCGGAGACGATCAGACCGAAGCATTTTTTGAATCGAAAAACAAACAAAACGCTTAAAAGCAATCAACCCTATGGCAGCATTTGACCTAACCCAATATGGGATCGGAGTAAAGAACGTCCATCGGAACAGCAGTGTTCCAGTCTTATACGAAATCGGACTCCGGCAGGAGCCTGGCACGGCCATTTCCGATGTGGGTGCACTTCTTGTGTACTCAGGAGAAAAAACCGGGCGGAGCCCGAAGGATAAACGCATTGTTAAACATCCTGATTCAGAGGAAAACATCGACTGGGGGGATATTAATATTGCCCTGGATGAGCATACCTATTTCGTGAATCGGGAACGGGCTATCGATTACCTGAACATTTGCGACCGCCTCTTTGTGGTGGACGCCTTTGCAGGCTGGGACCCCAAATATCGGCTGAAGGTCCGCATTATCTGCACACGGGCCTACCACGCCCTCTTTATGCAGAACATGCTGATCATGCCCACTGCAGAAGAACTGGCAGATTTCGGAACTCCGGATTACGTCGTTATGAATGCAGGTGGTTTCCCGGCGAATTCCTATACCTCCCAAATGACTTCCAAGACGTCTATTGATGTCAACCTGGAGCACAAGGAGATCGTGATCCTGGGCACCCAGTATGCCGGGGAAATGAAAAAGGGAATCTTCGGAGTGATGAATTACCTCATGCCGCTGGAAGGGGTACTGCCGATGCACTGTTCTGCAAACGTCGGGGCCGATGGAGACGTTACGTATCTCTTTGGCCTTTCCGGAACTGGAAAAACCACACTCAGTGCGGATCCCAAACGAAAACTCATCGGAGATGATGAGCACTGCTGGACCGATGACGGCACTTTTAACATAGAAGGAGGATGCTATGCCAAGGCCATCAACCTTTCAGCTGAAAACGAACCTGATATCTTCAATGCGATCCGTTTTGGAACGGTCCTGGAAAACGTGGTCTATAACAAAGAGAGCCGGGAAGTGGACTATACGGATACTTCCATTACGCAGAATACCAGGGCTTCCTATCCCATAGAGCATATCGAAAATGTTCAGATCCCCTGTGTGGCCGGACATCCCAAGCACATCATTTTCCTTACCTGTGATGCCTTTGGCGTTTTGCCTCCGGTGAGCAAACTCACTCCTGAACAGGCTAGCTACCATTTTATTTCAGGATACACGGCCAAGGTAGCCGGTACCGAAATGGGAGTCACTGAACCCCAGGCAACCTTCAGCGCGTGTTTCGGGGCAGCCTTTATGATGTGGCACCCGAACAAATACGCCGAGCTATTGGCAGCCAAAATGAAGGAGCACAACGTGACCGCATGGCTGGTCAATACCGGATGGACCGGTGGTGGCCATGGCGTTGGGTCCAGGATAAAGCTTAAATACACCCGTGCCATGATCGATGCGATACACCACGGGGATTTCGATGGCGTATCCTACGTCCAGGATGAGGAGTTCGGGTTTATGGTCCCTGAATCCTGCCCGGGGGTACCTGCCGAAGTACTGATCCCTAAAAACACCTGGGAAGACAAAAAGGCCTTTGACAGCACCAAGGAAAAACTGGTTGGCTTGTTTATAAACAACTTCAAGAAGTTCGAAGCTGGGGTTAACAAGGAGATCATTGATGCCGGCCCGCGCAACGGGAAGGTGATTGCCTAAAACTGAAAAAGCCCTGCATTTATCATGCAGGGCTTTTTCTATGCATTATCAATCAATTACTCAGGTACCTTGCGCAGTTCAGCGCTGTCGTAGAGTCCAAGGATTTCAAACTTTGGCTGGCCATATACAAAGAGTTTGGCCTTCCCCCGGCCTTCATAGGCCAGGTTGGCAAGGGCTTTGACCTGTGCGTTGGCCGAAGCATTTAAAAAGACTTGTGCCGCTTCAGCCTCCATCCCACTTCCCTTGTACTTTGCATTGTCCGTAAGTGAAAGGGTAAGTGAATTGCTAAGGCCTTCCAGTTCCAGGGAGGCTTGTTCGGTCATCGAGAAGTCCATCCCATCCCCACTTGCATAGATGAAAGATTTCGAAGTCCCGCCCAATACAGCCTGGAGGGAATCTGCCTCTACCCTTAAATCGGCCGATGCTTTTCCGCTCATATCCAGCTCCAGCAGGGACGAACGAATACTCAACTCCGCTTTGGCATCTTCCAGGAGGGAAAGCCGCAACTGATCTGCGCTAAGGGTTTCCATTCCGATCAGGCTTCCGGTCTCCAGGCGGATATTCTCCAACTGGCGATACACCAGGATCAATTCGAGTTTCTTGCTGGCGGTAATGGTGTAGAAGGAGGAGATAGTCAGGGTATTGTCCTCCACATCAAAACGAAGCACGTCGATCAAATTATCATCGGCCTCGATCTTTATTGTTTCAGCATCCCCGGGTTGCAGCGTAATTTCAAGGTTTTCACTAAGCACCAGATCTGTAAAGGCGGAAAGCACCTTTTCTACTGAGATGACATTCCTGTTTCCCTTGATCTTGGGTTTGCGTTGTCCATACATCGGATTAACAGTCAAGAACACAAAAAACAGGATTCCGATTTGCAACACATATTTCATAGGGGTAGGACTACTTTGCACTAAAGATATGGAAATCCGAAAAAATTGATTCCCCCGAGAGGGCTAAAAGAAAAGGGGTCCGCTTTCTGCAGACCCCTTACGTTTCAATTCGCATTCGATTAATGCTGTAATTCTTCTTCCCCTTCCTGCAAGGGAATGTGCTGGGGAACGTAGTCCTGCCCGGGCAGGATATACTCCCCATTATCGTACGTCTTGCTATAGTCATAGCACCAGCGGTGAACTTCAGGGATGGCCCCTGGCCAGTTCCCGTGGATATGCTCCTGTGGTGCCGTCCATTCCAGGGTAGTGGCATGCCATGGGTTTTGCGGGCCGCGCTCCCCGTAGAACATGCTTCGTATAAAGTTGTACAGGAATATCAACTGTGCGAAAGCCGTGATAATGGCAAATACCGTCATTAAGACCTGGACATCGACGAGTTCGTCAAACATCGGGAATGCGGTATTCTCGTAATAGCGGCGTGGCACCCCTGCCATCCCGACAAAATGCATAGGGAAGAACACCCCATAAGAGCCAACGGCGGTGATCCAAAAATGGATGTACCCCAGATTCTTGCTCATCATGCGCCCCTGGAACATTTTCGGGAACCAGTGGTAGACTCCTGCGAATAATCCATAGAGTGCCGAAATACCCATTACCAGGTGAAAGTGGGCTACAACGAAATAAGTGTCGTGCACATTGATATCCAGGGTACTGTCTCCCAGGATGATCCCGGTGAGTCCGCCTGTGATAAAGGTGGATACCATCCCAATGGAAAAAAGCATCCCCGGGTTCAGCTGTAGATTGCCCTTCCAGAGCGTTGTGATCCAGTTAAAGGCTTTAACAGCCGATGGAATCGCAATCAACAATGTGGTGAAGGTAAATACGGATCCGAGGAAAGGATTCATTCCGGATACGAACATATGGTGTCCCCAAACAATAGTGGAAAGGAATGCAATAGCCAGGATGGAAGCGATCATCGCACGATACCCGAAAACAGGCTTCCTCGCTCCTACAGAGAGTACCTCTGAAACAATTCCCATCGCAGGCAGGATTACAATATATACTTCCGGGTGGCCCAGGAACCAGAACAGGTGCTCGAATAGAACCGGAGACCCACCCTGATAGTGCAGAACCTCTCCCTGAATGAAAATATCGGAAAGGAAAAAGGAGGTACCAAAGCTGCGATCCATGATCAGCAGCAGTGCGGCTGAAAGAAGGACAGGAAATGATATGACCCCGATGATTGCAGTGACGAAAAACGCCCAAATCGTTAGCGGCAACCGCGTCATCGACATTCCTTTGGTCCGCAGATTGATCACCGTTACGATGTAGTTTAACGAACCGAGTAAGGAAGATGCGATAAAGATGGCCATGGAAACGAGCCATAAGGTCATCCCCATTCCCGAACCTGGCTGGGCCATAGGCAGTGCACTAAGTGGTGGATAAATCGTCCACCCTGCCGCTGCAGGTCCTGCTTCTACAAACAGGGAGATCACCATGATCACACTGGAGGTGAAGAACAGCCAGTAAGACACCATATTAAGAAAACCCGATGCCATATCACGGGCCCCGATCTGAAGAGGGATCAGCAGGTTACTGAAAGTACCACTCAAACCTGCCGTTAACACAAAGAACACCATAATGGTTCCGTGAATGGTCACCAGTGCCAGATACACATCCGCATCCATCACCCCATCCGGCGCCCATTTTCCGAGTAGTGCCTCGAAAACAGGGAAAGACTCTCCCGGCCAGGCGAGTTGCATCCGGAATAACAGGGACATCCCAATTCCGATAATCCCCATGATCAGTCCTGTGATCAGGTACTGTTTTGAGATCATCTTGTGGTCCTGGCTGAAAATATATTTCGTTACAAACGTTTCTTTGTGGTGATGACCGTGGTCGTGAGCATGGTCCTCGGTCAAAGCAGGTGCTTGAACTGACATAGTTGTTTCTTTTTATTCTTTTTCTTAGCTATTCTTTTTATTGCATGGAAGCCATGGTCTGGCCAAAGGTCTGCTGGCTTTCCAGCCAGGCATTGTATTCCTCTTCGGTTTCCACGATAATCTTCATTTGCATATTGTAGTGCGACTTCCCACAGATCTTGTTGCACAACAATACATAATCGAACTCCCAGGGTTCCGAATTAGGCTCGCCCATTGCTGCCCGCTCCGCCCGGATCGCATTGGTGCGGGCAACTTTGTCCACCACCTCGGGCTTCAACCGCATCTCGGCTGTCGTCACCGAAGGAGTGAAGGAAAACTCCGTTATCATCCCCGGAACACAGTTCATTTGCGCCCTGAAGTGCGGCATATAAGCCGAGTGGAGCACATCCTGTGATCGGAACTTGAAATTCACCTTGCGCCCAACGGGCAGGTGCAATTCCTTCACAATAATGTCATCCGTGGCATTCGGATCAGACACATCCAGGCCCAACACATTTGCTTTGTCAATATCGATCAAACGGACATTGGCATCTCCCAGCACGTTGTCCGACCCGCCGTAACGTGCGGTCCAGTTAAATTGCTGGGCATAGAGTTCCACAATGAGGGGGTCATCCTCTTCATTGATATCCATGATGTTGGTCCAGGTGTAAAGCCCCCAAAGGATCAGCCCTGCCAAAACAATTACAGGAATGATGGTCCAAATAAATTCAAGACGATCGTTGTCTGCATAAAACAACGCTTTTTTCCCCTTTTTACCCCTGTACTTGTAGGCAAAATAATGGAGCAGTGCCTGGGTGAACGTTTGCACCACAAATATAATGATCATAGAAGCCCATAGCAAGGAGTCATATTCAATTCCATGCTCGGATGCGGCCTCAGGAAGAATGAACTTGCCGTATTTCCAGATGCTGAAAATCGTAATCCCGTAAATAAAGACGAGGAAGGCAAACATCAGGTAACCATTGTACTTGTTGTCCTCATCCGTGGCCACTTCAGAACTCTCTCCAGCTTTAGCTTTGATCTGGGATAATTCAAAGATCTTGGTCATCTGCCAGATCGCTATGGCAACCAAAACTAAAACCGATATCGTCAATAATGCTGTCATTTTTTGAACAGGTATGATTCTCTAATGATTCTTCTTAATAATGAAACTGCCGGCTTTCTTCGATATATGGGTTCCTTACCGGTTGCAGGGGAGCCTTCGTAAGGGCACGGAAAACCCAGAAAATGAAAGCGCCTCCAAAGAAAAGCACAGCCCCGATCTCCGGAATACCAATATACCACTGATCACCCACGGTGGCGGGCATTACCATATTGAAAACATCAAGATAATGTCCTAAAAGTACGACTATTCCCGTCATGATCACAAACCAGTTCAGTCGCTTGTAATCACTGTTCATTAAGACCAGTAGCGGAAATATGAAGTTCATCACCACCATTCCCCAGAAGGGCAGGGAATAATTTTCGATCCGTGTCACATAGTAGGTGACTTCCTCCGGGATGTTGGCGTACCAGATCAGCATGAACTGACCGAACCAAAGGTAGGTCCAGAAAATACTGACGCCGAACATGAATTTTGCCAGGTCGTGGATGTGGCTGTCATTTACATCGGGTAGGTATCCCCTGGATTTCAGGTAAATCGTGACCATGGCAATAACCGTGATTCCAGACACAAACATGCTTGCAAAAACATACCATCCGAAAAGCGTACTGAACCAATGCGGATCAAGGCTCATAATCCAATCCCATGACATGATGGACTCGCTAACCAGATAAAACACAAGGAAGCCAGCCGACCAGCGGAAGTTCTTGATAAAGTTGCGATTGTCATCTGAGGCATCCTGAGCCAGCGAAAGGCGCCTTGACAATTCCCTGTAACCGATCCACCCTCCGAGGAATACAAGGGCCCGGATCAGAAAGAAGGTCGGATTCAGGTATCCTGCCTTTCCCTGTAGCAATTCATCGTGGGCCACCGTCTCCGCATCCATCCAAACGAAAAGGTGGTTCATATGCAATACGGAAAGCACCAGGATCACAAACAAAATGATCCCTCCAGGAACCAACCAGGCCGTAATTCCCTCCATTACCCGAAACAACAATGGGGACCAACCGGCTTGTGAAGCCCTTTGCACGGCGTAAAATGCAAGAACACCCAGGGAGATCATAAAGAAAAAGAAGACTGCCACATACAGGGCAGACCAGGGTCTGTTTTGCAGCTGGTGCAACAGGTGCTCATCGTGGTCCATTTCATGTCCTCCGGCAGCGTGGGAATCGCCCCCACTGCTATCGTGGGCAGCGGCTTCGCCCTGTCCTCCTCCATGACCATCATCGTGGGAAGCTACCATCGCTTTGGCCTCTTCAACGGTGGAAGGAGCTGAAACAAATCCAATCCCCATTCCCAGCAACCCAAGGGCCATCAGTATGAGGGATCCTATTTTTAGTCTGTTTGAGAAGGTATACATCTGCAATCGGTGTCTTATTGAGTTAGGTCTTCTTTTAACTTCATCACATATTCAGCTACCTGCCAGCGCTCCTCGTGATTCAGCTGATTGGCATATGAGCCCATGGAGTTGAGTCCGTAATAGATCACATGATAGGTGCTCCCTACGTTAATATTCCTCGCGGCGTCTGCATAGGACGGTACGCCGAGGATCTTTTCACGCTTGACCAGGGTCCCCTGACCAGCGCCTTTCGCTCCATGGCAAATCGCACAATTGATATCGTAGAGTTCCTTGCCCTTAGCAAGATTGGATTCCCTTTGAAGCGAATCCAGGGGGCTTGCCGCCGTCCGGGACAATTCCTTTCCTTCAGGTGTGTTTTCAAAGCCGTAGGGAACCATGCCCCGGGAAATGGTATTGGGAACCGGCGTGAGTGCCTCAGTACCTTCCGGAAGCCAGGTAACCTGTTCGTAGGTTTCGTACCCCACAGATTCATACATATTGGGCATATACTGGTAGTTCGGCTGATTGTTATCCTGACAGGATACCATCCCGAAGATGAGCATTAGCAATATGCCAGCTGAAACAAGCGTATTCTTCATCGTTGAATATTACTTTTCTACACTATTTATTTCTACAGCACCCGTTTCCTTTAAAAGAGCGGTCAGACCGGATTCATCCCCATGTACTTCCACCTCCATGATAAAGTGGTCGTCCGTGCTGCGCACATCCGGATTCTCAGCCTTCTTAAAGGGCCACAGGCGGCTCCTCAGATAGAAGGTAATCACCATGAGGTGGGCGGCAAAAAATACGGTCATCTCAAACATGATCGGCACAAAGGCGGGCATATTCTCGATATAGCTAAAGCTCGGCTTGCCTCCGATATCCTGCGGCCAGTCCTGGATCATGATATAATTCATCATCACAATGGCCACGGTGAGCCCAAGACATCCATACATAAAAGAGGTAATGGCAATACGTGTCGGTGCCAGCCCCATGGCCTTGTCCAGGCCGTGAACGGGAAAAGGACAGTAGACCTCCTCTATATGGTGCTTGGCAGCCTTCACTTTTTTGACTGCCTGCATCAGGATGTCATCGTCGTCGTAATATGCGTGAACTACTTTTGATGCCATATCCTATTTCTTTTCTTTTGATGGTTTATCCTCCCCGGAACCTGAGTTGCTCGCTTGATTTTTCCCGTTGATCACAACGCTATCCGGCATTTGATAAAGGGGTTTTCCAGCATCCCGCAACTTCTTGAAGCGCTCCCCGGAAGACTTCAATATGGATTTCACCTCTGCCTGTGCAATTACCGGGAAGGTGCGCGCATAGAGCAAAAAGAGGACGAAAAAGAAGCCTATGGTTCCAATAAAAATTCCGATATCCACGAAGGTGGGTGAGAACATCGTCCAGGATGATGGGAGATAATCCCGATGGAGGGAAGTCACAATGATCACAAATCGCTCAAACCACATCCCGATATTCACAACGATGGAAATGATAAAGGACACCATGATGCTCGTCCTGACCTTTTTGAACCACATCACCTGCGGAGACACCACGTTACAGGTCATCATAAGGGTATAGGCCCACCAGTAAGGCCCGGTGGCCCTGTTCAGGAAGGCGTACTGTTCGTATTCCACTCCGGAGTACCATGCGATAAAGAGCTCTGTGATGTAAGCACATCCCACGATCGAACCCGTGATCATGATAATGATATTCATCAGCTCGATATGCTGGACGGTAATGTAGGCTTCCAGATTACTGACCTTCCGCATGATGATCAGCAGGGTTTGTACCATCGCAAACCCGGAAAAGATCGCCCCGGCCACAAAATATGGTGGGAAAATGGTGGTATGCCATCCGGGAATTACAGAGGTGGCAAAGTCAAAGGATACAATGGTGTGTACGGAGAGTACCAGCGGAGTCGCCAGGCCAGCCAGCACCAGAGAAACTTCTTCAAATCGCTGCCAGTCCTTGGCCCGCCCGGTCCAACCGAAACTGACCAACCCGTAAATCTTTTTCTGGAACGGCTTTACAGCCCTGTCCCGTATCATGGCGAAGTCAGGCAGCAAGCCAGTCCACCAGAATACAAGGGATACGGATAAATAGGTGGATATCGCAAATACATCCCAAAGCAGAGGAGAATTAAAATTCACCCAAAGGGAACCAAACTGGTTTGGAATCGGAAGTACCCAGTACGCAAGCCAGGGACGCCCCATGTGAATAATCGGGAATAGGCCGGCCTGAATCACCGAGAAAATGGTCATGGCCTCTGCCGATCTGTTGATGGCCATACGCCACTTCTGACGGAAGAGCAGCAGTACTGCAGAGATAAGTGTCCCGGCGTGACCTATACCTACCCACCATACGAAGTTGGTAATGTCCCAGGCCCAGTTTACGGTCCGGTTCAGACCCCACGTTCCAATCCCGGTTGAAATCGTATAAATGATACACCCCACTCCCCAAAGGAATGCTGCCAGCGCTATGGAAAATACTATCCACCACTGCTTATTGGCTCGTCCCTCAACCGGGGCAGCGATATCCACGGAAACTTCGTGGTAGCCCTTGTCGCCCAGTACCAGGGGTTTGCGAATTGGAGCTTCGTAATGCGACGCCATATCTAGTATTCGTTTCTTAGGTTGTTATGCTTCGTTTGTGTTGCGGACTTTAACGTGGTAGAACACATTGGGCTTGGTTCCCACATGTTCCAGCAAATGGTACATCCGATCGCTTTCCTTAAGTTTGGATACCTCGCTTTCCGGGTTGTTGACATCCCCGAAAACAATGGCTCCGCTGCTACACGCGTTGGAACAAGCCGTCTGGAATTCCTCATCCTTGACTTCCCTGCCTTCACGCTTGGCATCGAGGATGGACTTCTGAGTCATCTGGATACACCAGGAGCACTTTTCCATCACCCCCCGTGAACGAACGTTCACATCAGGATTCAGGACCATCTTGCCCAGGTCGTTGTTCATATGGTAATCGAACTCGTCGTTGTTGTTGTAGAGGAACCAGTTGAACCTACGTACTTTATAGGGACAGTTGTTGGCACAGTAACGCGTACCCACACAGCGGTTATAGGCCATGTGATTGTGTCCCTGCCGGCTGTGGGCTGTTGCCGCCACCGGACAAACCGTCTCGCAGGGGGCATGGTTGCAGTGCTGGCACATTACGGGCTGGAAGGCTACCTGCGGGTTGGCTGCAGGATCTTCCATTTCCTCAAACCCTGTTTTGGATTCGAAAGCCCCTGAAAGCTCATCCTTTTTGATGTTATCCCCTTCAAAAGTGTCTTCAGAAGAGTAATAGCGGTCGATGCGCAACCAGTGCATGTCCCGTGACAGGCGTATTTCTTTTTTCCCAACTACCGGAACATTGTTCTCGGCATGGCAGGCGATCACACAAGCACCGCAACCGGTACAGGAATTCAGGTCGATCGACATGTTGAAATGATGCCCGATAGAACGGTCAAACCCGTCCCAAAGATCTACAGTCGTGGCCGGAACTTCCTGGTGGTCCAGGGAAACCTGAGGCACATGGTTCCATTCAGAGGCATCCTTGGAGTTGAAGATCTCAAGGGTGGTCTCCTTTATGATATCCCCACGGCCCATTAGGGTTTTATGCAACTGCACACAGGCAAATTCATGCATGCCGGAAGCCTTTTCTACCGTCACTGTCTGGACGGAATCAAAGCCATTGTAGAGACTAAACGCGTTAACCCCGGTCTGCATTTCCGTTTTCATTCCCGCAGTCCTTCCATACCCCAGGGAGAGCCCAACCGTTCCTTCGGCCTGGCCTGGCTGTATGATTACCGGCACACCGGAAATCGTTGCCTCACCAACGGCAAGGTTGACATAGCTGCCGTCCAGTCCGCCATTAGCTACATGTTCGTTCACAAGGCCCATTTGCTGTGCATCCTTCTTGGAAACCGTCAAATAGTTATCCCAGGAAACACGCGAAATCGGATCCGGGAATTCCTGCAACCAAGGGTTGCCGGCCTGACGTCCGTCTCCCATTCCAATTTTAGAGTACAGCACCAGGCTCATTCCTGCATCCGCTGCACCTGAAAGTCTTCGAACCGAGGCGGTGACCGAAGCCATGTCCATCGGCATCTGTTCGTCTTCTCCTTCCTTGTCATCCTGCTCGGCAGACATTTCGGGATCCGCAGACATGCCTGAAACATAGATGCCATCGTGCAGTGCCTGATTCCAGGATCCTCCCGAGAGGACGTTCTCAGACCAGTTCTCGCGGATATAGTCGTAATAGGTTTTTTCGGAACCCATCCAGATCAGCAGGCTCTGCTGGAACTGACGGGTATCAAAAAGCTCACGGATAACAGGCTGCATCAGGCTGAAATGCCCTTTCTTAAACTCAGCATCTCCCCAGGATTCCAGGAAGTGGTTTGAAGCAGCGGCATATGTAGTAAGCCCTGAGGTCTCCGTGTTATTCGTGGTAAAGGTCACAGATAGATCGACCTTTTCCAATCCCTGCTTAAAGGCTTCGGCCTTAGGCAGCGAGTACGCGGGGTTCACGCCATCCATGATAAGCGCCCCTATATTACCCGCCTGCATATCGTCAACCAGCTTGTTTAATGCCGCATTGTCTCCCTGACGGATATATCGGGGAGCAGCTGCATCAAACGCTTCGCTGGCGAGCATTTCATTTATGGCGATCACGACGGACTGTGCATCCACATCGTCCAGGCCGGTAACCACTACTGCGCGACTTCGGTTCTTTCCTATTTGCTGTACAACACTGTCCAGGGCACGGCCTGCAGCTTCGGGAAGGTCTCCCGGGGCCGAGGTCCCGTTTAATTTGGCGTAGAGATGTGCCAACGCTACCTTCTGCTGGGCTGGTGTCAATGGGATCCTTCGGTCCGCATTGGCTCCGGTCAGCGACATATTGGACTCAAATTGGACGTGTCGTGACATTTTGCCATTTGAGGGAACGCGTCCCCTGGCATAACCGCTGTCATAACCACCTCCCTGCCAATCGCCCAGAAAATCTGCGCCAAAGGAAACTATGAGGTCAGCCCTGGAAAAATCATAATCGGCCAAAGCCCGAGCTCCGAAACGCGCCTGAAACGCGTTCAGGGCTGCGTCGCATGAAATCGCGTCATACGTCACATGGGTCACGTTGCCATAGGCTTCTTTAAACTCAGCTATCAATTTTTTTGTTGACGGGCTGGCATACGTCTGGGTAAGCAGCGCTATTTGCCTTCCGCTGTTCTTGAGGGTTCCCAACCTGGATTTAACTCCGGCATCGAGGGCACTCCATTCCACTGGATTGCCCTGGGCCATTGGTCCCTGCAACCTGGTGCTGTCATAAAGGGAAAGCACGGAGGCCTGAATTCTGGCATTTGTACCACCCAGCACCTGGGCTTCCTTGTTGTTCTCTATCTTGATGGGGCGTGCCTCCCGGGTTTTCACCAGGATGCTCGCAAAGTCATATCCATCCGCAATAGTGGTGGCATAATAATTTGCAACACCTGGAATGATACGCTCAGGCTGGAAAACGTAGGGAATGGATTTATGGACGGGTCCTTCGCAGGCGGCCAGGGAAGCGGCAGCCGTACTGAACCCGACATACTTGAGAAAATCCCTCCTCGAGGTCTGACTGGAAGCGAGCTGCTCCTCATCACCCAGGAACGTATCCACTGGGATCTCCTCAGGGAATTCGTTTTGTTTAAGCGTCTCAACAATGGAATTGTCAGGGGCAAGTTCCGCCTCACTTTTCCAATATTTCTTGTTTGATGCCATACGATTGGTTGAAATTAGCTCCTTGAATTAGTAGTGACACTTGCCGCATTCCAAACCGCCCATCTGAGCAGCGGTTACTTGATCTACCCCATATTTCTTGGCAAGCTCGGCGTGAATTTTTTCGTAGTACTCATTGCCTTCCATTTGCACGTTGGTCTCCCGGTGGCAATTGATACACCAGCCCATGGTAAGGGGGGAGTACTGATACATGATCTCCATCTCTTCCACCGGACCGTGACAGGTCTGGCACTCGATATTCCCGACAGAAACGTGCTGGGCATGGTTGAAGTAGG
Organism: uncultured Flavobacteriaceae bacterium; assembly: GCA_965601625.1. Lineage (GTDB taxonomy): Bacteria > Bacteroidota > Bacteroidia > Flavobacteriales > Flavobacteriaceae > Robiginitalea. The sequence continues at coordinate 42,877 of CBFCWO010000004.1, read as the reverse complement.
CAAAATCAGGCAGGTTGTGGATTCGCACCCACTCTACCGGTTGGGTCTCCCCGGTGTACCGTTGGTTTTCCTCATCCCAACCGACAGCCTTGTACAGCTTCTTGATCTCATTGGTGTAAAACTCGTTGGTGTACCCGTTGGCCAGGTCCTCAGCGGAAGGTCCTTCCGGATTTCCCTTGTATTCGTAGATAGACTTGTGGCAGTTCATACAGACATTCAGGGAGGGAATCCCGGAATGCTTGGAAACGCGGGCAGAGGAATGGCAATACTTACATTCGATCTTGTTGTCCCCGGCGTGAATCTTGTGCGAATAGTGAATGGGCTGAATAGGCGCATATCCCTGATCCAGGCCAACCTGCATCATCCAGCCGTAAGCAAAATACGCAGCTCCCAGCATAAGGAAGATCACTGTGACCAGCACCAGGAACTGATTCTGGGCAAAGGCTTTCCAGAGCGGCAGGCCTTTCTCGGCCTTCTCCCGTTCCAGGACAACTCCGTTCGCCTCTGCGATACGCCTTAGGGTCAGGTTTACCAGGATAAGCATCATTACCAGCAGGGCAAATACCAGTGCCAGCGCTCCCAGGATCAATTCATTGGAGACCCCTCCTTCTCCGCCTTCTGTTGTCGTTGCTGCTGCAGTGGTTGCTGCTACAGGGGCAGGTGGCGGGGCTTCTGTGTAAGCCAGAATGTCGTTGATATCCTGATCTGAAAGGGTTGGAAAGGCAGTCATTGCCGCCTGATTGTATTCCTCGTAAATGCGGTTGGCATAGGCATCCCCGGAAGATATCATCCCAGCGCTATTCTTGATCCATGAGTACATCCACTCGCAATCAAGTCCTTCTTCTTCAATGAGGCGTGATGCCACATTGGCCAGTGCAGGGCCCGTCATCTTCCTGTTCAGGGCGTGACAGGCGGCACAGTTCTGATTAAACAATTGTTTCCCCTTTGCAGGATCCCCGGGACCGCATGGACCTTCCTCAGCAGCAACAGCTTCAGTAGCAGCAGCCGGATCGGCAGCAGCCTCATCCTGGGCTGAAAGTGAGGGGGAGAAAAGGAAAGTGAGAACTAAACAAAAACCAAAAAGCGTGGTTAACTGATGGCGGTTTAAAACCTTTTTCATGAGTCGCTGTTCAATATTTTTCCTTAAGCAGGACAGCGATAAACAGAAGCCAGGCAACATGTGCGCTTGGTTGGTTTGGGTCGCTGTCTTTTCAGGCATTTGGTTGTATTTGAATGGAAGAAATACCCGCTTTTAAATCATCCGGAAAAGCCCGCTATTTCTGACATTCAAATTGTCGACAAAAATACGACATAGACTTTATTTTCTAAATCCAATAGGATTCAGAATTCATAATTTATAATTATTCTAAATAAATAGAGCGATAGACCCTTAAATCCCCAAATATGCTACTTTTGACACTGTTAAATATCTTCTGATAAACATGTTAAAGCGTCCCTTTATCCTCATTTTCCTGCTAATTACATCCCTGGGCCTAAGTGCTCAGCAGGGACAGGTTTCCATCGATCGGGACCCTGATTTGGACCGTCTGCTCGCAATTTACGAGGAGGTCAAGGCCAACGCCCACTACTTCACCATCCAAATTGGATTTGGCACGTATGACGATGCGGAGGAACTTTCAAAAGAAGTTTCACGGGAATTTCCCGAATACAAGCCGAATATCGTCTTTGATTCCCCTACCTACCGGGTACAGGTGGGAAAATTCAGCAGCCGTCTTGAAGCGGAAAAGAAGTACCTCGAAGTGAGAAAGAAGTTTCCCGCAGCGCTTCTGTTAAGGCCGGAAAATGGAGATCGGAAACCCAGGTAGGGTACAAATACCAAACTTCAAATTCCAAATTCCAAATTCCAAATTCCAAATCGCTATCGAGGTTCCAGGGTTGTATCAGTTGCTTCTGGGAACAATTCTGGTCAATTCCCAGGGGATTGCAATATGCCCAATAAAAAATCCCAAACACCTATCAGGGTATTTGGAATTTGGAATTTGGAATTTACCCGAAGGGTTAAAGGGTCTTTTTGACGGCAACCTCCTGGAAGGCCTCCACAATATCTCCCTCTTTGATGTCATTGTAGTTCTTGATCTGCATACCGCAGTCATATCCCTTGGAAACCTCTTTCACATCGTCCTTGAATCGTTTCAGTGAGGCGAGTTCCCCGGTAAAGATCACAACTCCGTCCCGAATCAAACGAATACTGGAATTGCGGAAAATCTTGCCACTGGTGACCATACAACCAGCTATCGTTCCGATTTTGGAGATCTTAAAGGTCTCGCGAATTTCAGCAGTACCGGTAACCTCCTCTTTGATCTCAGGGGACAGCATGCCTTCCATGGCATCCTTCAGGTCGTTGATGGCATCGTAGATAATGGAATAGGTCCGGATGTCGATTTCTTCCTTGTCAGCCACCTCACGGGCATTCCCCATCGGCCTGACATTAAACCCAATGATAATCGCATCTGAGGCCGAAGCCAGCAGTACATCCGATTCGGTGATCGCACCCACGCCTTTGTGAATGATATTCACCTGAATCTCCTCTGTTGAAAGCTTCTGGAAGGAATCTGAAAGGGCCTCCACAGAACCATCAACATCTCCTTTGAGGATAATGTTAAGTTCCTGGAAGTCACCCAATGCGATACGTCTGCCGATCTCATCCAGGGTAATGTGCCGCTGTGTCCGAACAGTTTGTTCGCGCAGCAGCTGGCTGCGTTTTGCAGCAATTTGTTTGGCTTCCCGTTCGTCCTCCAGGACGTTAAACTTGTCTCCTGCCTGGGGGGCACCGTCCAGACCGAGAATAGAAATGGGCGTTGAAGGTCCGGCTACCTTGATATTCTTTCCGCGCTCATCCTGCATCGCCTTGACCTTGCCACTGCAGGTCCCTGCCAGGACATAGTCTCCGATCTTCAACGTACCCGCCTGTACCAGGACGGTAGACACATATCCCCGACCTTTGTCGAGATACGCCTCAACCACGGTTCCTGTGGCAAGCTTATCGGGATTGGCCTTCAGTTCGAGAAGCTCTGCTTCAAGCAGCACTTTCTCGAGCAATTCTTTTACTCCCTCACCCGTTTTGGCCGAAATGTCATGTGACTGGATCTTTCCTCCCCAGTCTTCAACAAGGAGGTTCATGTTTGCCAGGCCTTCCTTGATCTTGTCAGGATTGGCCGTGGGCCTGTCAATTTTATTGATCGCAAAAACGATCGGCACTCCAGCTGCCTGTGCGTGGCTGATGGCTTCTTTGGTCTGAGGCATGATGTCATCATCGGCAGCAATCACGATAATGGCGATGTCCGTGACCTGGGCACCCCTCGCACGCATGGCCGTAAAAGCCTCGTGACCTGGTGTGTCCAGGAACGAAATCCGCTCCCCATTATCCAGCATTACCCCGTAGGCTCCGATGTGCTGGGTGATCCCCCCGCTTTCTCCGGCGATTACATTTTCCTGCCTGATATAGTCCAAAAGAGAAGTCTTACCGTGGTCAACGTGTCCCATGACGGTAACAATAGGCGCCCTGGGCTTCAAGTCTTCAGGGGCATCGACGTCTTCTTCTATGGATTCTTCTATATCGGCAGTTACAAATTCCACCTCGTATCCAAATTCATCGGCTACTATGGAAAGTGTTTCTGCGTCGAGTCTCTGGTTCATGGTCACCATGATTCCCAGGGACATACAGGCAGATATAATGTCCGTGGTGGTCACGTTCATCATGGTAGCCACTTCCTGCACGGTAACAAATTCGGTTACCTTGAGGATCTTGCTATCCAGTTCCTGTTGAGCGAGGTCCATTTCAGTTTGTTGACGGTGCTGGTCTCGCTTGTCCCTGCGGTATTTAGCGCCCTTACCCTTTTTGGATTTACCCTGAAGTTTTTCCAGGGTTTCACGCACCTGCTTTTGCACTTCCTCCTCCGTAGGCTCCACCTTCATGGTCGCAGCCCGTGTGCCTTTCTTTCCACCACCGCGTCCTCTTCCGGCATCTGCCTTGCTGACAATGCGGCGGCGGCGACGCTTGCGGTCCCCGGAGTCGTCTTTTTTGACCTCTTTCTTCTTGGGTTTTTCGAACTTGGAGAGATCGATCTTGTCCTTGATCTTCGGACCGGAAAGCTTTTGGTATTCCGTCTCCACCTTTTCCGGCTTCTTCGGTTCTTCCTTTACAGGTGCCTCCTCTTTGACCTCTGTAGTCTTTTTTTCTTCTTGGGGTTTGGGCGCTTCTGCGGCCTTTTCTTCTACAACCGGTGGCGTCTCTTCCTTTACCGGCTCAGGAGCAGCGGCTTTCTTTGGAGCATCCAGGTCGATCTTGCCCACAGTTTTGGGACCGCTCAGCTCCACCTTGGCCTTGACCACCTCAGGCTGTGCGCGTTTTTCGCGCGCCAGTCTTTTCTCCTCCAGCTCCTGTTCCTGCTGCAAACGGATGGCTTCCTTCTCCTTTCGCTTCTCTTCCCCTACTTCCTTGGAGGCAACCTTTTTGCTTTTGTCCGTCTGGAACTCTCCCAAAAGTTCCTGGTAGATCTCCTCCGAGATCTTGGTCGTGGGCCGAGCCTCTACCTCATGACCCTGGGAAGTGAGGTAATCCACCGCCCGGTCCAGGGAAATATTGAGTTCTCTCAGGACTTTGTTAAGCCTTATGGTCGCTTTGTCTGCCATAAAATTTGCGCTCTTCTCTTTTGTTGCTAATATATAGCTTAATCTTCAAATTCTTCTTTGAGGATACGGACCACATTCAGGACGGTCTCCTCTTCCAGGTCGGTCCTTTTAACAAGGTCTGCCACATCCTGTTCGAGGACGCTTCGGGCCGTATCCATTCCTATTTTTCTGAATTCCTCAATGATCCATTCATCGATCTCATCTTTGAACTCTGTCAGCTCCACATCTTCCTCAACGCCTTCGCGGAATACATCGATCTCATACCCGGTCAACTTTCCGGCCAGGCGGATATTGTGTCCTCCCCTGCCGATCGCCTTGGAGACTTCCTCGGGTTTGAGGTAGACCTGTGCAGTCATGTTCTCGTCATTGAGCTTGACCAGGGAAACCCGCGCGGGACTTAGTGAGCGTGTTACCATCAACTGTGGGTTGTTGGTCCAGTTGATCACGTCGATATTTTCATTCCCAAGTTCCCGGACGATCCCGTGGATCCGCGAACCCTTCATCCCAACACAGGCACCTACAGGGTCGATGCGATCATCGTAAGAGTCTACCGCAACCTTGGCCTTCTCACCTGGGATACGAACGACTTTCTTGACCGTGATCAGTCCGTCGAACACTTCAGGGATCTCCTGGTGGAACAGTTGTTCCAGGAAGATCGGGGAAGTCCTGGACATAATAATCAGGGGCTTGTTCCCTTTGAGCTCGACGCTTTCAACAATGCCCCTTACGTTATCTCCTTTCCGGAAGAAATCCGATGGGATCTGCTTTTCCTTGGGCATGATGAGCTCATTCCCTTCATCGTCCAGAAGAATAATAGCCCTGTGCCTGATATGATGCACTTCAGCCGTATAGATCTCTCCTTCCAGATCTTTAAACTGCTTGTATATTGTGGTGTTGTCGTGCTCGTGAATCTTGGCGATGAGGTTCTGACGCAGGGCGAGAATTGCACGCCGGCCCAGATCCTTAAGCTTGACTTCTTCAGACACGTCTTCCCCTATCTCAAAATCGGGCTCGATCTTACGGGCCTCTGAAAGGGAGATCTCCTCATTGGGTTCTTCCACCTCGCCATCGGGAACAACAACCCTGTTCCTCCAAATTTCGAGGTCACCCTTGTCCGGGTTGATGATAATATCAAAATTATCATCGGATCCGAACTTCCGCTTCAGCGCTGCCCTGAAGACTTCCTCAAGGATCGCCATTAATGTTACCCGATCGATGAACTTGTCGTCCTTGAACTCCGAGAACGATTCGATCAATGCAAGATTTTCCATTTCTTACTTCGCAGTTAAAATTTTAGAACAACTTTCGCATGCTCAATGTCCGCAAAAGGTATTTTCACCTCCTTGCGAACCGTATGTTTTCCTTTCCCCACCGGTTTGGGCTCCCGTGCTTTCCAGGCGAGACTGATCTCATCCGAGCCAACTTCTTCAAGGATTCCCCTGTACTCGGAATCCGGCGTTTTTACCTTCAGTGTACGGCCTTTATGCTTTGTGAATTGCCGCGGCAATTCCAGTGCTTCCGTAGCTCCTGCAGAGCTCACTTCCAGGGAAAAATCAAATTCTTCCCTGTCGAGCTGATGCTCCACAGCGCGGCTGATCTCCATACAATCCTGAAGACTAACCCCGGTGTCTCCATCCAGTATTATTCGGATGGCCTGATCGGTTCCGACTTTTACTGAAATCGGAAACAGCTCCTTTCGCTTCTCGAGCGCCTCCCCAAGAAGGGACTCTACCCGTTGTTGTAACCGTTGGACTGACATCTGATCCCGCTTCAAATAGTAGCAATAAAAGAGGGGACGTTTGGTCCCCTCATGAATATCCTGCTATTCTTTCAGTGGTGCAAATATACGATCTTTTTTTGAATATATCTGTGTTGGGGAGGCCGAAACAATATTGCAGCATAATTCTCAGTTTAATATGAATTCCCAGTACCTTTAATATTGGAATCCAATACCGCCTTATGGAAATATTCTCTTCCTACAACCTGATCATCGAAGCCTGTCTTATACTGATCCTTTCCTTCTGGTTCAACCACCTGGCAAAACGCACAAACATACCCGCGGTGCTCATGTTGATTGGCCTTGGGGTGATTCTTCAATACGTGATGAAGAATTTTGTGTCCGACCTGCCCAACCTCTTCCCCGCCCTGGAAGTACTCGGGATCATAGGGCTGATCATGATCGTCCTGGAGGCCGCTCTGGAACTGGAGCTTCGCAGGGATAAAATCTGGCCGATACTCAAAGCACTGGCCGTCGCCGCATTCGGATTAATCGCCTCAGCCTGGGCCGCCGCATGGATCCTGTATACCCTGGTACCCGGCATGGATATGACCCTTGCCTGGCTTTATGCCACCCCCCTGTCTATCCTGTCAAGCGCCATAATCATCCCCAGCGTTAGCGGACTGGAAGAATCCAGAAGGGAATTCCATGTGTATGAGAGTACGTTTTCAGATATTATGGGGATTGTTTTGTTCTATTTCCTGGAGGCCCAGCTAAACCCTGTAGAAGCTCCGGGTGCCGTAGGTTTTGCAGGAAGCCTGCTCCTAACCCTGGCAGTGGCCCTGGCGGCAAGCTATATCCTGATCCTGGTGTTTCAACAGATCCGCTCTCAGGCAAAGCAATTCCTGTTGCTCGCCGTATTGCTGCTTTTGTATGCCCTGGGCAAAAAGCTGCACCTCTCCTCCCTGATCATCATCCTGGTTTTTGGCCTGGTGATTGCCAACATGCGCCTGTTCTTTTTCGGCCCCCTGAAAAGATTCCTCAGGGAAGAGCGCGCCAGGCAGATCTACCATGAGCTGCATATCATTACCCTGGAGTCCGCGTTTGTGGTGCGGACCTTTTTCTTTGTGGTCTTCGGTATCACAATTGTACTGTCCTCCCTGCTTAGCTTGCAGGTACTGCTGATCAGCATGCTTATTCTGGCGACCATTTATATCATACGCTTTGCCCTGTTGCGAACTTTTCTCGGTTCCCGGGTATTTCCCCAGTTATTCATCGCTCCGAGGGGGCTGATTACGATTCTCCTGTTTTATGCAATCCCAAGTCAGGCGCAGGTACCTGGATTTGAGCCAGGCATTCTGCTCTTTATCATCATTGGAACGAGCCTGATCATGACCTGGGCACTCATTAAGGATAAGCGGAAGCCTAACACCTTACTGGATGAACTGGATGAGGAATTCGAACTAAGGGATGAGGCATATGAGGATACTGAGGAAATTCCAAATAACAAATAACAAATCCCAAAAGGACCCTTAGTCCTATAAGTTCATTGAAATATTCAACTGTACTGTGAATTCCTGTTCGCACAGATGGCTTAACATAATTTCAGTATTTTGCATAGGCTTAAATACTATTGAAATGAATTCGAGCTTTTCCCGGGGCATTTTGGGCCTTTTATTGACCTTAACCGCAACCATCACCCTTCAAGGTCAGGAACACAGCCATCAAAAGAACAAGGCCAACCACCATATGAATCAGATGGATTTTGACGCCCTGACGCGCAGATTTGAATCCCCCGAGCGGGATGCCTATCAGCAGCCCGGGAAAGTGCTCAATCACATTGGTGACGTTTCAGGGCAAACCATTATGGACATCGGATCAGGGACCGGTTATTTCAGTTTTAGACTGGTCGAAGCAGGGGCACGGGTGATTGCCGCGGATGTGGACGAGCGGTTCCAGCAGTACATCCGCATCAAGCGGGACAGCCTGGGGATTCCAGATACTGCCCTTTCCCTGAGAAAGATCCCCTATGATGACCCCGGGCTGGAACCCGAAGAGGTAGACAAGGTAATTATCGTAAATACCTACCATCATATTGAGGACCGCAAAGCTTACTTCAGCAAGGTACTGACTGGACTAAAACCGGGTGGTGCCCTGATCGTAATCGATTACGTGAAAAGGGAGATCCCCGTAGGTCCTCCTTCAGGCATGAAAATGACCTCGGAGACCGTTGTTGAAGAATTGAGGGCAGCCGGGTTTATGGAAATTGAAACCAATACTGAGCTCCTTCCCTACCAATATATTATTCGCGCAAAATAACTGGATTCACCAACCGGGTAATTTGGTCGCTATGGCAAATCCCCTCTTTAAAAAACTAGAACCCTACCTGGGTGAATTTGTCTACGGGGGTATGGATGGCTGTGTGACTACATTTGCTGTTGTGGCCGGATCATTTGGCGCCGGACTGAGCTCTTCAGTGATCATCATCCTGGGTTTTGCGAACCTCATGGCGGACGGTTTTGCCATGTCTGTCGGGGCATATCTCTCCCACAAGACCCAGCGCGATAACCTGCGAAAGCAGCGACGGCTAAATGAACAACCCGCTGTCCCCGCGCAAACATCCGGCGAATCCCAAAAATCGCCAGCATGGATTGGCGGGGTCACCTACGGCTCCTTTATAGCCGTGGGAATAATTCCGATGTTGATTTATCTGATAGACCTCAGATGGCCCGTGGAAAGGGATCTCTTTGGGATTTCATGTTTATTGACGGCACTGGGATTCATTCTAATTGGCTGGCTAAAGGCATACGTCAATCATACCCGGATCATTGTTGGGATTGCGGAGACCCTTTCCCTGGGTACTCTGGCCGCATTGGTGGCCTATTTTGTCGGAGATTTTCTAAAGGGTTTGCTCGGGTAAAGGAGATCAGCGCAAAGAAGGTCATTCTTGGGATCTTGAGCCTCTGCCTTCCAGGATGAATATCGCAGGGGCACCCCCCCTCCCCCTTCTACAACCTATGCATTAGGCCCGCAAAATCACAGCAGAGCGCCAAAAATATTTGATCCAACGCAGGGCTTCCAGCATCCAATTCCCTATCTTTTGCAAAAGCAAATCAAAAACCCAACCATGGAACAAATTCATCTCACTGCCTGCTTTAAAATACAGGCAGGAAAAAAGGAATCTTTTAAGGACATCGCTGCCCAATGTGTGGAGGCCGTTCGCAAAAATGAGGAAGGGGCCCTTCGGTATCAATGGTTTTACGCTGCTGATCAAACCGAGTGCAAGGTCCTGGAAACCTATCGGGATACGGAGGCTGTTTTTGCTCATATGCAGAATGTTGGCCCACTGCTCCAGAAACTCTTGGAGATCTCAACGGTGTCCGGTGAGGTCTACGGCCATATCACCGAAACCCTTCGAAAAGGATTTGAAGGTTTGGACATCTCCTATTATGAATATGAAACCGGGCTGTAGACTTTATTTCGACCTCCGGTGTCGAGGATATTGGGCATCCCGTAATCACCCGAACCTTTGCGGCTCCTGTGAATCCCACGAGAAGCATTGAACACTGGTTGCTGCGGATTAGGCCCACTCTATAGCTGTTGGGATCATCAAGTTTGAATTAAAAAACCCCGACTGAAAAGCCGGGGTTTTCCGTTGGCCCACTAGGACTCGAACCTAGAATGACTGAACCAAAATCAGTAGTGTTGCCGATTACACCATGGGCCAGTGCCTTAGGAGCGTGCAAATTTAAAATAAACTTTTATTAGGCCAAACAAATTCTCCCAGATTTAAACCCCCTTATCCGGTTAATACGCTGTTAAACCTTTATCAAATAAAAAGTCCGGTCTAACCATTAATTGCTAAATTCGCCCCATACCCGTAATTGAACTGATACATGGTTGCGAAAAATTTTGAGAAGTGGAACACCCTGACAGGGTGGTTTGTTTTTTTAATAGCCCTGGTAACATATATCATGACGGTAGAACCCACGGGTAGTTTTTGGGATGCCGGGGAGTATATTTCCACTTCTGCCAAACTGCAGGTTGCCCACCCCCCGGGGGCTCCTTTTTTTCAAATGATGGGTGCATTTTTTGCCATGTTCGCCACCGAGCCGGGAAATGTGGCATTGATGGTAAACCTGATGTCCGGCGTTTCCGGGGCCTTTGCCATCCTGTTTATGTTCTGGACCATTACCAACCTGGGGCGGAAAATTATCGGGAAAGAGGAACCCCTAACCAATCCAAGGTCCATAGCAATCCTCGGTGCCGGAATGGTTGGATGCCTCGCCCTGACCTTCTCGGACAGCTTCTGGTTTAATGCTGTAGAGACAGAAGTGTATGCCATGGCCAGCCTGATCATGTCACTGCTGCTCTGGCTTGGCCTGAAGTGGATTGACGATCTGGATACGCCGAGAGGCAACCGTTGGCTCGTCCTTATTTCCTTTGTGATAGGCCTGACCTTTGGAATCCAGTTCATGGGGTTCCTGGCCATCCCTTCCATAGGTCTTCTTTACTACTTCAAGAGATACAAAACGACTACGGTCAAGAATTTTCTGCTCGCCAATATCGCCGTGGTGGCCGTCCTGATCCTGGTATACAAATTTTCCCTCACCTATGTGCTCAAGCTTTTTGGCTGGAGCGAGGTCTTTTTCATCAATGATGTAGGCCTTCCTTTCAATTCGGGATCCATCATCATGTTGCTGGTTTTTGCGGGTGCATTTTATTTTGGTCTTCGCTATACCCGACAGAACAACTATCGAACAGCCAATACCCTTGTGCTATGTGGCCTGTTTCTGTTCCTGGGATTTTCTTCCTGGCTGATGCTTCCCATCCGGGCCAATGCGAACGTGGTCATCAATGAAAACAACCCGGCCGATGCGCGGGCGCTACTGGCCTATTATAACCGGGAGCAATATCCCGGGGTTGACAGCCCGGTTTATGGGGCCTACTATTCCGACTTATTTGCTCCTCCGGGAGAGAACAGGGATGATAAGCCAAAATATGAGCGGGACGAAGCGCTTGGAAAATACGTTATCACCAACAACTATAAAGAGGCGCTTCCTGGCCCAAACCAGGACCACATGGGTATTCTGCCCCGAATGTGGAGCGACCAGCATGCGGAGAATTACATGAAATTCTACGGGCCTCTGGAGTTCAGCCTGACTTCCAGCAACGAAGAGTTGCGGGAAGCGGCCCAGCAGGTAAAACAGGGGTTGGAGAATGGCGAAATAGGCGAAGAGCAGTATATCAGTTTCCTGAGGCGATTCAGGGACTACGTGGAAGTGCACCCCCCTACCCTATGGCAAAATATCCAGTATATGTTAAGTTTTCAGTTCGGCTATATGTACTGGCGGTATTTTATGTGGAATTTCGTCGGCAAGCAGGACGATATGCAGGGAAGATATAATGGTCAGGGTGAATGGATCAGCGGAATAGGCTTTATTGACGAAATGCGGCTTGGCAGTCAGCAGAACCTGCCACAGGACAAACTCGACAACAAGGGAAGGAACACCTATTTTTTCCTTCCGCTCTTGCTGGGCATCATAGGGCTCGTATTTCAGCTTTCGAGAAACCCCAAACAGTTCTGGGTACTATTCGTATTCTTTATGTTCACCGGGATCGCCATCCAGTTTTACACGAACCCTTATATCTTCCAACCCAGGGAGAGGGACTATTCCCTGGTGGGCTCCTTCTATATTTTTGCCATTTGGATAGGCCTTGGGGTCCTGGCGTTATTTGAAGAATTCAAGAAATGGATCACCCCCAGGATCTGGGCTCCCGCCATCACCGTGATTTGCCTGTTGGCCGTCCCGGTGCTCATGGCCTCCCAGAACTGGGATGACCACGACCGATCCGGACGCTACACGGCCCGGGCAGCTGCAATGGCCTATCTGGACAGTTGCCAGGAGGACGCAGGTTCGATGCTATTCACCATCGGGGACAATGACACCTTCCCCCTTTGGTATGTGCAGGAAATTGAGAACTACCGAACCGATATACGGATCATCTGCACCAGCCTCTTCGCCACGGACTGGTATGTGGACCAGATGAAGCGAAAGGCGTATGAAAGCGACCCTATCCCATCTCAGCTCACCCATGACCTTTACAGGTATGGGAACCGGGACGTGATCTATTTGCAGAAGATCACAGAGAACCGCTGGGACATTGAGGATTTTATGAATTGGATCGGGAGTGATCGCCCGGAAACCAAATTGCGCTACTACCTGGAAAAGAATGGGGCTGACCTGAGCGAATACCCGGAGAGCACCCTGGACCTGGTCTATTATCCCACCGATAAAATCAGGGTTCCGGTCAATAGGGAAAACGTCCTGAAAAGCGGTTTGGTCAAGGAGAAGGATTCCGCCCTGATCGTGGATTATATCGACATCGACCTGCCGGGAGCCCTGGCCAAGAACCGCATCATGATGCTGGATATCCTGGCCAACAATGACTGGGAACGTCCGATTTATTTTTCGGGAGGGAGCTTTGACAGTGCCGAGTATATCTGGATGAAGGAATATTTACAGCTGGACGGGATGGCTTATAAACTCGTCCCGATCCGCACCAAAAACCGCAGTCCCTTTGAAATGGGACGGATCGATACGGACCTGATGTACGAAGTAGTCATGAATTGGGATTGGGGGAACTCGGGAAGTCCCGAAATCTATCACGATCCGCAAACCCGTTCACAGGGGCTTTCACTTCGCAGCAATTTGGCCCGGCTGATGGAGGCGCTCATCGCGGAAAACAAGATTGAAAAAGCCGGTGAAGTCATCGATCTGGCCATGACCCAGCTCCCCGCAGACCGTTACGGTTTTTACACTTTTGTGGAACCATTCCTGGACGGGTATTACAAAGTTGGGGAAACCACAAAGGCGCGTGAGCTCTTCGACACCCTGATAGGTGTTTACAAGGACCGCCTGGACTATTATGAAGGTACGTCCCTGGATCAGCAATACGAACAGATCGAAGAGATCCTGGCCGATATGGAAGCCTATAAACGCGTCATCGATATCGCAATAGAGAATGATGACAGGGAACTGGCGGAAAAAGAAACCCTTCTTTTCAATGAGCAACTGGACAGGTTCGGGTTCTACCAGGACAGTTTCCTGAACCAATTGCCGGAAATCCCGGCAGAGCCGTCCTTCCAGGATACTGTGCGGGACAGTGTTTCCAACTCTGATTCCGTAAATCCGTAAAAATTGTGAATGTGCAATGCCCCTGTGGGCACTTCCGCAAACAGGCCGTATACTTAGATATACTCGTTTAGAATTCCAATCAGGGTATTGGCGTCCTGTTCCCCGCTTTGCCTCCAGACCATTTCTCCCTTTTTGTAGATCATAAGGGTTGGAAGTCCTTTAACTCTTAGGGCCTGAGAAAGCTCTTTGTTCTTGTCTACATCGATCTTGATTACCTTTCCCTTGTCGCCAAGGGCGGCAGCCACATCCCTGAGTACCGGATGCATTGAGGTGGATTGCTCATTCCACTCTGCGTAGAAATCCAGCAATACCGGGATTTCCTGATCTATGAGTTCCCCGAATTTAGACATATGAGGCGCATTGGGTTACTGCTCAAAAGTAAGAAAAAAAGTGAAATGCAGCGGAAAACCGCCTGTAATTAGGGCGTTTAAGAACTCGGCTCAACTCAGGCCCGTCTTTCGCAGTCGAATTACCGTAATTTCAGGCCATATCCCGACGCGTCCGGGATAGCCGAGAAAACCAAAGCCGCGGTTTACGTTGATGAACTGCCCCAGCTCCTCATAGATCCCTGCCCAGTATTTGTAACGCCATTTGACAGGGCTCCATTTCACCCAGCCCGGGATCTCTATTCCAAACTGCATCCCATGGGTATGCCCACTGAGGGTCAGATGGTAATGCAATTCATCGTGGATCACCTTGTCTTCCCAGTGGGAGGGATCATGGCTCAAGAGGATCTTGAAGTCTTCGGGCTGAATGCCCTCAGTGGCCCTGGCCAGGTCCCCTGCCTTCTTGAAGCCTCCCCGGCCCCAATTCTCAACACCTATCAATGCAATCTGATCCCCTCCCCGTTGCAGGTAACGGTGTTCATTCAGCAAAAGGTCAAAACCCATATCCCGCTGAAGCGTTTTCAGGTCTTCCAGGTTTTGGGCTTTTTCCTCCTCTGTATCCCATGGGATATAATCCCCATAATCGTGATTCCCCAAGATGGAATATATGCCGTCCGGGGCCTGAAGGGTGCTAAACAGCTCTGCCCACGGCTCCATTTCAGAACTCTTGTTGTTGACCATATCCCCCGTAAACAAGATCACGTCGCTCTTTTGTTCATTGATCAGCGAAACGCCATACTCAATCTTATCCCGATTGTCAAAACTGCCACTGTGCACATCGGAAATCTGGGTAATGGTATAATTGTGGAATCCGTCTGGCAGGTCCTTGAATTCCAGATCATACTTCAGGACCCTGAAACGGTACTTCCCCCGGTACATGCCATAAAGCAGTGCGCCAAAGGGGATGCTCGCGATCCCCAGGGCCATCAGACTGATAAACCTCCGACGGCCGGGCAGGCTGAACTCCGTAGCGGTTCCAAAAGTCTTTTGATATGCCGCCATGACCACACGGATAAGGTCTTCGGAAAAAAGGAAGAAAATGGTAATTAAATTAAAGGTCAGGATCGCAATCAGGAATCCGAAGGCATAGCTCTTGGGTCGGCTGAGCACCCTGCCCGTATCGTCCCCAAAGGTGAACTGGTAGATGAAGTTTCCCAGGACTACAAAAGCGATCAGGGAATAGAGGTAGTACAGCCAGGGGTACCGTGTTCCCGACTTCAAAGCCTGGAGCGTGTAAAGCCCCATCGCCAGGTAGACAATGACGAAAATAATCCAGCGAAGCATCAATCTTTCTTTTTACAAATATACTTTATTTCAACCTGCCCCTGACCGTGTTCATGGGGTTTTGAGTCGAGCTATAAGGCGCTCCAGGATGCCAGGGTCCACCTCCGGGGGCTGTCCTTCCCTCAGGAGGGATGGCGTATTGAGGGCCAGGCCCATGAATGCTTCCGGCCTCGCTTTGGCAATCCCGCTCAAGTGCACCGCTTCAAAACCCTTACCTCTGAATTCATCTACATTTTCAGGACGGATCCCACCTCCGGGCATGATCCCGCAGGTGGATAGCTGCTGTAATTTTTCCAGCAATGGTAAACCTTGCAAGGCTGACGGTGCCTGCCCGCTGCTCAGGATCGTATCTACCCCCAGGGCCTTAAGCTCTGGCAGGGCCCTTTCCCAATCCAAAAGTCGGTCAAAGGCGCGATGGAAGGTCAAATGGCAGGGCCCGGTTGCCTGTGCGAGCAGATTCATGTGGACTTTGTCCAGGGATCCGTCGGGCCGGAGGCACCCCGTGGCAAAACCTTCAAACCCTATCCGCCTGCAGCGCTCGATATCGCACAGCATTTGCTCAATGACTTCCTCCCGGTAGATAAAATCCCCGCTCCTGGGTCGGATAAGGACATGTACCGGAAGCTGCACCGCCTCCCTCACGGCTTCCAGCAATCCCATTGAGGGGGTTATCCCACCCACAGCCAGTTCAGCACATAACTCCAAACGGTCAGCCCCGGCCATTTCGGCAATGCGGGCGGACCTGACGGAAGTAACACAGACTTCGACCTTCATTTGCTATCTTTAATTGGATAAATGTAATTCCTTCTAACCATGCTTCGAAGAAAATTCCTCTCCAATTCTGCCCTGGGCACGGCAGCCCTTATGGGCAGTGGTGCCGTCCTGTCCTGCAAAGACGAACAGCAATCCACGCCAAAGTCCCAGGTGAAAGCGCCTGGTCCGGTCGCAATTTGCACCTGGGATTTTGGAAATGCCACCGCCAGGGCATGGTCCGTACTGAAGTCTGGTGGGACCGCACTGGATGCAGTGGAAGCGGGAGTCATGGTTGAGGAAGCGGACCCTGCCAACCAAACCGTGGGACTGGGAGGGCGGCCTGACCGGGAGGGGATCGTCACCCTGGACGCCTGCATTATGGATGCCCATGGCAATTGCGGGTCCGTCATGGGCCTGGAAGGATATGTCCATGCTGTTTCCGTGGCAAGACGGGTCATGGAAGAAACCCCGCATGTGATCCTGGTCGGAGATGGTGCCGCCCAATTCGCGTCGGAGCAGGGCTTTGAAAAAAGGGACCTCCTAACCGAACAGTCCCGGGAGGAATGGATCGAATGGAGAAAGACCTCCCGCTACCGGCCGGTGATCAACATCGAAAACCACGATACCATTGGTATGTTGGTCCTGGACAAGGAGGGAAAACTGGCCGGCGCCTGTACGACCAGCGGCATGGCCTATAAGATGCGCGGGCGCGTGGGGGATTCCCCGGTGATCGGAGCCGGACTCTTCGTGGACCCTGAAATAGGGGCTGCAACGGCCACGGGCCTGGGAGAAGAAGTGGTCCGAACCGTAGGCAGTTTCCTGATCGTGGAACTGATGCGACAGGGAAAAAGCCCTCAGGAAGCTTGTGAAGAAGGGGTAAGGCGGATCCTGGCCCGTACCGAGGGAACCCCTGAATTCCAGATAGGATTTATTGCCCTGAATACCGCCGGGGAAACAGGCGGCTACTGCATACATCCGGGATTCAGCTACCGGCGTTACGATCAGGGCGGACATCGAAATACTCCTGCCCGGAGTTACCTCAAATCCTGAGAAACTTAGTAGATTTGAGATCTGCGAAACGCCCTTGACATGTCTGAAAAAAAACGATTATTCCTTCTAGATGCCTATGCGCTGATCTTCAGAGGCTACTATGCCCTGATCAAAAATCCGAGGATCAATTCTAAGGGGATGGACACCTCTGCGATCATGGGTTTTATGAATTCCCTCTTTGACGTGATCAAGCGGGAGCAGCCCGACCACCTCGCGGTTTGTTTCGATAAGGATGGGAGCACCGAAAGGACGGAGCTCTATCCGGAATACAAGGCAAACCGGGATGAAACTCCTGATGCCATCCGCGTGGCCGTGCCCTGGATACAGAAAATCCTGAAGGCCATGCACATTCCCTGCATCGAAGTTTCAGGCCTGGAAGCGGATGACATCATTGGCACGCTGGCAAAGCAGGCCGAAAAGGAGGGTTATAAAGTCTATATGGTCACTCCCGACAAGGATTTCGGCCAACTGGTGTCGGAGAACATCTTTATGTACCGACCCTCGCGAATGGGCAACGGGATAGAGATCTGGGGGATTCCCGAAATCCAGAAACGCTTTGGGGTGGAAAAGCCCGAACAGGTGATCGATTACCTCGGGATGATGGGAGACAGCAGTGATAACATCCCAGGCCTTCCGGGCGTCGGGGATAAGACGGCAAAGAAGTTCATTCAGCAATTTGGCTCCCTGGAAGCCCTGCTTGAGAATACGGACCAGCTGAAAGGAAAGATGAAGGAGCGGGTGGAGGAAAATGCTGAAATCGGCATCCTGTCCAAAAAGCTGGCCACCATTTGTATTGATTGCCAGGTGCAGTTCGATGAGAAGGACTATGAACTCAGCGTGCCGGACAGCCAGCAGGTACAGGAGCTCTTTGAAGAACTTGAATTTAGGCGCCTGAAGGAACAATTCCTAAAGATTTTTTCCGGGGAACCCCTGGAAGCAACCACACAGGTAAGCAGCACGGAAACCGCTCAGAAACAAAAACGGGAGGCCGGTAGCGGGCAGTTTTCCCTTTTCGGGGAAGAAGATGCCAAAGGCAAGGTGTCCTCCTATTCGGGGCGACGAACCATTGCTGAGGTCGAACATCTATATCAGCCGATCACCTCTGATCTGGCCCTAAAGCTGTTCCTGGAGAAATTAATGGCCCAACAAAGGGTTTGTTTCGACACGGAAACCACCTCCCTGGACCCCCTACAGGCAGAGCTGGTGGGCATAGCCTTTAGCTGGGAGGCACACAAGGGTTATTATGTTCCCTTTCCCGAGGACCCTGCAAAGACGAAAGAATTGCTGGATGTGTTGCGTCCGTTTTTTGAATCGGAAGGCATTGAGAAAGTAGGGCAGAATTTGAAATACGATATCAAGGTGCTGCATGGGTATGACATGGAGGTCAGAGGCCCGCTATTTGATACTATGCTGGCGCATTATCTGATCAACCCGGACATGCGCCATAACATGGACGTGCTTTCGGAGACCTACCTGAATTACGAGCCCGTTTCCATTACCGAACTGATAGGGAAAAAAGGAAAGAACCAGCTCAGCATGCGGGACGTACCCATTGATCAGGTAGCCGAATACGCCGTTGAAGATGCAGACATTACCCTGCAGCTGGCCGAGCATTTCCTGCCGGAGCTGAAGGAAGCGGGGGTGATCAAATTGTTCGAAGAGATTGAAATACCCCTGCTCAGGGTACTGGCTGCCATGGAACTCGAGGGGATCAATCTGGACACCGCCTTTCTGGAAAGCCTTTCCGGAGATCTGGACCAGGATATCGCATCCCTTGAAAAGCAGATCTATGAGGAGGCTGGAGAATCCTTCAATATTGGCTCTCCCAAGCAACTGGGCGAAATCCTTTTTAACAAACTGAAGTTGGTTGACAAACCCAAGAAAACCCGTACCGGACAGTATTCCACAGCTGAAGATGTCCTTTCGGGCCTGGCAAAAGACCATCGCATCATTCGGGATGTGCTCGAATACCGGGGGCTGACAAAACTGAAGAGCACTTATGTGGACGCATTGCCCCAACAGGTAGCCCCTTCCACCGGGCGGGTACATACGGATTACATGCAGACCGTGGCTGCCACCGGACGGTTGAGCAGCAACAACCCAAACCTTCAGAATATTCCCATCCGCACCGAGAGGGGCAGGCAGATCCGCAAGGCCTTTGTCCCTAGAAATGAGAACTATAAACTCCTGGCGGCGGACTATTCACAAATCGAACTCCGCATCATTGCCGCGTTGAGTGAGGAATCTACCATGATCGAATCGTTCAGGCGGGGAGAAGATATTCATGCTTCTACAGCAGCCAGGGTTTTCAAAGTTCCGCTCGAGGAGGTTACCCGGGACCAGCGCTCCAATGCCAAAACCGTAAATTTTGGGATCATATACGGCGTCTCGGCCTTCGGATTAAGCAATCAGACAAGCCTGAGCCGTACGGAGGCAAAACAGCTGATCGATACCTATTACGAAACCTATCCCAAATTGCGCAATTACATCAGTGATCAAATTGATTTCGCGCGGGAACACGGATATGTGCAGACGGTTCTGGGGCGACGCAGGTACCTGAAGGACATCAACGGCAGCAATGCCGTGGTACGGGGAGCTGCCGAACGAAATGCCATCAATGCGCCCATACAGGGCAGTGCTGCAGACATCATAAAGATTGCCATGATCCGTATCCAGGAGAAGCTGGCACAGGGGGGGTATAAAACCAAAATGCTCCTCCAGGTACACGACGAACTGGTGTTCGATGTATATCTGAAGGAGCTGGAAGAAGTAAGTGCTATGATCAGGGCCGAAATGGAGAATGCCTATACATTAACCGTTCCCCTGGTCGTGGACATAGGAGTGGGCGACAACTGGCTGGAGGCCCACTAGGTCATTAATACCTTACTATCGCCTCTCAAAAGTCATGGATCCTGTGGCGCCCACGTCTTCGAATTCGGAGCCTTCCAGATCCAGGGTGATCCGGTCACCGCTTAGTGCTACCGCAAGCGAAGTAGTCATCCCCTCGGAATCCGTGATTTCCAATTGTCCATTCTCATAGGAGTATGTTGCGCTTTCCGTATCGGATTGGGAAGGGCATTCAATACCCAGGCCTCCGGTAAGCAGCCCCGTAGTATCGAGATATCCCAGGGAAGTCTCTAAAGTGGCTGTGCCATTTTCCTGGAACAGCATGGTAATCAGGTAGCAGTCCTGCGCAGCCAAAAGGCTGATGATTTGCTCCACGCTTTCTTCCTCAGGCGTGCTGCCATCCAATTGAAGGGAAACCAAATCCCAGGTGCCGACTATGGAGTTTGACCCGGAATCCCCGTCGTCTGAAGAACAGGCAAAAAGAAGGGTTCCGGCAATAACGGTTATGATCATTCTAAGTTTCATACGAAAGGTTTATGGTCCTAACGCAATTCCCAGGGTTTTCGTATACCTAAGTCCTTAAAATGCAAAACGGTATGTCGCCTTGATCAGGAAAATATTCTGGGCCAGACCGGTGCCGAAAATATTGGATTCCAGGTCGGGAAGCAGGTTGGTGGACGGATCCCCGGAAGTGGTCAGATCCTGGGACCAGACCAGAAACAATTCCGAACCCGGAATGTATTCCCACCGCACCACCAGGTTGGAGCGGAATTGAATAAAGGAGAAATCCGGGTTGCCGAAGCTGAAGTCCACTTGACCGTCCTGGTTCTCATCCACTTCATAAAGGCCTTCGTTCAGCGTAATTTCTTCGGGTCCATAGAGGCGAAATCGATTCTCAAAGCGAACCGCCAGTGGGTCCGTGATCGATTTGAAATCCGAGTAAGTTCCCTGAGAAATAAAGGGTTGCCCCCAGTATTGTATGGTGAGGTTCGGGTTGATGGTATAATTCAGCCGGAGGGAGAGGGAAAAGGTTTCCTGCGTGATGGTGCCATTGAGGTAGCGGGGATCCCCGTCTACCTCCAGGTTGTTAACCCACTGCAATTGGTCCCTGTTCAGGGAGAGGTTTGGGAACACGGATAGTTGCAGTGCATTGGTGGGTTGATAGGTGAAGCCTGCCTCCACACTGTATCTGCGAAACGAATTGTCCACCCCTTTGCGCCCGTTGTGAAAAAAGCTGAACCGGAGTTTTTTCCGCCTGTCCGTGTTGACCCCGTTCCAGAAGCTGATTTCCGGGGAGATGCGAAGCCTGGGGCCGCCCCGAAGGGCAAAATTTGTGTATTGGAGGGGGGCGTAATTGAAACCCAGGTTTGTAAACCAGTTATTCGCCCAGTTCTGCCAGCTGTTGGTGTTGAACCTCAGGTTGTTCATATAGCCTCCAAAGTCCCAAACCGCCCAGTGGTTATAATTGATCCCCACCCGTCGAAAGGTTTTGTCCGGCTTCAGACTTTGATAGCCGACCCAGGTATAATGCCTGAGATCATCCGCCTGCCGCTGAAACCCGATATCATTTAATTCCAGCTCCGGCGATCTCCAGGTTCCTCCACTTTCAAATCGCCAGTGACCGTTGCCTACCTTGCCAACCTGAAAATTGCCCCCTGTTCCTGTTAGCGAGGTCCTTGTAGGGTCCACCTCCACGTGGGCGGCCCCTTCCCGCTGAAACAGGCGGGTGATGCTTTCCTGGGTAAATTGAATGGCCGCTTCGCTGCCCATCACATGGCTCCAGACCATGCTGCCTCCGGCATACCAATCCCGGTTATTCCATTGGTGTTTGAAATCGAATCCCCCGGAATAGGCCGCTGTGTGCAGGAAATCAAGGGACTCCGGCAGGGTTTCCCGGTTGGTCGCCGTCACTATGGTTCCGAAATAGGTATCCCCATCGTTAAAATCCTTTTGAACCCGCCCCACCAGGTAGTTGGTAAGGGGTTCCACAACTTCCTTCCTGCGTTCACCCTGGTTGTCAATGACCGCTACGCGCCTTGCCGTAACGCTTTCAAGGAGTCCGAGTGACCAGCCACTCTGGGTCTTGCCACTGAACTTTGCAGCTCCGATAATCGGAGTATTCTCGGGCATGTCTACATATTCAGATCCCAACAGCTCTGGAAATCCCTGGGGATCCCGTCCAATCCTCCGGGAGTAGAATACATTGTCAGACCCGAAGGTGTTTCCCGCCTGTGACGGGGATACCGGGTAGTTGAAAATATTCTTGTTCTCGACAAAGAAGGGGCGTTGCTCCCTGAAAAAGATCTGGAATCCATCCAGGGCGATAGCCGAAGGATCCGCCTCGACCTGCCCGAAATCGGGATTTAGGGTCAGGTCCAGGGTAAGGTCGTTGGTAATCCCAATCTTGGCATCCACGCCAGCGGTTAGGGACACATCACTGCCATCCTCAAAAGGGTTCCCGGCTTCCGCTTCAAAGCTCCTGCTCTGGGCCACGGTGTAGGGTTGGATTTCCAGTTGTTTCTGGGATTCCAGGTTTTTCAGCCCGTGCAATTCGCCGAATTCACTTACCCAGCCCGGTTGGTCCACAGGTTTGCGTTGCCAGAGCGAACGTTCCTCCTCCCTGAAAAACCGTCGGGTGGACTGCAGTCCCCATACCTGCTCCGGGGCATCACTGAACTTCAGCTGGCTCAAGGGTATGCGGATCTCAGCGGTCCAGCCTTCTTCGTCTATCTGGGTTTTGGCATACCAAATGGGATTCCAGCTCGAATCCCAGTTATTCCCATTGTTGGATACAAACTCGTCCCCTTTAACCCCAGCCGCCGTAATGCTGAATGAAAAGGCCGTTCGCCTGTCGTGGTAGCTGTCAATATTGACTTCCACCCAGTCCCCGGCAAATCCATCCCGACGGGATAGGCGCCGCTCGATCTTATCCGGTTCAGGATCATAACAGCGAAAGGCGATGTAAAGGTTCTTGGGGTCGTAGAGGATCTTAAACTTGGTTTCGACGCTGGGGTCCGTATTCTCATCCGGCTGGAATTCGATATAATCCCCTCCCCATTCCACACGGTCCCATACGGTTTCGTTAAGGATTCCATCGATCACCGGTGTGGCCTCTGGTTCGATCCCCTGGGTGAAGTAGGTCTTTTTCACCAGCACCTCCTCTGCTGCCCCTGAAGCGGTTTCCCCTCCAGCGTCGGCAGGAAGCTCACTATACTCCTGAGCCATTAAGAGACCGGGCAAAAAGCACCCAAGGACCAGTAGCTTGAACCTGTTCATCAATATCAGGGGTTTTATCTACTCGTAAAGACTTCGGTCAATACTAAGTGTTACAGAAAAACGCTCCTTTTCGACCCCCGACCATGTTAAATTTTTAGACACCGGCTCAAATATGTCTAATGAATAAAATATTGCACTTAAGCCATTTGTAATTCAACTTAATAGTTGTACATTTGCAGCCCGTTTATCGGACTTGAAGTGTTTAATTTATAAATTAAGGAGTAGTGGATACATTGAGCTACAAAACCAAATCCGCAAACAAAAAGACCGTTTCCAAGGAATGGTTGTTGGTGGATGCCGAAGGGCAAACCCTGGGTAGGCTTGCTTCCAAAGTGGCAAATATTCTGAGGGGTAAATACAAAACTAATTTCACACCTCATGTAGACTGCGGAGATAACGTGGTAGTCATCAATGCGGACAAGATCTCCCTTTCCGGCAACAAGTGGGATGACAAAAAATACATCCGATACACGGGATACCCTGGAGGGCAGCGTTCTCAAAGCGCACGTGACCTGATGGAAAACAAACCTACCGCCATCGTTGAAAAGGCCATTAAGGGGATGCTTCCGAAAAACCGTTTGGGTGCTGATCTCTTCAGGAACCTCTACGTATATGCCGGGCAGGAGCACCAGCAAGAAGCACAGAAACCGAAGCAAATCAATTTAAACGACCTTAGATAATGGAGGTAATTCATAAAATCGGAAGAAGGAAGTCTGCCGTAGCCCGGGTATACCTTTCTCAGGGCAAGGGAAAGATCACGGTAAACCAAAGGGACTACGAAGATTATTTCCCAACAGCCACACTTCAGTACAAGGTTCAACAACCTTTTGCGCTGACGGATAATGAAAAGTCTTTCGATGTGAAAATAAATGTTTACGGAGGCGGGATCACCGGTCAGGCAGAAGCCGTTCGGCTTGCAATCTCACGTGCCCTTTGTGAACTAGACAGTGAAAATCGCGGCATGTTGAAACCGGAAGGTCTCCTTACCCGTGATCCGAGAATGGTGGAGCGTAAGAAATACGGTCAGAAGAAGGCCCGGAAGAAGTTCCAGTTCTCCAAACGTTAATATTCATCCCTCCGGAAATCCCGGAGGGTTTTATTCAAATACCTGCACAGCAGGTTTTCATTAACCCAGTTCCTTGAAAATATTCTCTTCGGAGAAACGAGTACAACCCGGGAAAAACCAGATAGCTGGAACCGGGGCCTATTTGGTTTAGCATCTAAACCGCAGAGGCACGTCCTGAAAACAGGGCCTACCACTCTGCTGTTGCGCTTTCAAAGAACGTAAACTAAATTATAGTAATGGCAAACGCTGAAGTTAAAGATCTCTTAGACGCTGGGGTGCATTTTGGACACCTCACCCGAAAATGGAACCCGAACATGGCTCCCTACATCTACATGGAGCGAAACGGGATCCACGTTATCAACCTTTACAAAACGGTCGCTAAGCTGGATGAGGCTTGCGAAGCAATGAAGAAAATCGCCGCTTCCGGTCGCAAAATACTTTTTGTGGCCACCAAGAAGCAGGCGAAGGACATTGTAGCCGAAAAGGTATCTGCTGTTAATATGCCCTACATCACCGAGCGCTGGCCCGGTGGCATGCTTACCAACTTTGTAACCATCCGCAAGGCGGTCAAGAAAATGACGGCCATTGACCGGATGAAAAAGGACGGGACATTTGATACGCTTTCCAAGAAAGAGCGGTTGCAGGTGGAACGCCTTCGAGCCAAACTCGAAAAGAACCTCGGCTCGATTTCTGAGATGACGCGCCTGCCCGGAGCAATATTTGTAGTGGATACCATGAGGGAACACATTGCGGTCAAGGAAGCCGAAAAGCTTAAAATACCGATTTTCGCCATGGTCGATACCAATTCCGATCCAAGGCCAATAGACTTCTTGATCCCCTCCAATGACGATGCTTCGAAATCCATCGACATCATAATGACAGAGGTAACCCAGGCCATTGCTGAAGGGCTGCAAGAGCGGAAATCAGAAAAGGCGGTGGAAAAAGAAACTGCAGCTGCACCTGCGGAGCGTGAGGCAAAGCCAGAGGCAGAAAAACCAGCACCCGTAGCGGCTGAAACACCTGCAGAAAAGGAAGAAGAAGCCGTTAAGGAAGAAGTTGCAGAAACGACCCCTGCGGCTGCTGAAGCGTCTGAAGAGTCCGTGTCTGCAGATGATCTGACAAAAATCGAAGGGATCGGGCCAAAAACTGCAGAAGCCCTGACCAATGGAGGCATCAAAACCTTCGCAGACCTTTCTAAGGGCAATCCCGATGAAATTAAAGAAATGCTGACCGCAGCAAGTTCACGCCTGGCTCATTTGGATCCCGGTAGCTGGCCCAAGCAAGCCAAGATGGCTGCTGAGGACAAATGGGAGGAGCTCAAAGAATGGCAGGATAAAGCCAAGGGAGGCGTAGAGTAATCCCGGGCAGATCTCCCTGGAAGAACAACACATTTTTACACATACATCAAAAAAGACAACAATGGCAAAAATTACCGCAGCTGAGGTAAACAAATTACGGAAAGCCACCGGAGCTGGCATGATGGATTGCAAGAACGCGCTGGTAGAAGCGGAAGGAGACTTCGATAAAGCCATCGAAATCCTCAGGAAAAAGGGACAAAAAGTGGCTGCAAAACGCGCTGATCGGGATTCATCCGAAGGCGCCGCGATCGCCAGGGTCAATGATACCCATAGCGAAGGTGTGATCATTTCGCTGAATTGCGAAACCGACTTCGTAGCGAAAAATGAGAGTTTCGTGAGCCTTGCAAAGGACCTTGCGGACCTGGCTTTGAACTTCGATTCCAAGGATGCATTCCTTGCCGCGGATTTCAACGGCCTTTCCGTTCAGGAAAAACTGCTGGAGCAGACCGGGGTCATCGGTGAGAAGATTGAAATCGGAGGATTCCGGAAGCTATCTGCCCCTTTTGTAGGATCGTATATCCATGCCGGAAACAAGATCGCTACCCTGGTGGGTCTTTCTGACAGCGTAGCTGATGCTGCCACCATCGCAAAAGATGTTGCCATGCAGGCTGCCGCCATGAATCCGGTAGCCCTGAATGAAGCGGAAGTAGATCAGGAAATCATCGAAAAAGAGATTGAGATCGCTAAAGACCAGCTTCGTCAGGAAGGCAAACCGGAGAATATGCTGGAGAAGATTGCCCAGGGGAAGCTCAAACGTTTCTTCAAAGACAATACCCTGGTCAACCAGGCCTTTATCAAGGACAGCAAATTGAGTGTTGCCCAATATGTAAAATCCGCTGACTCCAACCTGGAAGTAACCGGGTTCGAGCGGGTAGCCCTTGGCTAATCCAGCACAGCACCACTGATAGAAAAAGCGCCTTGATTCAGGGCGCTTTTTTTTCGGTTACCCCTTAAGCCAGGCCCGTCTCAACCGAATCTGTTCCGGAGTGGCAGTTTCCATAGGAGCGATACCCTTTTGATGCACTGTGGGAGTTCCTGCTACGCCTTCCAAAAGCAACTCCTCTCCCTCGCGAAGGACTGTCAGGACTACCGGGGTTTCCGCGGTCCAGGAAAACGTTTCACCGAAGATTCCCCCAATGGTCTGCAGATTCACCTCTTTGCCGTTTAAGCGGGTTAGCACATCCCCGCCCTGAAGGCCCAATGCCTGCATGGATGTGTTGAGTAAAATCCCCTCCCGGACAAAAATCGAGCCGTCGCTTGGGTTCGCATCGATAAAGGGAATCTCTCCATTGAGGAAGAAGGAACAGGGCATCTCCCTGCCTTCCATACTAACCCCCACCTCGCTGAGAACCGCCTCATAGTCGATAGGGGTCGTCCCGATGACATGCGTCTCAAAAAATTCCCGGATTTCCGGGTAGGTAAGGGCCTCGATTTCATCAAACAGGTCCGAATCGCGAAAAGGGCTGTCCTTGTCGTATTTCCCCGAAAGTGTTTTCATCAGGTCCAGCACCCCCATGGTCCCCCCGCTCAGCTGCCTGAGCCGTATATCCAGGGCCATATTGATCAGCGCTCCCTTCTGGTATACATTGGCGTAATTGGAGGCATACGGCTCTTCTAAAACATTGCGGCTCATTTCGGTAAAGGACATGCGGTCATCGTATGCCTGGGCAAACTCGATCTTTTCCGCTATACGGGAATAGAAGTCATCCTCATCGATCAAACCCTGCTGGATCTGAAAAAGATTGGCAAAGTACTCTGTCGCCCCTTCATACATCCAAAGATGTTGAGACATCTCGGGGTCGTTGTAATCAAAATACTGAATCTCTTCCGAATGCACATTGAGGGGCGTCAGAATATGGAAAAACTCATGGGATACCACATCGATCATGGTTTTCTCCAGTTGGTCGGCAGACAGTATTTCCGGAAGCACCACTACGGTAGAGGTATGATGTTCCAGGGCCCCAAACCCCCCTGCATCCTCCTCCAACCCAGAGAGGTATAGCAGGATGGTATATTGCCTGGTTCCATCAATCTCACCGAGAAACGCCTTTTGGGCCCGCATCATTCGTTCGATAAACGCTTTGAGATCTTCCGCTTTGTAAGCCCCCGTAGGCGAATAAACACTGAGATTCACGGTAATATCGTCCAGTTCAATGGACGCCCCTTGCTGGGCCGTAACCTGAATAGGATTGTCAATCACTTCGAAATAACGCCCGGCCCTGAATACAAAACCGCCTGGATCGGAGCTCATGGGGGTAAGGGATGTATAGGGTTTCAGGTTCTCCGGAGTGATCAGGGTGATCTCGTAAGGGGTTTCTGTATACCCTTCAAAATAGCCCACAAAACCGTGCATGTTCAGCATGAAATGGGTGCCTTCAAGGATATTCGTCCCGGCGGGTGAAAAAACGTCGTTGGAACCCTCCCCTTCGGAGTCAAAACTATCGTTGACATAATATGCAATACGATCCAGGGAAGTCGCTTGTGGGATGACCCAACTGTTTACGTCCTCCCGGATGACGGGCAAGGGATTGCCTTTATAGTCAAAGGCTTCGAGCTGTTCTATAAACTGTCCGTAGTCATCTATGCTATAGGTGCCCGGCACCGTTTTGGGGATAAAGAAACGAACCGTATCCCTGTCAAAAGCGCCAGGATTCAGATCCACGCGCACCTGATCCTCATTGACGGATTCCAGGTCAAGGGTGGTCGTGACGGCGACCTCTGAGGCCGATGGCAGGTTCTTAACGGCTGCGCAACTGCCAAGCAAAACAGCCCAAAACAATAAGGATAGGATTCGTCGCATAGGGATTATTTTCAGGTTGTAGCTGTAAAGAAAGCACAAGTTATTGATTTTGTAGACAGGATGTTCAGATTCGTAAGATTCCCGATCCTCCCAGGCTGGTTCTGTCTGGGGGAGTCGCAAACTTATTTTGATTATTTTTGTTGGGATTTAAGCCCTGTTCCATGCAATACAAGCGGATACTTTTAAAACTTAGTGGGGAAGCCCTGATGGGAACTCAACAGTACGGAATTGATCCCAGCCGCCTCGACGCCTATGCGGAGGAAATTAAGGGGGTTGTGGACCAGGGCACAGAAGTGGCCATCGTCATCGGAGGGGGGAACATCTTCCGGGGCGTAGCAGGGGCCAGCAGAGGCATGGACCGGGTACAGGGAGACCATATGGGGATGCTGGCGACCATAATCAACGGCCTGGCCCTGCAGTCTGCCCTGGAGAACAAAGGGGTGGACACGCGCCTGCAATCCGCTATCAAGATCAATGAAGTGGCCGAACCCTTCATCCGTCGGCGGGCGATGCGCCATTTGGAAAAGGGCCGGGTGGTCATCTTTGGAGGGGGAACCGGAAATCCCTACTTCACCACGGATTCTGCCGCTGTCCTCCGGGCTATTGAGATCGAGGCAGATGTGATCCTGAAAGGCACCCGGGTAGATGGCATTTATACCAGCGATCCTGAAAAGGACAAATCAGCGACAAAATTTGATACGATCAGCTTTAAGGATGTCCTGAAAAGGGGCTTAAAGGTGATGGACACCACGGCCTTTACCCTTAGCCAGGAGAACGAGTTGCCGATCGTGGTCTTTGATATGAACAAGCAAGGGAATTTACTAAAGATCGTTTCCGGTGAAAATATTGGAACCGTTGTAAATCTCTGACAACACAGATAAGTTATCAAGTAGAAGCACCATCCTATGAACGAAGAAGTTAAATTCATTCTGGACGCCACAAAGGAAAGCATGGACAAAGCCATCGACCACCTTGAAAAAGAACTGGTAAAGATTCGGGCAGGCAAAGCCAACCCTTCCATGCTGTCCTCCGTAATGGTGGAATATTATGGTAATATGACACCCCTCTCCCAGGTATCCAACATCAATACCCCGGATGGCCGGACCATCTCCGTACAGCCCTGGGAAAAGAGCATGATCCCCGTCATCGAAAGCGCCATCATGAATGCCAACCTTGGCTTCAACCCGATGAACAATGGGGAGATGGTTATTATCAATGTCCCTCCCCTGACCGAAGAACGCCGTATACAGCTGGTAAAACAGGCCAAGTCGGAGGCGGAGGATGCCAAAGTAAGTGTGCGCAGTGCCCGGCAGGAGGGCAACAAAGAGGTTAAGGCCCTGGATGTCTCGGAAGACCTTGAGAAGAATGCTGAGATCGATATTCAGGAACTCACGGACGACTATACCCAAAGGATCGATAAGATCCTCGAGGTAAAGGAGGCCGAGATCATGAAGGTGTGATTCATATTGGAAAAAATCTTGCTAAAGCCTCCCCGCCGGAGGCTTTTTTATTCGAGTCCGGAGCCCAGGAAATACCAAATAAGGATTGCCGCAACCAGGGCCAAGCTGCAAAGCACGATCAGGATGCGGTAGAGCCTGCGGGCAGTCCTCCTGTATTTCTTGTGTTTCGAATTCAGGACAGGTGCATTTAAAACCCTTTAAGTTAGTTAATCTTCTCCTATGAAGGCATTTATTGGGTACAGTGGGTATGATTTTCTACCTTTGGCCGCGAATTAAGTAGATGGTAGCAAAACTTACACAGGGATTTTGGGCAAAGACGGCCCGGATCATACTCCGAAATCGGATTTTGATCCTCCTGCTGATCGCGGCTATCACCTATGGGTTGTCCACGCAGTGGCAACATATGCGTTTCGCCACTTCGGAGGTGAATTTGCTTCCGGATGAACATCCGGAGAACCTCCAGTATCAGGAATTCCTCAAGCTTTTTGGGGAGGAAGGAAACATCATCGTGCTGGGCATTCGTGATTCCTCCCTGTACCATCCGGAAAACTTCAACCAGTGGAATATCCTGAGTGAAAAACTGGAAGCCTTTCCCGAAGTGGATTTTGTACTGTCCTCTGATAACCTTCAGGAATTGGTCCGGGACAAAGAGAAGCAGGAGTTTGTCCTCAAACCCTGGATGGATGGCCCGATCCAGAAGCAGGAAACCCTGGACAGCCTCACCCACATACTCTTTGAACAATTACCCTTTTACGAGAAACTGCTTTACAACAAGGAGAACAGGACACTACGAACTGCGGTATATCTGGACAAGGATATTGTGAACACTTCTGTTCGGAAGGATTTCATTCTCAACGACCTGGTTATCCTGATCGAAGACTTCGAATCGGAAACAGGGCTGGATGTTCGGGTATCCGGCATGCCGTATATCCGGACGATGAATGCGCAGAATATCATAGATGAAATTGGCAGTTTCATCCTGGCCGCCCTGCTGGTCACCTCCCTGATCTTTTTCTTCTTCTTCCGTTCGTTCCGTGCCACCCTTATTTCCATGGTCGTCGTGGTTATCGGGGTGATGTGGGCTTTCGGGACCCTGGGGTTGCTGCGCTATGAAATCACCGTGCTCACTGCCCTGATCCCGCCCGTGATTATCGTGATTGGGATCCCGAATTGCATCTTCCTGATCAACAAGTACCAGCAGGAGGTGAACAAGCACGGAAATCAGGCCCGTTCCCTTCAACGGGTGATCACCAAAATCGGGAATGCCACCCTGATGACCAATGTTACCACTGCATCAGGCTTTGCGACATTTGTCATTACGAACAGCAAGCTTCTAACCGAATTCGGGATCGTGGCCGCCCTCAATATCCTCGGGATCTTTATCCTGTCACTGCTGATCATCCCGATCCTCTACAGCTTTATGCCTCTGCCCAAAACAAAGCACCTGAAACACCTCAACAAACGGTGGATCGATGCCTTTGTGAACTGGATGGAGCGTATGGTCCGGAACCACCGGATTGCCGTCTACTTCGTTTCAATCGCCCTGCTTGTTTTCAGCATCATCGGCATTTACAGGATTGAAATCTCCGGCAGCCCTATTGAGGATATGCCCAAAAGTGCGGAGTTCTTCAAGGATATCCGGTTTTTTGAATCCGAATTTGACGGCATCATGCCGGTAGAAGTGGTAATCAATACAAACCAGCGGAATGGGGTCTTAAAACAGGCCACGCTCAAGCGGATGGACCGCCTGGACAGTTATATAGAACAGACTCCGGAATTATCTCGTCCGGCATCTGTGATAAACCTGGTCAAGTACTCCAAACAGGCTTTCTATAACGGCATTCCCAAGTACTATCAGTTGCCTACGTCACAGGAAAGCAACTTCATCCTGAACATTGCAAGGAAATCCGGTGAAAATGGCGACCTCTTAAAGAGTTTTGTAGACACCACCGGGCAGATCGCCCGGATGACCACCTATATGCGGGACGTAGACACCGAGCGGATGGAGGCTATCGAACTGGGGCTCCTGGAAGAAGTCGATCGTATTTTCCCCGCGGAACGCTATGACGTATACCTTACCGGAAAGGCACTCCTGTTTTTAAAAGGGACAAAATACCTGGTGCGCAACCTCTTGATGTCCCTTGGGCTGGCCATTGTTTTGATCGCCTTGTTTATGGCCTACCTTTTCCGCTCCTTCCGCATGATCATCATCTCGCTGATCCCAAACCTGCTGCCCCTGGTGATTACAGCAGGAGTAATGGGCTTTGCCGGGGTCCCCATTAAGCCATCCACCATCCTGGTGTTCAGCATTGCCTTTGGGATCTCGGTGGATGACACCATTCACTTCCTGGCGAAATACCGGCAGGAGCTGGCCACGCATCGCTGGCGTATAAAACAATCTGTTTATGCGTCACTGCGGGAGACCGGAGTGAGTATGTTCTATACCTCCATCGTGCTATTTTTCGGATTCTCGGTATTTATTATATCGAGCTTCGGAGGAACGGTGGCCCTGGGGGCTCTTGTTTCGGCCACCCTGCTCTTTGCCATGCTCGCAAACCTGATCCTCCTGCCTTCCCTCTTATTATCCCTCGAGAGGAGCATTGCCAATAAAAAGATCCTGAAGGAGCCTCAGATCGACATCCTCACGGAGGAAGACGATACGGAAAGAGAAGCTCCCACCATCCCATAGTCTTGTCCTTAGCAGCAAGTCAGTTTGGATCAATACCGTATCTTTGCCCTTTAAAAATACAGTTCTCGATTTCATGAAAACAACCCCGATTAAAACCCTGCTCACAGACCCGAAGTTGCATCAGGAAGTATGTGTTGCCGGATGGGTGCGCACCTTTCGCAGCAACCGGTTTATTGCATTAAACGATGGTTCCAGCCTAAAGAGCCTTCAGTGTGTGGTTGATTTTGAGTCCATGGAAGAAGGACTCCTCAAACAGATCAATACCGGAGCTGCCCTGCAAATACAAGGAACCCTTGTAGAGAGCCAGGGAAGAGGACAGCATGTGGAAATCCAGGTCGGGCATCTGGAAATACTGGGAGGGGCTGACCCGGATCACTACCCGATACAGCCCAAGAAACACACCATGGAATTCCTCAGGGAACAGGCGCACCTGAGGGTTCGCACCAATACCTTTGGTGCCGTTATGCGTATTCGTGCTGCGCTGTCTTTTGCCGTGCACCAGTATTTCAATTCCAGGGGCTTTTTCTATTTCCATGCTCCCATCATTACGGGTTCGGATGCTGAAGGGGCCGGGGAGATGTTCCGCGTAACCACCCTGGATCCTAAAAATCCACCACTTACCGATGATGGCGAAGTGGATTTCAAGTCAGATTTTTTCGGGAAGGAAACCAACCTGACGGTTTCAGGTCAGCTGGAAGCTGAGGCTTATGCCATGGGACTGGGAAAGGTCTACACCTTCGGGCCCACCTTTCGGGCCGAAAATTCAAATACTTCGCGACATCTGGCAGAATTCTGGATGATTGAACCCGAGATGGCTTTCTATGATCTGGATGCCAATATGGACCTGGCAGAAGACTTTATTCAGGAAGTGATACGGTACATTCTCAACCACTGTCAGGAAGACCTGCAGTTCCTGGAAAAAAGGCTGCAGGATGAAGACAAGAACAAACCACAGGCAGAGCGCAGTGGCATGGCTCTGATGGAAAGGCTGCGTTTCGTGACCGAACAGCCGTTTAAACGAGTGACCTATACGGAGGCCATTGAAATCCTGCGAAACAGCAAGCCCAATAAGAAGCGAAAATTCGCTTTTCCGATTGAAGGATGGGGCACGGACCTGCAAAGCGAACACGAGCGCTACCTGGTAGAGAAGCATTTTAAGTGTCCGGTGATCCTTTTCAATTATCCGGCAGAGATCAAGGCCTTTTATATGCGGCTGAACGAGGATGGAAAAACCGTTCGTGCCATGGATATCCTTTTCCCCGGAATTGGAGAAATCGTTGGAGGCTCCCAAAGGGAGGAGCGCCTGGAAGTCCTGAAGCAAAAGATGGAGGAACTCGGTGTAGACCAACGGGAGCTTGGGTGGTATCTGGACCTGAGAAAGTTTGGAACAGCAGTACACAGCGGCTTCGGACTTGGTTTTGAGCGACTGGTGCAATTCGCCACCGGAATGGGCAATATACGCGATGTCATACCCTTCCCCCGAACACCACAAAACGCAGCGTTTTAAAGGGAATTGCGTAATTTTAAGCGGCGCAATGACCGCTTACAAAATCCCCATATGCTTAAGCAACACCTGCAATTCAAGCTTTCTCAAAAACTGTCTCCTCAGCAGATACAGCTGATGAAACTCATACAGTTGCCTACGCAGGCCTTTGAGCAGCGTCTAAAGCAGGAGTTGGAAGAGAATCCGGCCCTGGAATCCGGAAAGGCAGAAGCCGAAGGATCGGAAGATGAATTTCAGGATCCCTACGAGACCGGTTCAGAATCCGATGTGATCGATACTGACGACATCAATATTGATGAATATCTCAGTGATGACGAAATCCCCGATTACCGGACCCGAAGCAGCAATTACGGGGAAGAAGACGAAAAACAGGTGCCCTATGCGGCGGGGATTTCCTTCAACCAATACCTGTTAAACCAACTCAATACCGAATACCTGGATGACGAGGAGTGGCAGATTGCCGAATTCCTGGTCGGCAGTGTTGATGAGAGCGGATATATTCGGAGGCCTATTCCCGATATCCTGGATGATCTTGCTTTTACCCAGAACATCTTTACGGATGAAAAGACCATTATGGGGGTCCTGAACAAAGTACAACAATTGGATCCGCCAGGGGTGGGTGCAAGGTCACTGGATGAATGTTTGTTGTTACAACTGGGGCGAAAAGAAGGTAGCCCCACCATTGAGCTGGCCCGGGAAATCCTTGAAAAGTCCTTTGATCATTTTACCAAAAAACACTACAAAAAATTGATGCAGCGCCACAATGTGGACGAAGCATCCCTCAAAGGGGCTATACAGGAAATCGAAAAATTGAATCCAAAACCCGGGGGGTCCTACTCGGGAAATTCTAAAATGGTGGAACACGTGGTCCCTGACTTTACCATCAGGATCGTAGAAGGGGAGCTGGAACTAAGCCTCAATAGCCGGAACGCCCCTGAATTACATGTATCCCGAAGCTACTCGGATATGTTGGCCGGGTATAAAAGTGCCAAGGATAAGTCCAGGACTCAGAAAGATGCAGTGCTTTTTATCAAGCAGAAGCTGGATGCCGCCAAATGGTTCATCGATGCCATAAAACAACGGCAGCAAACCCTCTATACCACGATGAACGCCATAATGAACTATCAGAGGGAATATTTTCTAACCGGGGATGAGCGGAACCTGAAACCCATGATCCTGAAGGATATTGCGGATCAGATTGGCATGGATGTTTCCACCGTTTCCAGGGTAGCAAACAGCAAATATGTAGACACGCCCTACGGCACGAAACTGATCAAGGAGTTTTTCTCCGAATCCGTCAAAAACGTGGAAGGAGAAGATGTTTCCACACGAGAGATCAAGAAAATCCTGGAAACTGTGGTTGGTGACGAGGATAAACGGAAACCACTCACAGATGATAAACTGGCAGGGATCTTAAAGGAGAAGGGATACCCCATAGCGAGAAGAACGGTTGCCAAATACCGCGAGCAACTTGGAATTCCCGTAGCTCGCCTCCGCAAAGAAATATGATGCGCCATTTTAGTAAACTGATCAGCTTCATACTGCACCCCCTTTTTATCCCTACCTACGGTACGGTTTTTTATTTTATGGTGACCCCCAAATACAGCCCCCTGGAAATGCAGGGCGGAAACATCCTGCCGATTTTTATCCTTACCGTCATCATTCCGCTGGCAAGCCTGCTGATCTTAAAGCAATTGGGGATGATGCGATCCCCCTTGTTACAGTCCGCCGAAGAACGGATCTACCCCCTGTTGATCTTCCTTGCCCTGATCCTTATGGTACTATTAAACATCATTCCCAACCACTACACGATAGAGCTGTATTACTACTTCATGGGAATGGCACTGGCCACGGCGAGTTGCCTCTTCCTGGCACTGCTGGGCAAGGTGGTAAGCCTTCATATGGTAGGGATCGGAAGCGTGTTGATGTTTATGGTGAATCTCAGCATCCACTTCGAGAAGAATATTGTAGTGGCCATAAGCCTCTGTACATTGGGCTGCGGATTGTTAGCCTCCGCCAGGCTATTCCTTAAGCTGCACGGCCGGGCTGCCATGCTTACCGGATGGCTTATAGGCTTGATATCTCAGCTTATCCTGGTCCAATTCTGGATGTGATTGTTTTGGAGAGGGGGTGGTGATGCCATACACCCCTATAGGATGTAGAAAATAAGCCCGAGATGCAGGGGTATCATGTTCAGGGACTGACCGTCCTCAATGGTGATCCCGTCCTCAAAAAGGTTATTTAATCCGTAGTACAAATGCAGATTGAAGGTATTGTAGCCTACGTTGAGCATAAGGCCGTATCTGAAATTTTCAGAATCCGGATTAAAAAAACTATCCTTGAATTCATCAGTCACAAATTTAGAGCGCGTCCCCACGATATATCCCAGTTTGAACCCGCCGTAGATACGCCAGAATTTGTGTTCTGTACGGGTGGAATTCCGCCATCTGAATTCCAAAGGAAGTTCGATGATGTGCGTTTCCAGTTTGTTGCGATTATAATCGGATCCACTCAGAATCTCATATCGGATATTCTCCCCTTCCTTGAGGGCTCTTAAATTGGTATAATAGGAATTAAAGGCATAGCCCAGCCCCACACCCAGGGCGAAAGTACATGACTTGTTCAATGGAAAATCCCTGATAACCCCGCCCTGCAATCCATAGGACAAACCATTCTGGGAGACCCCATCCGGCAAATCCAGCAAGATGTTATAGGTCACCCCCATATAGAATTGGTCTTCGCGGTAAAATTCCTCGAATTCGTCCATTTCGTCCTCCTGCGCCGCCAGGGTCAGGGAGAGAAGCAATACGATGCCAAGTATCGGGTATTTCATGCTATCCGAAAAAAAAACGCTTCATGGTGTGAAGCGTTTTTTCAATAACTGGTTTGAAAAAATGTTATTGAAGGTTCCGGAACGCGTCCCCTTCAAATGTTGTATAATTCACTTTGAGCGCATTTACCTTTCTCAATTCCTGCTTGATATCGGAGATGAGCCCCATGTTCGCATTTTTGTCCACCTTCATTGCCGTGGTTAATACGTTTTGAAGTTCCTGAGGCTTTTTAGCGCGTTCCTGCAGAATAAAATCGCCTACATCAGATACATTGGCAAATTTATCATTCAGCTGGATCTTCGGCTCTGTCCCAAAAACCTTGGTGTACTGACTCGTGGGTTTCCCGACATAGATATAGATCACCCGGTCTTTCTTTTCGAGCTTTTTGGTCTCGCTCGCATTGGGAAGGGTGTTTTCCACCATCAGCGTGCTGTCCTTCATGGTGGTAACCGTCATGAAGAAAAACAACAACATGAAAACAATATCCGGCAGGGAAGCGGTCGAAACCGCAGGTAAATCCCCATCCTTTTTCTTATTAAACTTTGCCATGAAATTCCCTTATTAATTGGTGTTCGTTTCTGCTTCTGAGAGTTTCTGAGGAAACAAATCCTGGACCCGTTTCACCTTGTCCTTCAGATCATCCCGAACGCTGGAAGGTGTTTCCGGATTTAGGAACTCGGCCTCCATATCCGTAAAATCGCGTCCGAACAGCCGTTGCGCCTCCCGGTTCCTGAGATCGTTATACGCCCCAACCAATTCGTTCTGCACGGTGATATAGGTGGCATACTTGGTCTCACGGTCATTCTTCAATGAAATGATCGCCTTGGTCGGGTTATCCGAAGAAGAAGCATCCTTGCGTCCTTTGCAGTAATTACAGGTTCCGTCACCGCCATTGTCAAGAAAATCAATCGCAGCCTGCCGGAGTTGCTGAAGGCTCAAAAGCTCTTCCTCAACCAGCAACTGGCCATTCTTGTTAATATTGACCGTGAAGATATTCTTCTGCTTGATCACAACATCCGTATCCGGCGGCTCAATGGGCGGCAACATACGGTCCAGCCCTGAATCCGTTTCAATGGTTGTGGTTACCAGGAAAAATATGAGCAGCAGGAAGGCGATATCCGCCATGGATCCTGCATTTACTTCGGGTGGTCCTCCTCTTCTGGGCATAATCCTTTGGTTAAGATGTTCTAAGCATTTTCTTGATTCCTCCCCACAGCATAGATACTACAGCGATGATTACGAGCAGGAAAAACATGTTTAATCCAGCGCCAATGTTCTTCACAACGCCTTCAGTAGTCGACACACCTCTGCCGGCCATGGTTTCAACCGTTCCATCGGCCCCGTTCGAAAGGACGTATGAAAGGGCTACTACCACGAGAAACGCTGCAATACCCACAAGGGTTTTCTTTAAGCTTTCTGGTTTGGAGATCATGGTTTTAAGCGCAAAAACCAAACTAAATACGACTGCGATGCCCAGGAGCAAATACATGATCATGAACATCCAGTGCACTGCTCCGCTTTCCACAGCCTCTCCTACCGGCACATCACCGCCAGGTAGCTGTGACCAGAGGATCGCAGCTGCAGCCCCAAGAACTGCCAAACTTATTTTTACAATCTTATTCATAATGATGTCTTAAGGTCCGATTTATTTTTTGTGATCTACCAGCATATCGATCAGCGTGATCGAAGAATCCTCCATATCATTGACGATACTGTCGATCTTGGCAATGATATAATTGTAAAAGATCTGCAGGATGATCGCTGTAATCAGACCAAATACTGTAGTCAAGAGTGCCACCTGAATATCTCCGGCAATCAGGGATGCACTAAGGTTACCTACAGCACTAATCTTCTGGAAGGCCTGGATCATACCAATTACCGTTCCCATGAATCCAAGCATGGGCGCAATGGCGATGAAAAGCGACAACCAGGAGACGTTTTTCTCCAACTGTCCCATTTGCACACCTCCGTAAGCAACTACTGCTTTTTCAGCGGCTTCGATGCTGTCACCGGCGCGGTCCAGTCCCTGGTAGAAAATGGAGGCAACGGGGCCCTTGGTGTTACGGCAAACTTCCTTGGCAGCTTCGATACCACCAGTAGCAAGTGCATCTTCAACCTGATTTTTCAATTTGGTGGTGTTGGTGCTCGCCAGATTGAGGTAAATGATACGCTCGATTGCCACAGCCAGTCCTAAAATCAAACAGAGAAGAACAATACCCATAAATCCGGCACCTCCCTGGATGAACTGCTCTTTGAGAACCTGGGTAAAACCACGATCCTCGGAAGCTGCAGCTGCTTCCTCCTGAAGCATGACAGTAGCGGTGGCCAGAGTGGACGAAATATTCGAAGGAATTGCGTTCGCATTAGCGCTTACCGTATTTGTACTGAGGACAAATAGCCCAGCCATGGCCAGGATGGAGAATACTTTTTTCATTTTTTCAAACTTAAATTTAGATTAGTTATTACGGCTAAAGATATAAAAAAAATGGAACTAAAAAATTAAAGCAACCCCTGGTTTTTCTTGAATTCTCTAAAAATTACAGGGCTTGAAAAGCAAATCGCTCAGGGATGATAAAAATCCTTGCGGAATTATCAATACAAACGATCTTGGCAGAGAGGAAGGGATTCGAACCCTCGATGCACCTTGTGGGTGCATACGCACTTTCCAGGCGCGCGCCTTCGACCACTCGGCCACCTCTCTAGAATCTTGTTGGGGTTTCCCGCAACAGGGGGGGCAATAAACAAAAAAAATAGGATTTTCTAAAATTTTACCTTCAGAATTTACAGCATTTCACCCCTCAGGGAAGTCTCAAAAATAGTTTTGAAGGACCTTGGGGAGACCCCGCTTCCCAAAAGATACATCAGTTTGCAGAGGGCCGCTTCGGTAGTGATGTCCTTGCCGTCGATCAGCTGCATTTCCGCCAGGGCGGCACTGGCCTTGTATTTGCCCATTAAAACACTGCCCCCTGGGCATTGGGTGACATTCACCACATGCACGCCTCTGTTAACCGTCTGACGGAGCAAATCCGTAAACCATGCAGCCGTGGGGGCATTTCCCGCCCCGTAGGACTCCAGGACGAGTCCTTTCAGATCGGGGGCCTCCAGCAATGTCCGAACCCAGTCCGGGTGGATCCCGGGAAATATCTTCAGCAAGCCAACCCTGTTATCCAGTTCGGTGTGCACCTGCAGGGACTTTTGTCCCTTTGGACGCCACAGGTACTCCTGCTGTATCTTCAGGTGCACCCCCGAGGTTCCCAGTACCGGATAATTGGGAGAATCAAAGGCCCTAAACTGCTCTGCACTCATCTTTGTTGTCCGATTGCCCCTGTACAGCGTATTCTCAAAATAGAGGCAGACTTCCTGCACTACCGGCCGGTCCCGCTCCCGCAGGGCAGCCATTTGTATAGAGGTGATCAGATTCTCCTTGGCGTCCGTCCTGAGATCCCCAATAGGCAGTTGGGAGCCGGTCAGGATCACCGGTTTGGCCAGGTTTTCCAGCATAAAGCTCAGTGCCGATGCCGTATAGCTCATCGTATCGCTCCCATGAAGGATCACAAAGCCATCGTACTTGTTGTAATGCTTTCCTATCTGCTCCGCAAGCAATTTCCAGTGACCCAACCCCATATTGGAGGAATCGATTGGCTTGAGAAAGGAAATGGAATGGATGACACTGTCCAGCTGGTAGAGTTCCGGAATATTCTCGACGAGTTTGTCAAAATCAAAGGCCTTCAGGTGTCCGGATTCGTAATCCTGCACCATCCCGATGGTTCCCCCGGTATAAATCAGCAGAATATGTGGTTTGCGATGGGTCATAGCTCCGTAAATATAGGCCTCTGTTCAGAAAGAACGTTTTAACAACCAAAAACAGCCCTCGAATTCTCAGTGGTTATCCGGCCAATTTCCTCCCTGCTCAGACCATACAGGTCGGCCAGGCGTTGCGCAACCAGGCCCAGGAATGCACTTTCGTTTCGCTTTCCCCTGTAAGGCACTGGGGCAAGGTAGGGGGAATCGGTCTCCAGAACAATATGCTCCAGGGGAATCTGATGGATAAACTGGTCAATTTTGCCATTCTTGAAAGTCACTACGCCTCCGATCCCCAATTTCATATTCAGGGAAATGGCGTGCTCCGCCTGCTGGTGTGTCCCTGTAAAGCAATGGAATATGCCCCTAAGTTGTCCGTGCTTCTCTTCCTCCAGCACCTGGAAAATTTCATCAAATGCCTCCCGGCAATGGATTACAATGGGGAGGTTGAATTTTTGCGCAAGGCGGATCTGCCGCTTGAAAGCGATGATTTGATCATCCAGTCGGGTCTTGTCCCAGTACAAATCGATACCGATCTCGCCAACGGCCAC
This sequence comes from uncultured Flavobacteriaceae bacterium, assembly GCA_965601625.1. Taxonomy (GTDB): domain Bacteria; phylum Bacteroidota; class Bacteroidia; order Flavobacteriales; family Flavobacteriaceae; genus Robiginitalea. The sequence goes on along the minus strand of CBFCWO010000004.1, from coordinate 1,652 downwards.
ATATCCTCCCTGTTCGAGTTGCTTTTCCACCAGGTCCAGCTCTTTCAGAAAGTCTTCTTTCACGTGGGTGGGATGCAGGCCCGCCATTAGATAGACCTCCTGGGGATAGCGCTCTTTGCAAAGCTCCATGGCAGGAACATAAGAGGAGTCAATAGCCGGCAGGAAAAACCGGCCTACGCCGGCCTCCCGTGCCCGGTTCATCATAGCGTCCCTGTCTTCATCAAAGGCCTCAAGGTATAAATGGGTGTGGGTATCCGTCAGCATGGGACAAAAATAGGATTATCTTTGCCAAAAACAGCCCATGGCTTCCCTGAAAAAGTACCTCAAAAAAAAGGGATTCGTTCCGGTAAAGATGTACCGGACCGGCACGGACCATTTCGAGGTGGAAGCCCGGATCAACCATGTCCCCGGACGTTTTATCGTAGACACCGGGGCTTCCAACACCTGTGTTGCCCAGGAGATGGCAGAGCGTTTCAGCCTGGTTTCCGAACCGGAGGAGGTCAAAGCCGCTGGTGCGGGAGCTATCGACATGGAAGCCCGAATCTCATCGGAGAACTCCATAGAGCTCGGAGGATGGAAACGGAAGAAGTGGCCGGTAGTACTCTTCGATCTCAGCCATGTAAACCATGCACTGACCTCCCAGGAATCCGGGGCCATCGATGGGATCATCGGGGCAGATATCCTCAAAAAGGGCAGGGCTGTGATCGACTACAAAAAGAAAATGCTATATCTGAAATCCTAAACCCTGGGATTAAAACAACTTAGCAGATAGAGAACAGCTTAGGTCGAAAATATTTCCAATAATCCGGAGGTTGTAAGATATTGAAGCCTCAAACACCTAGCTGTCATGTGTAGAAAACACCTGCACCTACTGAGCCTAATTATGGCTGTACTCATTTTGCCTTCTTGCACAAATGACCGTGATCTATACCGCCCAGTTTCCAACAATCTAAGTCAAACCCTGCGAGCCCAGCTTCAGGTCCGATATGGGTCTACATCGCATTTGTTGCTTCCGGACAGCGAGGACTTTGAAAACATCCCTGGTGACCCGAAGAATCCCCTTTCCGAACCAAAAGTGCTGCTGGGCCAATTATTATTCCACGAAACCGGCATGGGAACCAAAGCAATTCGTTCCGCAGGTTCACAAACCTATTCGTGTGCGAGTTGCCACCATGTTAAAGCGGGATTTCAAAGTGGGCTCAAGCAAGGGATTGGCGAAGGAGGGATAGGTTTTGGCTCCATGGGTGAATCGAGATTGCCTTCCACGGAATATTTGGATAGCCAAATGGATGTGCAGCCCATTCGAACACCAAGCGTCCTGAACACCGCCTATCAGGAACTCATGCTCTGGAACGGGCAATTTGGGGCAACCGGCATGAATGAAGGCACCGAAGCATCCTGGACATCCGGGACACCAAAGGAGGTTAATTTCCTTGGGTTTCAGGGCCTGGAAATTCAGGCCATTGCCGGGATGGGAGTCCACCGCCTGCACTGTGATCCCGAAATGCTCGCTGAGATACCCTATTACAAGGAGCTATTCGATCAGGCATTCCCAGAGGTCGACGCCTCTGTAAGATACACAGATACCATTTCGGGTCAGGCCATTGCAGCATATGAACGTACTGTACTGGCCAACCAGGCCCCTTTCCAGC